>NZ_JBWKER010000045.1:0-54589 GCF_056435345.1 Kitasatospora sp. NPDC043950
CCCCCCCCCCCCCCCCCCCCCCCCCCCCCCCCCCCCCCCCCCCCCCCCCCCCCCCCCCCCCCCCCCCCCCCCCCCCCCCCCCCCCCCCCCCCGCGCCCAGGTGGGTGCTGGTCAGGCCGGGTGGGCCTCGACGACCTGGACGTCTTCCTCTGTGATCTCGCCGTCCACGATGCGGAACGAGCGGAACTGGAACGGGTCGTCCTCGCCATTGCCGTCGGCGGTGGAGACCAGGACGTAGTGGGCGAACGGCTCGGAGGCGTAGCTCACGTCGGTGCGCGAGGGGTAGGCCTCGGTGGCGGTGTGCGAGTGGTAGACGATCACCGGCTCCTCGTCGCGGTCGTCCATCTCGCGGTAGAGCTTGAGCAGGTCGCCCGAGTCGAACTCGTAGAAGGTGGGCGAGCGGGCCGCGTTGAGCATCGGGACGAACCGCTCGGGCCGTCCGCTGCCGGCCGGTCCGGCGACCACGCCGCAGGCCTCGTCCGGGTGGTCGGCGCGGGCGTGGGCCACGATCCGGTCGCGGAGTTCTCGGGTGATGGTCAGCATGCGGTCAGGATAGCCACGCCCCGGCGGGTGTCCGCCGGGGCGTCCGGAGCGCGGTCACCGGGTGTCCGCCACCTGGGCGCGGCGGCCAGGTCCCGGCGGTTCAGCCGCCGTTGCGCACGTGCAGGTGGTCGTGGGCGACGCCGTGGGCGGCCCTCGGGTTGCGGCGCTTGAGCACCTGGTAGCCGATCACCAGCAGGACGGCCCAGCCCGGGAAGACGTACAGCGAGATCCGGTTGTCCGCGTCGAACGCGATCAGCACCACGACCAGGGCGAGGAAGGCGAGCGCGGTCCAGCTGGTCCAGGCGCCGCCGGGCGCCTTGAAGGTGGGCGGCGGCAGGTGGCCGGCCCGCCAGGCCTTGCGGTAGCGGATCTGGCAGATCAGGATCATCGCCCAGGTCCACAGGCCGCAGACGGTGGCGACGGAGGTGATGTACTCGAACGCCTTGGCCGGGACGAGGTAGTTGAGCACCACGCCGACGCCCATCAGCAGGCAGGAGAGGGTGATCGCGAAGGCCGGGGTGCGGTGGGTGTTGAGCTTGGTGAGCTGCCCCGGGGCCTGGCCGCGCAGGGCGAGGTCGCGCAGCATCCGGCCGGTGGAGTACATGCCGGAGTTGCAGGAGGAGAGCGCGGCGGTGAGCACCACGAAGTTGATGATGCCGGCCGCGGCCGGGATGCCGATCTTGCCGAAGGCGGCCACGAACGGGCTGACGCCGGGCTGGAACTCGGTCCACGGCACGAGCGAGAGGATGATCACCAGCGCGCCGATGTAGAACAGCATGATGCGCCAGGGCAGGGTGTTGATGGCGCGCGGCAGGGTCTTCTCGGGGTTCTCGCTCTCCCCGGCGGTGACGCCGACGAGTTCGACGCCCAGGTAGGCGAACATGACGATCTGCAGCGTCATCACGGTGGCGCCGATGCCCTTGGGGAAGAAGCCGCCGTCCTGCCACAGGTGGGTGATCGACGCGGTGTCACCGGCCTTGCTGAAGCCGAGGGTGAGCACCCCGATGCCGATCAGGATCATGCCGATGATGGCGGTGACCTTGACCATCGAGAACCAGAACTCGATCTCGCCGAACAGCTTCACCGAGATCAGGTTGGCCGCGTAGAGGATCACCAGGAAGGTCAGTGCACTGGCCCACTGCGGGATGTCGGGCGCCCAGAACCTCACGTACACGGCGGCGGCGGTGGTCTCCGCCATGCCGGTGACCACCCAGAACAGCCAGTACGTCCAGCCGGTCACGTAGCCGGCGAAGGGGCCGAGGAACTCGCGTGCGTACTCGGCGAAGCTGCCGGAGACCGGGCGGTAGGTGAGGAGTTCGCCGAGGGCGCGCATGATCACGAAGATCGCCACGCCGGCGACGGCGTAGGAGAGGATCAGGCTCGGGCCGGACCGGGAGATCGCGGTGCCCGCGCCGAGGAAGAGTCCGGTGCCGATGGCACCGCCGATCGCGATCATCTGGATCTGGCGGCTTCCCAGCCCCCGGTGATAGCCCTCCTCGTCCGGTTTCGCGTCGACCACGTCGTCGTACAGCTGCTCGGCCATGGTGCACCGTCCTGGGTGGGTCTCGTGGGGTGGAGAAGTCGTACCACGCAGGGTTCGGATAGCGGTGTTCATCTGAGCGTTATTTGAGCATGACCTGCTATGTTTTGCCCGATTTAAAGAGAAATGCCCCGGCCGTCCGTCCACATATTGGACGAATCGACCGGGGCCTGCCCGGAAGCGGGCACGATCAGTCCGCGATCGCCTCCAGGAGCGTCTCCTGGAGCGCCCCCAGCCAGACGTACGCCATCACCAGCGGCTTGCGGTCGTCCTCGTCCGGCAGCTCGTAGAGCTCCTCGTCGTCCTCGCTGACCTCCAGCTGGACGCCCAGGGTCAGCCGCAGGTCGTTGAGCGCGCCCAGCCAGCGCAGGCCGTCGGCGGGGTCCAGCTTGACCACCCCACCCTCACCGCCGAGCCGGTCGAGCATCCGGACGACGTGCAGGGCGTCCTCGCGCTTACGGGTCCGCAGGTCCACCTCGGTGTAGCGGCGGAACTCGCCCGAGGCGGCCCGGCTCTCCTCGTTCTCCGGCCCGGCCGGGTCGCCGTAGGCGTCCGGGAAGAGCCGGGCGAGCATCGGGTTGGCCGGCGCCTCGGTCGGGCCCTCGGCGAACAGCGCGGCCAGCGGATCGCCGCCGTCCCCGCCCGGGCCGGGCCCGATCAGCTGCAGGATCCCCACCTCCAGGGAGCGCAGGATGGAGGCCTCCACCTCGTCCAGCGCGATCGCCGCGCTCCCGCCGCCGGCACTCTCGAACAACCCAGCCATGTCTATCGGTCAGCCCGTCTTCGTCGTCTCGGGTGGGGTACCGGCTCCGCGGCCGGTCGCGCCGCGGTCCGCACTGCGCCGGTCGCACTGCGGTCAGTCGTGCTGCGGTCTGTCGTGCGGCGGTCAGTCGTGCCGCGGTCTGTCGTGCCGCGGTCAGTCGTGTTGCAGCGTCGCCCAGAGGCCGTAGCCGTGCATCGCCTGGACGTCGCGCTCCATCTCCTCGCGGGAGCCGCTGGAGACCACCGTCCGGCCCTTGGTGTGCACCTCCATCATCAGCTTCCTGGCCTTGTCCTTCGGGTAGCCGAAGTAGGCCTGGAAGACGTACTGGACGTAGCTCATCAGGTTCACCGGGTCGTTGTGCACGATGGTCACCCAGGGCGTGTCCGGCTCCACCACCGGTAGTCCTTCGACCTCCGGGCGCTCGATCTCCACGGGCGCGACACTCACCGCCGGATCCTCCTCGCTGCGCAGTCCGTCCACGCCTCTTCAGCCCCATGCTGCCATCCGGGGGATCCCCGGGCGATTCCGGCCCGGCTCGCAGCACGAGAAATCGTCACTCTGACGCTAAGTGGTAGTAGCATCATCCGCATGGACGCCACTTCAGTGCGCGCGGCCGGTTCGACCGCGCTCCTCACCGACCGCTACGAGCTCACCATGCTGCAGGCCGCCCTGCGCAGCGGGGCCGCGCACCGCCGCTCCGTGTTCGAGGTGTTCACCCGCCGCCTGCCCAGCGGCCGCCGCTACGGCGTCATGGCCGGCACCGGCCGGGTGCTCGACGCCATCGAGGACTTCCGCTTCACCACCCCGCAGCTCGACTGGCTGGCCGGCCAGGGCGTGGTCGACGACGACACCCTGCGCTACCTCGCCGACTACCGCTTCGCCGGCGACATCCACGGCTACCCCGAGGGCGAGGTCTACTTCCCCGGCTCGCCGCTGCTCACCGTCGAGGGCAGCTTCGCCGAGGCGGTGATCCTGGAGACGGTGATCCTCTCGATCCTCAACCACGACTCCGCGATCGCGGCCGCCGCCTCCCGGATGACCGCCTCGGCCGGCGGCCGCCCGGTGATCGAGATGGGCGCCCGGCGCGCCCACGAGCAGGCCGCCGTCGCCGCCGCCCGGGCCGCGTACGTCGCCGGCTTCGCCGCCACCTCCGACCTGGAGGCCGGCTTCACCCACGGCATCCCGACCACCGGCACCGCCGCCCACGCCTTCACCCTCGTCCACGACAGCGAGCGGGACGCCTTCCGCGCGCAGATCGCCTCCATGGGCAAGGGCACCACGCTCCTGGTCGACACCTTCGACCTGCGCGAGGCCGTCCGCACCGCCGTCGAGGTGGCCGGCCCCGAACTGGGCGCCGTCCGGATCGACTCCGGCGACCTCACCCTGCTGGCCCACCGGGTCCGCCGCCAGCTGGACGACCTCGGCGCCACGAAGACCCGGATCATCGTCACCTCCGACCTCGACGAGTACGCCATCGCCGCGCTCGCCGCCGCCCCGGTGGACGGCTACGGCGTCGGCACCAGCCTGGTCACCGGCAGCGGCCACCCGACCTGCGCGATGGTCTACAAGCTGGTCGCCCGCGCCGAGAGCGCGGACGGGCCGCTGGTGCCGGTGGCCAAGCGCGCGGCCGGCGGCAAGACCAGCATCGGCGGCCGCAAGTGGGCCGCCCGCCGGCCCGACGCCGACGGCGTCGCCGAGGCCGAGGTGGTCGGCACCGGAGCGGTCCCCGCCGACCTGGAGCCGCACCTGATGCAGGTGCCGCTGGTGCGGGCCGGCCGGGCCGTCGGCCGCGAACCGCTCACCGCCGCGCGCGAACGGCACATCCGGGCCCGGGCCGCACTGCCGCTGTCGGCCACCCAGCTCTCCAAGGGCGACCCGGTGCTGCCGACCGAACTCGTGCTCTGACCCCGCCCCGGCCGACCCGCGCGGACCGGCGGACGACCCCGGGGCCGTCCGCCGGTTCCGGGCCGCCGGTCCGCCGCGGATCGCCGGTTCGCCGGTCCGCCGTGGTTCACCGGTTCGCCGCGGTTCGCCGGTTCGCGCCGGGCGCCGGCCCGGGGTCCGCCCCAGGCCTTCCGCCCCCGCACGCCACTCCCTAGAGTCAGCCGTAGAGTTCCCCCGGAGCTCCCCGAGAACCCCCGAGCCCCGCCGCGGGCCGAGTACTCCCGAGGGCTCCCCCCACCAGGGCGCCACCACGGCCGCCCCCCACATCCGAGGATGCGAGCCATGCACCGGGCACTGATCGTCGTCGACGTGCAGAACGACTTCTGCGAGGGCGGCAGTCTGGCCGTCGCCGGCGGCGCCGAGGTGGCCGCCGCCATCACCGACCTGATCGCCGAGTCCTCCCCCGGCTACCAGCACATCCTCGCCACCCGCGACCACCACATCGACCCGGGCGACCACTTCTCCACCGAGCCCGACTACGTCACCAGCTGGCCGGTGCACTGCGTGGCCGGCACCGAAGGCGTGGGCTTCCACCCCAACTTCGCCCCGTCCGTCATCTCCGGTGCGGTCGAGGCGGTCTTCGACAAGGGCGCCTACTCGGCGGCGTACAGCGGTTTCGAGGGGCTGGACGAGAACAACCGCGGTCTGGTGGAGTGGCTGAGCGAACGGCAGGTCGACGAGATCGACGTGGTCGGCATCGCCACCGACCACTGCGTCCGGGCCACCGCCCTGGACGCCGCCCGGGCCGGCTTCACCACCCGCGTCCTGCTCGACCTCACCGCCGGGGTCGCGCCGGCGACCACCACCGCCGCGCTCGCCGAACTGCGGGCCGCCGGGGTCGAGTTGGTCGGCGCCCCGGTGGTTCGGGCGTAGCCCCGGCTCCGACTCGGAAGCGGCCCCGGGCGCGGCTCGGGCGCGGCCCCGGATCCGGGTGCGGACGGATCCGGCCCGGAGCTAACCGACCATCAACTCCACCACGTCCGAACCGCCCACCCGGTGGGCCTCGCGCAGTTCGGCGCCGACCGCGTCCCGGTCGGCCGCGAGCCGGGCGCCGGAGACATACACCACCCGGATCCCCAGGTACTCCATCCGGTGCTGGCCGCCGCGCACCCAGGCGGCCTCGCCCTCGCTGACGCAGCGCAGGTCCGAGTCCACCTCCACGGCGACGCCCTGCTCCGGCCAGTAGAGGTCCGGGACGGCGATGTACGTGCCGCCGCGCATCCGCAGCTCGGGGCCGACCAGCGGGACGGGCAGCAGGCACTCGTCCACCAGTTCGCCGACCCGCTCCAGGACGAAGTCCCGCTCACCGGCCAGCAGTTCGTCCAGGGCCGCGCGCACCCGGGGCTCGCCGGTCAGCCCGGAATCGGTCAGCTCGGACGCCAACTCCCGTACGGTGCACGGGCCGTCGGGCCGCGAGACGGCCTCGCGCAGCAGCGCCCGCACCGGCACCGGGGTGCCACCCTCCTCCGCGGTCCACTCGCACAGCGCGTCCGCGACCGCCCGGGCGACCGGCGCGCAGGCCAGGCCGTGCACCGAGCGGGCCACCAACTCCCTTTCGGTGCGCCGGATCCGCACCTCCCCGGCGTCCTTCAGCCGACGCTGGCGGGGCACCAGGACGTCCACCCCGGTCACCGCCGGCAGCCGGGGCACCGCGGCGAATCCGTACAGCGCGAGCGCGGCCGCACCGGTGATCACCGCGCCCTCGCGGCGGCCCTCCTCGCGACCGTTCTGCGCCGCGTACAGCAGGGCGGCCCACATCCGCTGCTCCGGGGTCGGCCCGTCGGACTGCAGCAGGTACACCCGGGGCAGCAGCCGCCGCCAGGGCCCGCCGCGACGGCAGTGCTCGGTGATGACCCGGGCCGGCACGCCCCGGGCGCGCAACTGGCTCGCGGTGACGACGTTCTGTTGACGCTTCGCCAGCTCCTCCAGGGACGGCGGCGGCGTGGGAATCCGGTAGCTCATGCGGACACCATCCCCAACCGCTCCGACCCGCCACCGGCCACCTGACGCACTGTTACCCAACCGTCGCGAAACCGGGATCAGCTCGCACTAAAGTCCCCATACCCTCACTCAATCGGAGTAATTGACGGTCGTCAGGTTGTCATATCTGATCGAACCCGATCGCCCACCAGGCCGCCTGACCCAGAGTGACCAAAGGCATACGCCGGGAGACCCTTCAGGCGTCAAACCCGCCCCGGGAATTGCCTAGGCTTGCGTCATGTCACGTGACGAGACCGCCGGCCTCCGCGCGGCCCAGCTCCGCCTTGGCCGTCTGCCCGGATACGTCCGCCGCCCGGACCCGGCCCGCCGCAGCGGCGAACAGGGCCATACGTACAAGAAGGGCTGGGAGGTCCGCTTCACCGCCCGCAGCGAGGCCGAGATAGCCGAGATCCGCGACCTCGTGGTCGCCGCCGGGTTCGCCCCGGCCAGACCCTTCTTCAAAGGCCACCAGCTCATCCAGCCGGTCTACGGCATGGCCGCCGTCCAGGCCTACCTGGCCGCGAGACAGGCGGCCGAGGAACACGCCGCCCGCACCGCGCTCGGCCGCCGCCGACGAACCGCCGGCGGACACCCCGCCACCGGACACCCCACCGGCACCGCACACCCTGCCACCGCCGGGCACCCCAGCGGCGCCGCGCACCGGTGCGAACGCGAGGAGGCTGCCACCGAGGCCGCTGCGGCGACTGCGGTCGCAGCCGCCACCGCCGCCCAACTCGCCCGGCGGCTGGCCATCGAGTCCTTCCCCGCCCAGGTCGAACGGAGCAGCGCCGTCGACGACCGCCTCTCCCCGACGGAGGCCCGACCGCAGTCCTGACGGCAGACCACCCCACCCGCGCCTCGACCCCCGGGCCGGACGGCCCCAGGCCGCCGAGGCGTGGCCGACGTGCACGGTGGCGGCCAGCAGGCGCGGGACCGTCCGGATCAGCGCCTGCTCCGCCCCCTCGGCCACCCGGTGCGCCGCCGCCACGGCGAGCGCACCGCCCACCCACCACCCCTGCTGCCACGCCCACCTCGGCGCGCAGCGCGTCCACCTCGCATCCACCGCGCGCATCCACCGTCCGCACCCACCGCCCGCACCCGGGCTGCGCGCCCCCGGTGGAGACATGCACGTCGGAGTCCACCCGGCCCGTCACGCCACGCCGGAACGGGCGCGACCGAAGGTGTGGTTGCGCGGACGGTTGTGCGGCCGCAGCTTCGCGCCGTGGGCGTGGACGCCAGCCTCCATAAGCCCTACGGTGGCACATCAACCGTCCTGCAACCACGGCCCTTCTGCACCCCCTGACCAGCCGCGACGCGCTCGCAACTACACCCCCCGCACCACTGCGCCACCCTCCCCCACCGATCCCCCGCCCGGCCGCCCCACCACCGCCGCACCACCACGCCCCACCGGTCGACACCGGAACCGGCCGAGCGGCGGCGGGTTCCGGGCATTCAATCCGATTGGTAACCCAGCGCACCGAGGGCATATCGTAGAGTGAGCGCAGATGATCGACCGTCAGCCACCCATCTCCCTTTCCGAGAAGCCGAGATGACCAACCGTCACGCGAGTTCCGCCGAGCCGCCCCCGAGGCCCGGTGAACCGGAGGACGTACCACTGGAGTTCGCCGCCTTCTGCGAACTCCACCGCCCCCGGTACCTCAGCTACGCCCGGGTGTGGCTGACCGAGCACAGCAGCGCGGCCACCGCCGTCCAACAGGCGTTCGCCGAAATCGCCGTCCAATGGCGCGAGTTGCTGGGAAGCTCCAACCCCACCGCGAACGCCTGGCAGATCCTGCGCAGCACCGTCGCCGACCACACCCGGCACGTGCCCGCCGCACCGGACCGCCACCCCGCCGACGACGACCTGGCGATCCTGCACTACGTCGTCGGCCTCGCCGCCCCCGAGATCGCCGACGTCATCGGCACCGACACCGCCAGCGTCGCCGGCCGGCTCCGGCGCACCATGCTGTGGGAGGCCTCCGGCTGGTGAGCCCCCTCAGACCCGCTCACCCGTCACGTCGAACAAGTGATGCACCGGGTCGTGGATCAGATAACGGGCGAACGACTCCACCGTGAACCGTGCCCCGTCACTACGGCCCCCGGTCCGCCCCCACTGCTCGCCCGCCACCCGCCCGAACGCCGCCGCCAGCGCCTCCGCGGCCGCCGCCAGTTCCCCGGCCACCACCGCCGGCACCTGCTCCCCGTACCGCTCGGCGACCGCCGTCTCGTCCTGGTCCCAGTTCGGGAACAGCGGGTCGTCCTCGGCCAGCATCAGGTCCAACCGGACCCGGAACAGCCGGAACACGTCCCGGACATGGCACGCGTACTCCAGCCCCGACCACACCCCCGGCCGCGGCCGCCGACGCAAACCCTCCTCGGCCCCGGCCAACAACGCCACCCAGGCCTCCGCATTGGCCCGGACCATCCCCGCGACGTCCTCCCGCACCACCGCCGGAACGTCCAGCCCACAATCCGGACACGGGCGTTCCAACACCCACGTCCAGTCCTTGCCGTCCGGCACGACCACACCCACCGGATCCACGCCACGCTCAGAAGCACTCATGACCCCAGCATGGCCACCCCACCACCCGCCCCACCAGCGGCAAGGACGCCAACCGCCACCAAAATGCTGCCACCCCGCCCGCAGCCCTCAGCCACCCGCACCCCTGCGCCGCCGCACCCGCACCACCCACACCACGACCGCCACCACCCCGCCGACCAGCACCCCCCACAACGCCACCCCCACCGCAACCCCGACCCCGAACCAGCCGCCCCCGCCGGCCCCAGCCGCAGGCACCACGGCCTCGCCACCCGGCGGCTCCGTCACCCCGTCCCCCGCAGCCCCCCGCGACTCCGCCCGCCCCACCAACGGATTCTCCCGAGACCCGCCGTCCACCCCCGGATCGGCCTCCAACGCCTTCGCCGGCGCCAGCACCCCGAAGCCGTACCTGCTCCCCGGCACCGCCGACCCGTCCTGCGGCGGCGTGGCAGTCCTGATCATCCGATTGATCACCTGCCCCGCCGAAAGCTCCGGATACTTCGCCCGGATCAACGCGGCGGTGGCGGAGACGTAGGCGGTGGCATCCGAGGTGCCGTTGCCCACGCCGTAGCTCGACGAGGACTTGGCCGTGGCCTGGTAGATCTCCACACCGGGCGCGGCGAGTGTCGTCTCGGCACCCGGCGTCGAGCGGTCCCAAACTCTGCCCGTGGAGTCCACAGCCGCCACCGCCACCACTCCGGGAAAGGCCGCCGGGTACTGGACACCGCTCAGGCTGTCGCCGTTGTTCCCGGTGGCGGCGACCAGCACGACGTCCTTGGAGACCGCGTAGTTGACGGCTTCACGTGCCGAGGAGTCGAACCTCGACGTCCCCCCGACCGACATGTTGACGACCTTCGCACCGTGGTCCACGGCAAAGCGGATCGCCTCGGCGAGGCCGTTCTGCTGGACATCCTGATTCTCGCCGTCGGTCCGCACCTTCACCGGCAGGATCTTCGCCTTCGGCGCCAAGCCCATGACCCCCGCCTGTGCACCGTGCCCGTGCCCTGCGATCAGGCTCGCCATCCCGGTGCCATGGCCGTCGCCGTCGGTACGACCGTCCGTGTTCGTACCGGAGAAGTCACCCCCCGCAAGCACCTGTCCGGTGAGGTCCTGGTGGTCCGGGTTGACCCCACTGTCGACCACTCCGACGATCACGCCCTCGCCCTGGTTGACAGTCCAGACTTTCGTCTCGGCCTCGAAGGCCTTCAGGGCCCACTGCTTGTCTCTGATCTGATCCGCCGATGCCGTCGGTGTCGCGACACTCCAGACCAATGCCCCGGCGGCAAGGGCCGCTGTACCACGCGCCAACCGGCGGCTCGTCAAGCCTGGTCACCCCACTCAGCGAGGCGTCCCGCAGATCACCGATCCGCGGGACGCGATCAGATCACCCGTCCGCTTCAGGACCGGGCTCATTCCACCACGTTCGGATTGGCCGGCTTGTCCGACGCCCAGGTCTCCTCGTCCTCAACGAGGTAGTCGGGCCTCCGACGGCCCTTCTCCCGGCCCTTATCGTGCCGTTGCGCGCCGGTGGGCGGCAGGCCGGGGGCCATACCGCCAGGGACGCCAGCACCGGGTTCGCCCCTGGGCCGGTTCCGGACTCCCAGGCCGGAACCGCCTTCCGTGAACGCCTGCTTGCCGCGCATTCCCTCGACCGGCCCTGCGGTCCCACCGACGATCCCACCAGGTCGGCCTGTAGACCCACCCATCGGCCGGGCACCGGAGCCACCTCGACCTCCGATGCCCCCACCCGGTCCACGGCCGCCCGCCGGATTGTCACCGCCCGGGAGTTCCCGACCGCCGAATCCGACCTTGGCCTGGCCGATGCCGGGGCCGACCGGTAGACCAGCCGCCGGGCCTGCGGGATTGGAGATCCCCTGCCCGCCGTTGCTTCCCGGGAGGCCGCCCGCAGCGCCACCAGGCGGCACAACACCCGCCCCGGACACCAGAGTTACCGGGAGGGCGGTGGTGGCCACAGTCCTGTTGGGGGCGACCGTCGGCGTGTCGGCGATGCCTGCACCCGGGCCGTGGTTCACCGAGCCCAGGGGCTTCGGCGGAGTCTGCGCCGCGCCGCCCTTGATCCCCGAATCGGTCGGAACAGACGCACTCCTCGACGTGGAGCGGGCTGGCATCGCCGGCCCGGAGGACTTCGGACCCTGTGGTGGTGGGCTGGTCGTCACCCGCCCTGATGTACCCACGACGCCGATGGAGGTTCCTGACATCATCGCGCTCGCCACCGCCGCCGCCCCGGCCGGATCGTCCTGTGGTGTCACGTCGCGCGTCTCACCCGACTTCTGCAGCGTTGGCAGGTTCGGTGGCGGCTTCAGGGTGGGGGTGGCGATGCGGTAGTGCATGGCGAGGGTTTGCATGACGGTGGCGGCTTCGGCTTTTCGGCGGTCGGCGACGGGGATGTGTTCGTCGTCGCCACCGAAGACGGAGGAGACGCCGTCGCCGACGGTGTCCTTGACCTTTTCCCAGGTGCTGGGTTCCTCGGGCATGTCGCGCTTGGCCTTGGCGATGGCCTCGGACATGTTGTGGAGGGTGTTGGCCGCGTCGTTGGCGTAGGAGGCGGCGTTGTTGATGCTGTCGGCGAGGTGGAGCATGCGGGTGTGGAAGGCGTCGCTGGTGGTGCCTTCCCAGGTGACGGCGGCTTCGGTGCTGGCGCGGGTGAGGGTGGTGCGGATGGCCTTGAGGGTGTCGGCGGCGTGGCGCCAGGGGTCGCCGGCGGCCATGACTTCGCCGGGGTTGAGGGCCTGGGCCATGGTGCGGAGTTGGGCGTGGCTGTAGGCGGTGAAGTCGGTGTAGGCCATGGGGGGTCGCCTCCGTTCGGGCTCGGCCGGTGGTGGCCGGGGGTCAGGGGGCGGGTGGGGCGACGGTGTGCTCGTAGGCGGCCTTGCTGCTGGCGGAGGGGTTGGCGACGGACCAGCCGTCGTCGCCGAGTTTGAGTTTCTTCGCGGTGTGCTGGTCGTGTTCTTCGTAGGTGGTGGCGGTGAGTTCGGCGTTCTTCTGGGCTTCGTCGACGGCTTGTTGGAGTTGGTTGAGGACGTCGCGCAGGCCGTCGCGCATGGTGTTGTAGCGGTTGTGGATCTCGGTGGCTTCGGCGAAGGTGCCGAAGGCGGTCTTGCCGATGCCGCTGCGCCCGTGGGTGCCGGTGCCGTCGGCGTGGCGCTGGAATTCGGCGAGGAGGAGCCGGACTTGGGCGGCGAAGGCGCGGAGTTGTTCGACCTCGACGCGGTAGCCCCGGCCGGCGCCTCCGGTCGTACCGGTTCCTGTTGCCATTTCGGCGCCTCCCCCGTGCGTCCGTGGGTCGCTGCCGGAGTTGGGCCCCGGTATCTCATGTCTAACACACGGGGCCCGAATTCCGCCTGGTACCTGGTCAGTTCGCAGGCGTCCTCGTGTGGAGGGCGTCGGCGAGGGCGCGGCGGCAGAGGGAGTCGGCGTGCCGGGTGGTTTCGGGGAGCCGGTAGTGGGGGGCGAGTTGGAGGGTGGTGCGGACGGCGGTGTCGAGGCTGATGCGGTGGCCGACGGAGACGTAGACGGGTTTGACGCCGGGCCGGGTGCGGAGGGCGCGGCCGACTTCTTCGCCGGTGGCGGGGTCGGTGAGCGGGGTGGTGGAGCCGCGGGGGGTGTCGGGGTCGTGGTGGCGGAAGGTGAAGGGGGTTTTGGCGACGCCGAGGGTGCGCAGGCCGGTGAGGACGCCGAGGTGGCTGGCGAGGCCGAGGCGGCGGGGGTGGGCGAGGCCGTAGCCGTCGCAGACGACGGTGTCGGGGGTGCGGGTGAGGGCGGCGAGGGCGTCGAGGACGGCGGGGAGTTCGCGGAAGGCGAGCAGTCCGGGGGTGTAGGGGAAGGGGATGCGGCCGACGGCGGTGGACTGTTCGACGACGGCGAGGGTGTCGTGGTCGAGGAGGACGGCTGCGGCGGCGACGAGGTCGTGTTCGTCGTCGTAGGCGACGTCGACGCCGGCGATGAGCCGCCCGACCCCGCCACCGCCGGAACCTGAGCCGGAACCGTCGGGGTCGTCGGAGTCGTGGGTCTGGACGAGGGGGCGCAGGCGTTCCTGTTCGGCGAGTGCCTGGGCTTCGGTGGTGGGCCAGTCGGCGGGGATGGGCACGGGTGTTCCCCCGGGTGGGTGGGGCGGGCGCGGTCGGGTTCACCGTACCGAGGGGGCGGACGACCCCGGGGTGAGCCTGTGCGCCCCCCGTGCTCCCGGTCCGGCGGGTTAGCCTGGACTTACCGAACTCCCTTGCCGGGCAGCACTTCTGGGACCGGCGCCATTCCCGCTCGTTCCCCCCGACGTGCGAAGGACCCCCGCCATGCCTCGTCCGTCCGCTGCCCAGTACTGCCTCGGCTCGTTCACCGTCGTCGCCGCCACTGTGGCGCTGCTGGCCGTTTCGGGCGCCTCGGGCGTCCTGGAGGTCGCGGTGCTGGAGGGGTTCGCCCTGGCGCTCGGCACCGTGGTGACGGTGTTGTCGGTCGCCGTGTCCGGCCGGTCGGCGGCGAGGGCGGGAGCGGCCTCCCCGGCCCCGGCCGGACACGAGTACGCCCGGCAGCGCTAGCAACGCCAGTCCGCCGCCGGGCGTCGCAGCCCGCTCGGCCGGTCAGTCGGTGGTGACCACCACGGTCTTCGCGGCCTTGTCGTGGATGCACTGCCGGTAGGGCTTGTCGAAGACGCCGAACATCCCGTCGATGATCCACCAGAAGGCGGCGCAGCAGATCACGGCCGGGAGGATGTAGACGGCCGCGCGGGTCCAGGCGGCGCCCTGGGTGGGCTTGTTGCCGTCGATCAGCATGGCGACGCGGACGTGCATCGCCTTCTTGCCGAGGGTCTGGCCGTCCCGGCCGAGCATCAGTCCCTCGTAGAGGAGGTAGATGCCGCAGCCGAGCCAGAACGCGCCGACCTCGCCGGAGCGGTTGCCGAAGTCGGCGAAGGGGGCCACCACGATCACGGCGACGGCCTGGACGAGGAGGTAGTCGATCAGGCGGGCGAGGATGCGCCTGGGCCAGCTGCCGATCGGCGGCATGCCGGGGACGGGCCCGGCGCCGGGGGTTCCGTAGCCGGTGGGGCCGTAGCCGGGCGGGGGCTGGTCGTAGGGGTTCCGGCCGTAGGGGCTGCCGCCGGGCGGGCTCTGGCCGCCGGTCGGGCCGCCGTAGGTGCCGCCGTACGCGCCGGGGCCGTCGGACGGGGTGTCGGAGGTGCCGTCGGACGGGCCGTCGGCGGGCGGCGGGGCGGGCGGCGGGTTCGGGTCCGACGGCCGGTCTTCCGGCGTGCCGCCGCCCGGCTGCGGGGACTGCTTGTCGAAGGAGGGCTGGCCGCCCCCCTCCGGCTGGGAGCCTGAGGGGTCGTGAGTGCTCATCCGTCGAGTAGAACATCACACATTCTCGCCGTTTGGGACATTCTGTCCGTTTTGCCGCCAGGGCCGGACGACGCCCCCGCTCCGGATGGTGCCTCCGCGCCGGGAGCCGACCGCCACGCCGGGAGGCCTCAGTCGCGGACCACCCGGGTGCGGGCGGCCCGGTCCTGCCAGCCGCGCCGGGCCGGGCGGTCGAACACGGGCCAGACCAGGCCGACGAGCAGCAGCAGGCCGAGCTGCCTCACGGCCCACCGGAGCAGCGAGCGGCCGAGGCTCAACCTGGTCCGGGCGCCGGGGGCGGCGGCGTCCGCCACCCGGATCCGGGCCAGCCGTTTGCCGAAGGTCTGGCCGGTGCGGGCGGTCGGCAGCACCTCGTAGAGCAGGCTGACGAAGAGCAGGATGCCGAGCAGGACCGCGACCTTCCCCAGCACCACGTCGTCCACCAGCCAGACCTGGACCTGGCGCCGGGTGAGGGAACTGGCCATCCTGGCCTGGTCGAGCTTCTGCTGGAGGTGCTCGGACGCCGAGCGGCCGAGCGGGATTCCGGCGGCGACGGCGACCACGAGGAGTACGACGGTGTCCACGGCGCGCGCGGCCAGCCGACGTCCGAGTCCGGCGGGCGTCACGGAGGCGGGCACGGTGGGGGCAGGCGCGGCCGGGGCGGGTCGGCGCCGCGCGACGGCCTCCCGGGCCGGGCGCACGACCGGCAGCGACCCGGCGGGCGCGGCAGGCGCGGGGGGTCGGCCCTGAGCCCGGACCGGAACCGCTCCGGCGGCGGCCGGGGCCGGGGCCGGTACGGCGGGCTCGGGCTCGGACGCGGACTCGGACTCGGACTCGACGGCACGCCCGGCCCCGCGCGCAGCCGCCGGAACGGACGCCGCGACGGGTGACGCAACGGGCGACGCAACGGGCGACGGCGCCTCCCGCACCGCCACCGCCGCCGGGACGGTCGCGGGCGCTCCAGAGGCGGCGGCCACCTCCACCCCGGCCGAAGCGGCGGCCGGCCTTCCGGCCGAAGCCCGGACCGGAACAGCAACCGAAGCGCGGACCTCCCTCGCGCGCCCCTCCTCCCCGTCGGGCGCCCCCGAAAGCACCCCCCAGGAGACCCGGTGCGGCTCGCCACCCGTCTCCATCAGCCCCCGCTGCGCCTGCGGAACGGCCTGCCAGCCGAGCTCCTCCACCTCGCCCTGGCCTGCCGCACCCCCGACCGCCGAAACCTCGACCACCGGCTCGCCCAGGACCGCTTCGCCCAGGACCGCCTCGCCGAAGACCGGCACCTCGACCGCCGCCATCTCCGGCCCGGACGCCCCAGCCACCCCGGACGCCCCAGCCACCCCGGACACCTCAGGGTTCTCGGACGCCTCCGGCTCCCCGACCGTCCGGAACACCGGCCCGCCGATCACCTCCGCCACCCGCGACCCGAGGACGAACTTCGCCCCGCCCGCGGTCTGGTCGAAGTACACCGGCCCGGTGTCCCCGCCCCCACCCCCGCCGTGCGCGGTCCCGCCCCAGGACGGCTCCGGGGACGCCGCCTCCGGAACGGCCGCCTCCGGCACCGCCGGTGGCGGCACCGCCCGCGCCGTCCCCGCCGCGCCGGCGGCGGGCCGCCGGGACGCGAACCGGGGCGGATCCAGCACCTCGCCCTCGGCGGGTGCGAGCCGGCTGGTGCCCGGCACCCAGGCCGAGCCGCCCCAGTACCGGACGAAGCCGGGGATGGAGGGGTCGGGGTAGTAGCCCGGCTCGGGTCCGACGGCCGAGTCGCCGGCGCCGGCGAAGGGGCGGTCCGTCATGGGGTCTTCTCTCCTGGCGGGTCCTGGCGGGGCCGACACGGCACGCCCGCCCGGCGCACCCGCGAGCCGTCCGGCGCGCGTGGGTGGGGGGCACCGCCGGTAGGCGGACAGTCGCCGGACAGTAACAAAGGGTAGTGCCTCGTCGAGGTGCCGACGGAAAGTTGGTCAATCACCGGACAGCGGAGGGCCCTCCGGGGTAAGGGCGGCCGAACCGTCCCGGCGCGCGGCGGGCGTCCGCGCGCCGCGGTCCCCACCGGTCACCACCCCGCGTCTCACCACCCGTCGCCTCACCACCCCGCGCCTCACCACCCGTCGCCTCACCACACCCCTCGTCGAACTTCCCGAAGAAATCCCGGAAACGTGTGTAAGAGCCGGCGTGGACCGCCCTCTCAAAGGTCACCGGGCCCGGAACCGGGCAGGAACCCAAGGTCGAGAGGAAAACGATCATGGAGCGCCCCACCAGCGTGGTCGAGCACGAACTGGAGCTGAACCTGGTGCTCTCCCCCGAGCACAGTGTCCCCGTCCCGGCCCGGCTGTCCTACGGCAGCCACGACCCGTACGCGGTGCACATCACCTTCCACCTGGACACCGGCTCCCCGGTGACCTGGGTGTTCGCCCGCGAGCTGCTGGTCGAGGGCACCTTCCGGCCGTGCGGCCAGGGCGACGTGCGGATCTGGCCGACCCGCTCGGGCCGGCGCAGCGTGCTCTGCCTGGCGCTGAGCTCCCCGGCCGGCGACGCCCTGCTGGAGGCACCGCTGCCGGTCGTCGCGGCCTGGCTGGAGCGGGCCCACCGGCTGGTCCCGCCGGGCAGCGAGATGGCCGCGCTGGACATGGACGGCTCGCTCGCGGACCTGCTTGCGTGAGCACGCGCACGACCACCAGCACGCGCACGACCGCGAACGCACCGGCCGGCCACAGCACGCACCCTGCCGGGACCGCGCGACGCGACGGGAGCCGCGCCCCCGCCGGCTCAGCGGGCCGCGGGGGCCTGCTGACGGCCGCGGGTGGCGTCCGGGCCACCGCCGTCGCGCTGTCCGGGCAGCCGGACCAGCGGTGCCCCGGCGGAGCGTCGCCTGGCCCTTATCCGGATGGCGGCGGCGAGCAGGAAGCAGAGCCCGACCCACGGGTAGACCGAGGTCGGCAGCTGGCGCAGCGGCGCCATGTGGAGGACGGCCGGCCCGAGCGGCTTGGCGGCCCACATCGCGAAGGAGAGGAACGCGAGCAGTGTCGCCCAGAAGGCGGCCCGCCAGCGCAACCGGCGGACGCCGACCGGACGGGCGTGCTCGACGGAGGCCTCGGTGGCGAGCAGGACGAGCACCGGCACGCACCAGACCCAGTGGTGGGTCCAGCTGATCGGCGAGATCAGCACGGCGGTGACGGCGGCGCAGCAGACGCCCCAGGCCTCGGCCCGGGGCAGCCAGCGGGCGCTGCGGTGGGCCCAGGCGGCGACGGCGAGGCCGGCCACCGCGACCAGGCCGGCCGCGAGGGTGGCGAGGGTGCCGGGGTCGGCGGTGTGCAGCAGCCGGGCGAGGGCGCCGCGCAGCGACTGGTTGTCGACGATCTCGGTCTTGCCGACCCGGGAGGAGTCGTAGAGGTACTTGGTCCAGAAGCCCCAGGTGGCGTCGGGCAGGACGACGGCGCCGATCAGGAAGGTGCCGAGGAAGGTGAGGCCGGCCACGAAGGCGGCCCGGACCCGGCCGGTGATCAGCAGGTAGACGGCGAACAGGCCAGGGGTGAGCTTGAGGCCGGCGGCGATGCCGATCGCCATGCCCTTGCTGCGGCGGGCGTCCGAACGGGTGAGGTCCCAGAGGATCAGGCAGGCGAGCGCGAGGTTGATCTGGCCGTACCGGAGCGTGGTGAAGACGGGTTCGAGCCAGACGCCGAGGCCGGTCACCAGGATGACGCCGATCGGCCGCAGTTCGCGGCGCGGCCAGCCGACCAGCTTGAAGGACAGGTGGGTCAACAGGGCGAGCAGCCCGAGGTTGCCGAGAGTGATCGCCACCCGGAGGAACGGGACCGGGAACCAGGTGGTGGGCACGAACAGCATGGCCGCGAACGGAGGGTAGGTCGCGGGCAGGTTCCACTCGGTGACGCGCAGTGCGTACAGGTCGGTGCCGTTGGCCACGGCGGCACCCTCGGCCCGGTAGACGATCATGTCGACCATCGAGGTGTTGACGAAGTGGCGGACCACCGCGTACACGACCAGGGAGAGGAGCGCCAGGGCCGAGGCGGCCAGCAACGGTCGACGGGGGGCCTCGCGCAGCGCGCGGACGGGGGCGCCGAGCACGGTCCGCAGCCGGTCCGACAGGGGGGCGGGCGCGGGGTCGGGTGCGGTCCGCACCGGGCTGCGCTCGTCTTGCACCGCTGTCACCAGTCCACTCCGTCCACCGCTCGACCAATCGCCGACGATACCGGATGCGGGCCGACCGGGCCTGGGCACAGGTAGTCACGCAGGGTGACGAATGGGCCCCGACCGGCCGTACTCCGTTGCGGGCGGAGCACGGACGGCCGAGGCCACCGGGGGGAGGCTCAGGGCCTCAGCGGCCTCAGCGGCCTCAGTGGCCCCAGGGGCTCAGGGCCTCAGCGGCCCCGTGCCTCAGCCCGTGTAGGCGCCGAGGGCCCGGGTGAAGTCCAGCGGCTGCTGGACGACGCTGCTGCAGCTGGCATCGGCGTAGGCCTTGGCCCCGCCGTCGCAGGCCTTGTCTCGGGTGCCGGACCACATGGCCAGCCACGCGAGGTGCCTGGACGCCGCGAAGTCGGCGAGCTGCTTGGCGTCGGCGACGGTGAAGACCTCGCTGGCGACGTCGTTGACGCCGATCATCGGGGTGACGGCGACCTTGCGCCAGGCGGCCGCGTCGTCCAGTCCGAGCACGCTCTTGACCTGGGCCTGGGTGGCGGTGGCCGCGGCGATCGCGTACTTGCCCATCTGGCCCTGCGGGTTCGGGGCGACGCCGTCGCCGAAGTCCATGGCCATGATGTTGACCGCACCGATCGCGACGCCGTTGTTCTTGGCGTCGGCGACCAGGTTGACGCCCTCCTGGGTCAGGCCGGAGGGCAGCGCGGGCAGTGTGAAGGAGACGTCGAGCGCCTTGCCCTTGGCGGCGGCGTTCTTCTGCAGCTGGGCGATGGCCTGGGCGCGGCGGGTGTTGGCGGCGGTGTTGGCGATCGCGCCGCCCTCGACGTCGAAGTCGAGCCTGGTCAGGCCGTAGGCGTCGACGGCCTTCTGGTAGACGGCGGCCAGGTCTGCGGTGGAGCCGCAGGCGAGGGCCAGCTCGCTGCCGTTGGCGCCGCCGAAGGAGACCCGGACGTCGCCGCCGATCGCCCGCAGGGCGCCGATCTGGGCGGCCACCGCGTCGGCGGACAGGTCGCTGACGCCGCCCCACTTGGGCTGGCAGCCGCCGCCGGACACCACGAAGGCGAGGGTGTAGTTCTTGACCCCGGTGGCCTTGGCGGTGGCGACCAGGTCGTACGGCGGGTAGAGCGAGGTGTCGACGTACGGGGCGAAGCCGGCCCCGGCGCCGGCCGGGGGTACGGGCACACCGGTCGCCGTGGGGGTGGCGGTCGGGGTGGGGGTCGGCGCCGGGGTGGTCGGCTTCGCCGAGGGGGTGGCACTCGCGGTCCCCGTGGGGGAGGGGGCCGCGGTGGCGGTGCCGGTCCCGGTCGGCTTGGGAGCGGTCGACACCGGACTGGTCGGCGCGGTGGTGGTGGGGCGGCCCGAGGGGGTGGGCGCGGTGCCGTCACCGGCCTTGCAGGAGGTGTTGTCGATCAGGCAGTTGCCGGGTTCGGCCTGCGCGGCGCCGGCGCCCTGGGCGACGAAGCCGACCACCACGCTCTTGCCCGGCTCCAGCCGCTTGCTCCACGCCTCCGGCTTGACGGTGACGTGCTGGCCGGCGGCGGTGAAGGTGGCGTTCCAGAGCGAGTCGATCTTCGCCCCGGCCGGGAGGTCGAAGCTGAGCGTCCAGTCCTCGATCGGGCCGCTGTCCGGGTTGGTGACCAGGTACTGGCCGGTGTAGCCGGAGTCCCAGCTGCTGGTCCGGCTGTAGACGGCGCCGAGCGAGGCGGCGCTGGCCGAGGAGGCGAGGACGACGACACCGCCCGCGACCAGGGCGGCGGCGACCGCCGAGGCCCCGACGATCGCGCCCTTGCGGCTGCGCCTGCGGCGGCCTGGGCGGCGGTTGGGCTGGGTGGTCATGGCGCGTTACCTCCGGGGTGCCGTCGGTCGGCCGCGGTCCGGGCGCGGGTGCGTGCGGACGTCCGGGCGGCCGGCCCGGCTCGGTCGGGTGACCGGCGCGACCGACGCTAGCGGCGGCCGGGGGGCCGAACCGGCGGGCTGAGCGAGGGGAAGAACTCCCTTAGGCCGCGCTTAAGGAAGATCCCGAAGCCGGCAGGGCGTCAGGCGCGCACGAAGACTGGCCACCACGGTTCCCCGAGCCTCGGCCGAGGTCGAGGGAGCGATCGAGGAAGCGGTCGAGGAAGTGGCTGAGGGAACGGTCGAGGAAGTGGCTGAGGGAACGGTCGAGGAAGCGGCCGAGGCAACAGCCGAGGAGGCGGTCACTTCTGGAACAGCGCGCCCCGGCCGCGCCGCCGCCCCGCCCGCGCGGGGGTGCCGTCCGGGCGGGTCCGCAGCCGCAGCCGGACCTCGGCGCCGCCGAGCACGGCGGAGCGGCCGAGCCCCAGGTCGCCGCCGGTGGACTCGGCGAGTTTGCGGACGATGTCGAGGCCGAGGCCGGTGGAGCCCTCGCCGCCGTGGCCCTCGCCGCGCTTGAGGGCGGCGGCCGGGTCGCTGAAGCCGGGGCCGGCGTCGCCGACCAGGACGATCACCGAGGTCTCGGTGGCGAGCACGTCCACCGAGAAGGCGGTGCCGACGGCGGTGTGCCGGAAGACGTTGCCGAGCAGCGCGTCGACGGTGGCGGCCAGGTCGGCGCGCTGGACCGGGACGGGCGTCGCCCGGTCGGCGCCGGCCAGTTGCCAGCAGCGGCCCTCGTCCTCGGCCAGCGCGGACCAGAAGCCGACCCGTTCGCGGACCACCTCGGCGACGTCGCAGCCGACCGCGACGGCGGGCACGTCCTCGGGGTCGCGGCGGGCCGAGCGGATGATCTGGTCGACCTCGCGCTCCAGTTGGGAGACCGCGTGCCGGGTGGCGTCGGCGGCGTCGCCCTCGCCGAGCGAGGCGGCGTTGAGCCGCAGCACGGTCAGCGGGGTGCGCAGCCGGTGGGACAGGTCGGCGGCCAGTTCCCGTTCGGCGGCGAGGAGTTGGACCACCCGGTCGGCCATGGTGTTGAACGCGTGGGCGGCCTCGCGCAGTTCCTCGGGGCTGCCGGCGGCCTGCTTGCCGTCCACCGGGACCCGTACGGCGAGGTTGCCGGCGCCGAGCGAGCGGGCGGCGCCGGCGAGCCGCCGGGCGGAGGCCACGATCCGGCCGCCCATCCGGTCGGCGACCAGGACCGAGATGGCGACCAGGCCGAGCGCGACGCCCGAGAGCACCAGCCAGGCGGTGGAGACGCCCCGGGTGAGGTCGCCGTCGGCGACGAACACCTCGACCACGGCGGTGCGTCCGGTGTCCACCGCGACCGGCTGGAGCAGCGCGTAGCCGCCGGGCACCTCGACGGTGAAGGAGCGGCCCTGGCCTCCGGCGGTGGACACGTCGCCGGCGGCGGCCCGGGCCTCGCCGATGGTGGGCCCGCCGGGGCCGCCGGGGCCGGGGAGCGCGTCCGGGGCGGCCGGGGCGGGCAGGTGGACCGCCATCCTGCCCTGCCCGCCGGCGTCGGTGCTGGCCAGGGCTCGGTCGATGGCGATCTGGTCGGTGGTGATGGCGAGGGCCGGGCCGAGCGCGGCGGCCTGCCGCTCGGCGGCGGTGAAGGCGTGGTCCCGGGCGGTCTGCTGGACCATCAGGCCGAGCGGGATGAGGAAGGCCAGCGCGACCATGGTGGTCCCGGCGACGGCGGCCTTGATCAGGGCCCAGCGCAGCGAGCGCCCGAACCTCCTCATGTCCGGTGCTCCGCCAGTCCCCCGGCGGCCTCCAGCCGGACCCCGACTCCCCGGACGGTGTGCAGGTAGCGGGGGCTGGAGGCGGTCTCACCGAGCTTGCGGCGCAGCCAGGACAGGTGGACGTCGATGGTCTGGTCGCCGCCGTAGGTCTGCTGCCAGACCTCGGCCAGGATCTCCTTGCGCGGCACCACCACGCCGGGGCGTCCGGCCAGGAAGGCCAGCAGGTCGAACTCACGGCGGGTCAGGTCGAGCAGCCGCCCGTCCAGCGAGGCCTCGCGGCGCTGGAGGTCGATGGCGAGGCCGCCGACCCGCAGCACCTGGGCGACGGGGGCGGCGCCGCCGCCGAGCCGGCGCAGCACGGCGGCCATCCGGGCGCTGAGGTGTTCCCCGGAGAAAGGTTTCACCAGATAGTCGTCGGCGCCGTCGTTGAGCAGCCGGACGATCTCGGCCTCGTCGTCGCGGGCGGTCGAGATGATCACCGGCACATTGGTCAGGCCCCGGATCATCTTGAGTGCCTCGCTGCCGTCCAGGTCCGGCAGTCCCAGGTCGAGGATCACCAGGTCACAGCCGACCTGGGCAACCTCCCGCAGCGCCTCAAGTGCCGTGCCCACGCTGCGGACCGCATGACCGGTGTCGGTCAGGTGCCGGATGAGGGCGGAGCGTACGAAAGGGTCGTCCTCGACCACGAGCACTGTTGCCATGGCCCTGCACGGTACGCCATCGACGGGCAGTGGTCTGTACCTCGGGGTGGCCTCCGGACATTGTGCAACTCCCCTGACTAATAACGGGGCTGCCCGGCTGCGCAGGCCCGGAATACGGCAGGATGAGCGGACGATGCGGAACGGACTGGTACAGCTCGGCGCCTGGGCGGCGGCCACCGGGGCGGCGGTGGCGCTGTCCTGGCTCGGCGTGCACGCGGTGCTGACCGGTGCCGCGTTCGAGCAGCCCACGGCCCTGCCGCTGCCCTCGCCGAGGGCCGACGGCACGCCGCACACCGCGACCGTCACCCCCGACCAGGCGCGGTCGGCCACCCAGACCGGGACCCCGACCCCACCACCGGCCTCCCCGACCGCCGCCACGACGACGCGCGGGCCGGCCCCCGCCACCACCCTCGCCGCCGCCTCTTCGCCGGCCACCCGCCGCCCCGCTCCCGCCACCGCCACGGCGGTGTCCTCTGTGAAGAGCTACCCGGTGCCGGGCGGCAAGGTCGCCCTGGACATCCGCCCCGACAAGGCCTCGCTGGTCTCCGCCACTCCCGACCCCGGCTGGCAGATGCAGGTGTGGAACGGCGACCAGTGGATGCGGGTGGACTTCACCAAGGGCGAGCAGGCCAACTCGGTCTTCGTCTACTGGAACGGCCACCCGCCGGTGGTCGAGACGGCCATCCGCTGAGCCCCCCTCACCAGGTCTCGAACGGCAGGTACCCCGGCAGGTACGGCCCGGCGTAGCCGGACCGGTCGACCAGGGTGTGCCTGGTCCCGCCCGGCACCCCGATCGTCGCGAGCACCGCCGTGCCGAAGCGGTCCCGCGCCTCGTACGGCTCGGCCAGCGACAGGGCGCCCCGGTCCACCGCGTAGTCGTAGGCGTAGAAGACGTCCGGCACGCTCACCGCGAGGTCCAGCACCCCGTCCCCGTGCCGGGCCAGGTGCGCGGCCAGCTCCCGGCCGCGCGGGCCGATCACCTGGACCAGCGAGGTGAGCACGATCCTGGTCCCGGGCGCGTCCAGCACGTACGAGACCGTCTCCGGCTCCCCGGTCTCCGGCCCGGCGTACGCGGTACAGCGCAGTCCGAGCGCGGCGGTGTAGCGGCGGGCGGCCCGCTCGGCGTCGCCGACCGCGAAGACCACCGCGTCGGCGCGGCCCATCGGGAGGGGGCCGGACTGTCCGGGTCCTGCGGCGAGCAGGACGGGTTCGGCGGCGGTGTCGGTCATGACGGCCCTCCCGGTAGGCGTGCGGACCACGGCGGGTGCGACCGTGCGCCGGTGTGGGGCCCGGCGCACGGCGTTGTGGCTGGAGGGTGGCGCCGAGCCGACCG
The DNA here is from genome assembly GCF_056435345.1 of Kitasatospora sp. NPDC043950. Taxonomy (NCBI): domain Bacteria; kingdom Bacillati; phylum Actinomycetota; class Actinomycetes; order Kitasatosporales; family Streptomycetaceae; genus Kitasatospora; species Kitasatospora sp. NPDC043950. The sequence continues at coordinate 24,470 of NZ_JBWKER010000045.1, forward strand.
GCGCGCAACTGTTCCGTTTCCTCCTGGTCAAGCTGTGCGTCGGGGCGGGAGAATCGGCGGCGCCGCTGTACAGAATGCCCACCGGAGGACGGAGCCGCGATGCCCCCCGCCCAGTCCCCGAGCTCCCCCGGCTCGCCCAACTCCCCCGCCCCGCCGGGCGCTTCGGCCGCCCCCGGGACGGGCGGCGGGAACGACTCGATCGACGCGCTGGACGGCCGGCTGATCCGGCTGCTCGCCGAGGAGCCCCGGATCGGGGTGCTGGAGTGCTCGCGCCGGCTCCAGGTCGCCCGGGGCACCGTGCAGGCCCGGCTGGACCGGTTGCAGGCCAAGGGGGTGATCGGCGGCTTCGGCCCGGAGGTCGACCCGGCGGCGCTCGGCTACCCGGTGACGGCCTTCGCCACCCTGGAGATCTCCCAGGGCCAGGGCGCCGACGTCCGGACGCACCTGGCGAACGTGCCGGAGGTGCTGGAACTGCACACCATCACCGGGGCCGGGGACATGATGGTGCGGATCGTGGCCCGCTCCAACGCCGATCTGCAACGGGTGATCGACCGGGTGGTGGGCTTCGACGGGATCGTCCGCTCGGCGACCGCGATCGCGCTGGAGAACCCGGTGCCGTACCGCATCCTGCCGCTGGTGGACCAGGCCGCCGCCGAGTAGGGCCCGCGCGACGGCAGAGGCCTCCGCCCCCGTCAGCAGCTGGGGACGCCGCCGCCGCTCTTCAGCGCCTCCAGCGCCGAGACCGCCTCGCCGAGCGTACCGACCGGTACCAGGCGCAGCGTCTTGGGCGTGTTGACCTTGGCGTCCGTGCACTCGTCCTTGGGCAGCAGGAACACCGTCGCGCCGTCCCGGGCGGCCGCCTGGGTCTTGAGCGGGACGCCGCCGACCGCGCCGACGACGCCCTGGTCGTCGATGGTGCCGGTGCCCGCGATCGTGAGCCCGCCGGTGAGGTCGCCGCCCTTGCCGTCGCCGGCGAGCTTGTCGATGATGCCCAGCGCCAGCATCTGCCCGGCGCTCGGGCCGCCGACGTCACCCAGGTCGACCTTCACCTTGACCTGGTCCGGCGAGAGGTGGAGGTAGCCGAGCGCGGCGGCGGTGGCGCTGTTCTGCGACTCGGCCATCTGCTGGGCGGTCTGCTCCTCGGCCTTGGCCGGGTTGCCCGGCGGGTAGACCGTGTCGGTCGGGCGCACCGCCTCGTCCTGGTCGAACCAGGCCTGGAGCGCGCGCCAGAAGGTGGTCTTCTCCCCCGGGTTGGTGGCCGAGATGGTGACCATCCGCAGCTCGCCCTCGGTGGTGCGCAGCGGCGCCCCGGTCACGGTGAGGACCGGCTTGTCCTTGTACGTGCCGAGGGTGTCCGCGGTCAGGCCCGGCCAGGTCAGCGTGTACGGCAGCGGGACGAAGGCGGCCACGCCGAACAGCGCGGCGACCAGCACCCCGCAGAGCGTGAGCGCGCGGGTCCGCGGGGAGGTGAGGGCCTTGGGCAGCTTGGTGTCGGACACAAGGGGAATCCAAACACACCGGGGCCCGTGCCGGCCTACCGCAGCGCGTCGGCCACCTCGGTCGCCGCCTCCACCACCCGGGGGCCGACCCGCTCGGGGACCAGCCCGTTCAGCATCACCACGCCGACGCTGCCCTCGATGCCGCTCAGTCCGATCAGCGCGGCGGCCGCGCCGCAGGCCCCGGACTGCTCCTCCGCACGGGTGATGACGAAACCCTGCTCCGGCCGGCGCTGGCTGGGGAAGGTGCGCGCCTCCAGGATGGCCCGGCCGGCCGCGCTCTCGCCGAGCGGGTGGCGCAGCCCGGTGCGGTAGGCGACGTGGAAGTCGGTCCAGCTCGGCTCGACCACGGCGACGGCCAGCGCCTCGTTGCCGTCCACCAGGGTGAGGTGGGCGGTGGCGCCGAGGTCCTCGGCCAGGCTGCGCAGGGCCGGCAGCGCGGCCTCGCGCAGCAGCGGGTGCACCCGGTGGGCCAGGCGCAGGACGCCCAGGCCGACCCGGGCGCGGCCGCCGATGTCCCGGCGGACCAGGCCGTGCTGTTCCAGGGTGGCCAGCAGCCGGTAGACGACGGTGCGGTTGACGGCCAGTCGGGCGGCCAGCTCGGTGACGGTGAGCCCGCGCTCGGAGTCGGCGAGGAGTTTGAGGACCCGGACTCCACGGTCCAGGGTCTGGGAGGTCTCGGCAGTCACGACGGGCATCCTTTCCGCGGCGCTCGCGGGGCAGGCGGCGCCGGACCGGGTTCGGTGTCGCGCGCAGGTGGGGTGGCCGCGCTCGGACCGCTCGCGGTGTCGTCCTTGACGTGCGTGCGGTCCTGCGGCGCCCGTCCTGTGGGGGTTGCCCGGTGGAAGAGCGTGGGGGAAAGGTAGTGAAGGAAATGTCGCGACGGAAGTGGTTGTCCAAAATTCGGGCGTGATCGACTTCAACAGCGCGACGGAACCGGGACAAATGCCCGCATTTCTCCGGGCCCGCCGGCGCGCGGGTCCGGCCGCGCTCCGGAGTCCGGACACGCGGGAACGGAGCGGCCGGCCCGCGGCCGCGCGCCGTGCCGTTCCCGCGCCTGATTCCGCGGCTGACTCCAAGCCCGTTTCCGAGCCCGTTCCCGAACCCGCCTGCCCGGCCCGCCTGCCCGCCTGCCCGCCTGCCCGCCTGCCGCGGCTACTTCGCCCACTCGCGGATCTTGGCGATCCGCGCCTTCAGCTGGTTGGCCGTGGCCTGCGCGGTCAGCGGGCCGCCGCACTGGCGGCGCAGCTCGTTGTGGACGGTGCCGTGCGGCTGGTCGGTGCGGTGGTGCCAGGCGGCCACCAGCGCGTTCAGCTCCTTGCGCAGCTCCCGGAGTTCCTGGTGGGTGACGACCGGCCGCTGCTCGGCCGGCAGCTCCAGCAGGTCGGCCTCCTCGGCGGGCTTGCCCTTGCTGCGCTGGATCTGCCGGTGCTGGCGCTTCTGCAACAGCATCTGCACCTGGTCCGGCTCCAGCAGGCCCGGGATGCCGAGGTAGTCGTCCTCCTCCTCGCTCCCCGGGTGGGCCTGCATGCCGAACTCCATGGAGTTGTACAGCACCCGGTCGAAGACCGCGTCGGAGCCGATCGCCTCGTAGGAGAACTCGTCGCCGCCCGCGCCGTCCGGCCCGTCGTTGGCCCGCTCGGCCTCGGCGAGCAGCCGGTCCTCCTCGTCGAAGAGGCCCTCGCCCTCCTTCTTCGGCCGGTCCAGCACGTGGTCGCGCTGGACCTCCATCTCGTTGGCGAAGCCGAGCAGCGTCGGGATGGTGGGCAGGAACACCGAGGCGGTCTCGCCGCGCTTGCGGGCTCGCACGAAGCGGCCGACGGCCTGGGCGAAGAACAGCGGGGTGGAGATCGAGGTGGCGTACACCCCGACGCACAGCCGGGGCACGTCGACGCCTTCGGACACCATCCGGACCGCGACCATCCAGCGCGAGTCCCCGGCCGCGTAGTCGGAGATCCGCTGGGAGGCCTCGGTCTCGTCGGAGAGCACCACGGTGGCCTTCTCGCCGGAGATCTCGCGCAGGATCTTGGCGTAGGCGCGCGCGGTGTTCTGGTCGGTGGCGATGACCAGCCCGCCGGCGTCCGGGATCGCCTTGCGGACCTCGGACAGCCGCCGGTCGGCGGCCTGCAGCACGGACGGGATCCACTCGCCCTGCGGGGCCAGCGCGGTGCGCCAGGCCTGGGCGATCAGGTCCTTGGTCATCGGCTCGCCGAGCCGGGCCTCCAGCTCGTCACCGGACTTGGTGCGCCAGCGCATGTTGCCGCTGTAGCTGAGGAAGATCACCGGGCGGACGACGTGGTCGGCGAGCGCGTGCCCGTAGCCGTAGGTGTAGTCGGCGACGGACTTGCGGATGCCGTCGCCGCCGGCCTCGTACTGGACGAACGGGATCGGGTTGGTGTCGGAGCGGAACGGCGTCCCGGTCAGCGCCAGCCGGCGGGTGGCCGGCTCGAAGGCCTCGAAGCAGGCCTCGCCCCAGGACTTGGAGTCGCCGGCGTGGTGGATCTCGTCCATGATCACGAGGGTCTTGCGCGCCTCGGTCCGGTTGCGGTGCAGCATCGGGTTGACCCCGACGCCCGCGTAGGTGACCACGATGCCGTGGTAGTCCCGGGAGAGCGGGCCGGAGGAGTAGGCCGGGTCGAGCCGGATGCCTATCCGCGCGGCGGCCTCGGCCCACTGCTTCTTCAGGTGCTCGGTCGGCGCGATGACGGTCACCTGCTGCACCAGGTGGTTGTGCAGCAGGTACGAGGCCAGGGTGAGCGCGAAGGTGGTCTTACCGGCGCCCGGGGTGGCGACCGCGAGGAAGTCGCGCGGCTGCGTCTCGATGTACCTGTCCAGCGCGCCCTGCTGCCAGGCCCGCAGCTTGCCCGCGGTGCCCCAGGGGGCGCGGCCGGGGAAGGCCGGCGAGAGGTGGTGCGAGGCGGCGGACGCGGCGGGTCCGGCGCCCCGGGCGGGCGCCTGCGGCTCCGGCACGTCGGAGAACAGCGGCATCGAGGAGGCGGCGGCAGTACTCACGGTCTCCGAGGGGGGATCATCGCAGGTCAGGGGCGGTTTCTCAGCCCCGCCCCGCGGAAGGGCGGCGATCGGACAACCCGCCCAGCGTACCGGCCCGGCGCCGTCGGGGCGGCCAGGCGAGGCTCCGCGCCGGGCCCGGGCGGCCGGAAATCGACGTGACCCGGATCACATCCGATCGATTCCGAAACCGAGTAATCACGGCCGGTCCCGGGACTCTCACCAGGGTGAGGCCGCCCCAACCCTCCCCCTTGTCGACCGGCCTCACACCGACCCGAAGGGACTCGCCGTGCACACCGCCGCCGAAGAGACCGTCCAGGCCCGTCTGATCCTCTCGCTGCACCGCTCCGTCCGGCTGCGGGTGCTCCTGAGCTACCTGCCGGAGGACCCGCTCGCCGTCCGGATGGCCTTTCCCGCCGAGTTCTCGCTGGACGAACCGGCGGACGGCGGCGCGGGCTCGGACGGCGCCGACGACATCGTCTGGGTCTTCGCCCGCCAGCTGCTCTCGGCCGGCCTGGAGCTGCCGGCCGGCGTCGGCGACGTCCACGTCCGGCCCACGGTCGGCCGGCGCACCATGGTCGAGCTGCGGGCGCCGGAGGGCACCGCGCTGCTCCAGTTCGACACCACCGACCTGCGCCGCTTCCTGTGGCGCAGCCGGCTGCTCGTCCCCGAGGGCGAGGAGCACCTGCACCTGGACGCCGACCGCGCGCTCGCCGAGCTGCTCGGCTGAGCGGCGCGCGGGGCCGGCGTCCGGGGGCGTCAGCGCGCTTCCGGCCGTCACCCGGGTCCGGGGCCCAGGGCGCCTCAGCCCGACAGCCTGCGCATCAGCCGGACGCCCTGCGCCGGCGTCAGGTGCGGCAGGTACGCCTTGCCGATCGCCCTGGTGATGCTCGGCAGCGCGGCGGGGTCGGGGTAGGCCATGTACATCGGCCGGTACTCCGGCTGGAACTTCGCCTTGAACGCGAGCAGCGAGCGGAAGCCGTACACCGGCTCCAGCACCCGTCCCATCCAGTCCAGCATCCGCTGCAGGCCGGAGGGCTCCTCGTCCTGCCCGGAGCGGGCCAGCGGCGCGCCGGACAGCGACAGGAAGCGCGCGCCCTCCTCCTTGAAGCCCAGCGCGGCCGAGGCGATCAGGAACTCGTTGACGCCGCGGAAGCCGTCCGAGCGCCGGCGCATGAAGTCCAGCGTCCAGCCGACCGGCACGCCGTTCTCGTACACCGGCATCCAGCTGGTCAGCCCGTGCACGACACGCTGCTCGTCCACCGCGATCAGCACCCGCACGTCCGGGTCGTCCAGCTCCTCCAGTCCGCCGAGCGTGAAGCCCATCTCGGGCAGGCCCTTCTCGGAGACCCACTCCTCGGAGATCGCCCGGATCTGGTCCCGCAGCGCGCGCGGCGCCTCGTGGTGGGACCACCACTCGGCGGTGATGCCCTGCTTGCCGGCCTTGTTCAGCGCGGTCCGGATGTCCTGCCACTTGCGGCCGGTGAAGGCCAGCTCGGGCAGCGCCACCACGGTGTCCTCGGCGACCTGCACCGAGCGCCAGCCGAGCTGCGCGGCGGCCTCCCGGGTCTGCGGGGAGACGCTGTAGAAGCACGGGGTCCAGCCGCGCTGGTCGCAGAACCGGGCGAACCCGGCCACCGCCCGGGCCCGGGCCTCCGGCGCGCCGAACGGGTCGCCGGTGGTCAGCGCCACCGTGTTGTGCACCCGGTAGGCGACGGCCGCCCGGCCCTCCTCGTCGAACCAGTAGTGGTTGCCGTCCCAGGTGGTGATGAAGGACAGCGTCCCGCCGCCGTACGCGGTGAGCAGCGCCCTGGCCCGGGCGGCCGCCTCCGCGTCGGTGTGCAGCACCGGCCGGCGGAAGGCCAGCAGCAGCGCGGTCAGCGCGACCACCCAGAACGCCAGCCCGCAGTACGTCTCCAGGAACAGCGCCACCGGGCCGACCGCGATCGGGTAGTCCGGCAGCAGGTCGTTGTAGGCGGGCGGCAGGAACTGCGCGGGCAGCCCGTGCAGCAGCCGGCGGATGTTCGCCCCCGGCTCGAACTGGTCGGCCGCGAGGCGCCCGAGCCCCACGTACGCGGCCGAGGCCGCCAGGGCGGCGCCGCCGAGCAGCGCGCCCAGCCGCAGCACCGCCCGGCCGGCCAGCCGCAGCCGGAAGCGCTGCCGGGTGGCCAGCAGCAGGCCGAGGGTGAGCAGCGGCAGCAGCAGCGCCTCGACGAAGTACTGGACCACGTCGCCGCTGACCGGGCCGGAGTCGAGGTACAGCCAGCCCAGCAGCGCCGCCCAGAGCAGCTCGGTGGCGACGGTGATCCGCCAGGCGAGCCGCAGCCCCCGGCGCAGCCCCTCGGCCAGGACCAGCAGCAGCGCCGGGAACAGCGCGGCCATCAGCCGGCCCGGGGTGTCGAAGATCCGCTCGACGGCGTGCGCGCGGGCGCAGTCGTGCGCCGACAGCGCGCAGAAGTCGGCCACCTCCTCCGGGCTGAGCCGGTGCGAGAAGTACAGCTCGGAGAAGGTGTTGAACGGCCCGCTGGCGTTGTCGTACAGCGAGGCGATCAGCGGGCCGAGGGCGGCGGCGACCAGGCAGAGCGCCACCAGCACCCGGGTCTCGGAGTGCGAGGAGCGGTGGGTGCGCAGGTGCAGCCCGCCCCGGGCGAGCAGCGCGCCGGCGCCCAGCCCGACGAACGCGGCGGCGCACCGCTGGACGCTCTGCAGGTGGCCCACGTACAGCGTCATGACCAGCGGGGCGAGCAGCACCAGCAGGTGCAGCCGGCGGCGCCAGAGCACGGTGAGCCGGTAGCCGAGCACCCCGGCCAGCGCGAACAGGCCGACACCGGGGCCGACCGAGGTCTGGTCGGCCACCGAGACGGTCCACTGCTCGCCGACCCGGGAGCCGACCGCGATCAGCCCGGTGCCGAGCAGGGTGCCCGCCAGCTGCCCGCCGACCAGCACCGCGAGCGTGCGCAGCCACCCGAGCCGGTGCTCGGCGGCCGGGCCGACCAGGACCAGCAGCAGGCTGGTGAACACGTACGAGCCCAGGCCGGAGCACCAGAACAGCGAGGTGAACGGCGTCCACCAGTGGCCCTCGGCGAGCGTGGGCACGCCGGCCCCGACCCGGTCGAGCAGCCGCTCGGACGGCCCGTGGGCCAGGCTGCCGGTGGCCGCGCCGAGCGCCCAGAGCCCGGCCAGCAGCACCAGGGTGAGCGGCGCCGAGCGCAGCCACACGCCGAACGTCCGGGTCGCCCGCCAGGCCCGCTGCGGGCGCGGCTCCGGCGTCCCGGCGACCGGCGCGCGGTCCGACGGCCACTCCTGCTCCTTGGCCGGCGCGGGGGCCGCGGGGAGCCGGATCACCGGATCAGCCCGGTCTGCTGGGAGAGCCAGGCCAGGTTCTGTTCGAAGGCCTGGCGGAACACGACCCAGCTGTGCCAGCCGGGGATGGTCTGGTAGCCGACCTTCATTCCGGCCGCCTGTGCCGCCGCATAGGCCTTCTCCTGCATGGGTCGGAAGTCCGGGTCGTTGGCGCCGACCACGAACATGCCTGCGGTGTCGGGGAACTTCTGCCGGGCCATGACGTGCACCGGGTCGACGGCGTCGAACGCGGCCTCGTCGCCGCCGAAGGCCTTGTCGACGGTCTCGCCGCGGTCGCCCAGGGTCGGCTCGTCCTGGCCGGAGATGTCCAGGAAGGTGCCGTAGACCCCGGGCGCGTTGACGGCCAGCTGGAGCGAGCAGGTGCCGCCGAGCGAGAGCCCGCCGATGGCGAAGGCGCCCCGGCCGGTGGCGGTCTGCAGGTTGTGGTGGATCCAGTCCGGGACGTCGGTGGCCAGGTAGGTGTGCGCCTTGGCGATCCGGGAGTCCATGCAGAGCGTGTTGGTGAACGGGCTGCCGGTGGGGTCGGCGACCACCACGATCGGGGCGAGGCCCTGGTGGTCGGCGGCGAAGGCGTCCAGGGTCTCCTGGATGGCCCCGGAGGTGATCCAGTCCACCGGGGCGCCGGGCTGGCCGGGCAGCAGCACCACGACGGGCAGCAGCGGCCGGGGGTTGGCCTGGTAGGCGGGCGGCAGGTAGACGTACCCGTCGCGGGCCGTGAAGCCGGACTTGGTGCCGGGGATGGTCACCGTGGAGAGGGTGCCCTTCGCGGGCAGGCCGGGCGGCGCGTGCCAGAGCTCCTCGACGGGCTTGCCGGGCGTGGCGGCGACGGTGCTGGCCACCTTGCCCGTGGTCAGCGCCTGGACCCCGGGCACCAGCATGGCCCGGGCGGTCGGGTACTGGTCGAAGCCCCGGTTGACCTGCGAGGCGGCCATCAGCAGCACCAGGACGGCGGCTCCGGTCGCCAGCAGCCGGCGGCGGACGGCGAGCAGCGGCGCGCGGAAGCAGACCAGGGATATCGCGAACAGCGCGACGGCTATCCAGCGCAGGACGAAGTCCGGTGTGCCCTCCGGGAAGGGGTGCCACCAGCCGTCGACGCCGAGCTTCACCAGGGCGGTGAGCGTTCCGGCCAGCATCAGGGCGCCGAAGAGGCGCGGGGCCCGCCAGCGTTCGTGGCGGGAGAACGCGAGCAGGACCAGCGACCCCCAGCCCGCGGCGAGCACGGCGTACGGGATCGGGCCGTGGGTGAGCGGCCAGTCGATCGGGTTCCAACGGGTGGCGAGGGTCAGCGTGGTCATGCGGCTTTGCCCGGCCGGGTGGTGTCGGCCAGGAAGCCGTAGGCGACGACGTTGCCCTCGTAGCCGTGCTCGGCGCTGTACGCGCCGCCGCAGGTGATGACCCGCAGCTGAGCGTCGGCGGCCTGGCGGTAGACCCGGTCGTCCGGGAAGTCCTTTCGGTCGTGCACTTCGATGGCGTACAGCTGGTAGACGGCGACGGCGCCGTCCGCGCGGGCGATCTCGATCCGGTCTCCGCGCCGGAGCGCCCCCAGGTTGTAGAAGACGGCCGGGCCGGCCTTGTTGTCGACGTGCCCGGCCAGGATGGCGGTGCCGCGCTGCCCGGGGCTGGCTCCGCCGCGGTACCAGCCCGCCAGGTTGCGGTCCGCCTCGGGCGGGGCCTGGAGGTGGCCGTCGGGGTCGAGCCCGAGCGCGGTGACCGGGGCGTCCAGCCGGACGGCCGGGATGCGGATGCGGATGGGGTCGGAGGGGCCCAGCGGCGGGACGACGGAGACCGGGGCGAAGCCGGACAGCGTCTGCGTGCTGCCGGGGGCGGGCGGCAGCACGCCCTGCCCGCCGTCGTGCAGCAGCCAGGCACCGAGCACCAGCGCGGCACCGGCCGCCAGGGTGCCCGGCCACGGGCTCCTGCTCTGCTGGACGCCCACGGGCGCTCCCCTCTACCGACGGATTCCCGATCCTGGGAGTTTCCTGGGAAACAATTCAATCGGATCGGACCTTAAAGCACGTCCACACGATGGGCGTAATGACACCCCCCGATCGGCAGGGCAACCGCCCGAATCCGTGCGCCCAGTGGGCATCCGGTGACGGAACGCGACGGCCGTTTCCCAGGTGACGGCGCCACCGGAACGCCTCGGTACGAGCTTCGACGGCGCGGGGGGTCGGTCCGGTTGCGTCAATCGGGCGATCGATGAAGACCGCCAGTGGCGCCTGGCCGACCGATCGAGCCCAGCTGCCATGCTGACCCGGTCACGGGTTCTATCACCCCACTTGTCCGACCGGATTTCCGCACGCCTGTACGCCTGCCGAACGCCTCATGAACGGAGTGACCATGGCCGCTCTCTCCCGCCGCACCCTGCTGGCCGCCGGTGCGGCCTCCGCCGCCACCCTGGCGACCGGCTGCGGAAGCAACAGCGCCGACAGCAAGAAGCCGATGATCGGCTCGGCCGTCCCTCCCACCGGCGCGGCCGTCGACCAGAGTGCCGGCCCCACGGACGCCGCCGAGCAGCAGGCCGTCCTGATCGGCGACGGCTCCACCTCCGACACCGGGGCCCAGCCCCACCAGCCCACCCCCGAGCGGCTCAAGGCCGGCGAACGGCCGCCGCAGTTCGTGGTCTTCTCCTGGGACGGCGCCGGCGAACTCGACAACGGACTGTTCGCCCGCTTCCGCCGGCTGGCGCAGGAGCACAACGCCTCGATGACCTTCTTCCTCAGCGGCCTCTACCTGCTGCCCGAGTCCAAGAAGGACCTCTACCGCCCCCCGCAGCACAAGGTCGGCGCCTCCGAGATCGGCTACCTCACCGACCAGCACATCCACGACACCCTGGAGAACGTGCACGCGGCCTGGCTGGAGGGCCACGAGATCGGCACCCACTTCAACGGCCACTTCTGCGGCGCCACCGGCGTCGGCAAGTGGTCCCCGGAGGAGTGGGACAGCGAGATCCAGCAGGCCATGGACTTCGTGACGAACTGGCGCACCAACACCGGCTTCACCGACCTGCCGGCCCTGCCCTTCGACTACCGCAGGGAGCTGATCGGCAGCCGCACCCCCTGCCTGGAGGGCCAGCGCAACCTGCTGCCCACCGCGGTCAAGCGCGGCTGGCGCTACGACAGCAGCGGCAACGGCACCCAGGTGTGGCCGCAGAAGATCCAGGGCGGTGCGCTCTGGGACCTCCCGCTGCAGTCCATCCCCTTCCCCGGGCACACCTTCCAGGTGCTGTCGATGGACTACAACATCATGTACAACCAGTGCGGCCCCAACACCAAGGCCGACCCGGCGCTCTACCCGGGCTTCCAGGCCCAGGCCCGCGACTCCTACCTGCTGGGATTCGACCGCACCTACAACGGCAACCGGGCGCCGTACGTCATCGGCAACCACTTCGAGGAGTGGAACGGCGGCATCTACATGAACGCCGTCGAGGACGTGCTCCGGACGATCGCGGACAAGCCGGAGGTCCGGCTGGTCTCGTTCCGCCAACTGGTGGACTGGCTGGACGCCCAGGACCCGGCGGTGCTGCGCAAGCTCCAGGGCCTCGCCCCGGGCCAGGCGCCGACCGGCGGCTGGGAGGCCTTCCTCGGCACCCCCGGGGCACCGCCGGTGCCCTCCGCCGCCGCTGCCGGCTGACCCTCAGGACCTGGCCCGGACCCGGCCGGCGAGCAGCGCCCCCAGCAGCGCCACGCCGGCCATGGCCAGCAGGATCACCGCGAAGGCCCCGGGCGAGCCGGCGGCCCCGGACGAGGCGGTGGCCCCGGCGCCCTCGTGGGCGGCGGCGAGCGAGCCGCCGCCCAGCACCGCGAACATCACCCCCGCCAGGCCCGTCAGCAGGACGTTGCCCAGCGCGTCGCTCATCTGCAGGGCCGCCGAGTTCACCCCGGCGTCCTCCGGCGCGGAGAGCTTCATCATCAGCACGCTGACGCTCGCGACCGTCAGTCCCATCCCGATGCCGCCGACGCCCCAGGCCACCGCCGCCACCCAGGCCGGCACCGCCGGGACCAGCACCAGCGCGGCGCCCGCGATCGCCACCGTGGTCAGCACGAACCCGCCCCGGATCATCGCCTCGCGGTAGCGCTCGGCTCCCGGCCGCCCCTGTAGCCAGGAGCCCAGCGCCCAGGTGAGCCCGCCGCTGGTCAGGGTGAGCCCCGACATCGTCGGCGAGAGGCCGCGCTCGGTGGTCATCATCAGCGGGACGAAGGCCTCGGCCCCGAGGAACGCCCCGGCCGCCAGTCCGCGCAGCAGGATCACCGCCGGCAGCCCCCGCCCTGCCCGCAGGGTCCGCTCGGGCAACAGTCCCAGGACGGCCGGCACCAGCAGCGCCGCCCCGACGATCCCGGGGAGCAGCCCGATCAGGTCGTGCCGCCCGCCCGCGTACTGCAGCAGGCCGGCACCGAGCGCCGCCATCGCGGCCAGCAGGGTGCGCCGGCGGTCGAAGTCCGAGCCCCTGGCCACCGGGTGCTCCCGCTCGGAGCGGGTCAGCGCGGGGCCCATCACGGCCAGCGGCAGCAGGATCAGCACCGGCACGGCCAGGAACACCCAGCGCCAGCCGAGGTGCTGGGTGATCGCGCCGGAGACCAGCGGCCCGATGATCGAGGGCAGCACCCAGGCCGAGGAGAAGGCCGCGAACACCGCCGGCCGCAGCCGCTCCGGGTAGGCCCGGCCGACCACCACGTACAGCGCGACGATCACCAGCCCGCCGCCCAGGCCCTGGATCGCCCGCCCGGCCACGAACACCCACATGCCCGGCGCCGTCCCGGCCACCACCAGGCCCACACCGAACACCGCGATGCCGGTGAACAGCGGCTGCATCGGCCCGCGCCGGTCGCACCACTGCCCGGAGACGACCAGCGCGAACAGCGTGGTGGTGAAGTAGCCGGAGAAGGCGAAGGCGTACAGCCCGATGCCGTTCAGCTGGCGGGCCGCGGTCGGCATCGCGGTGTTGACGGCGGTCGCCTCGAAGGCGATCACCAGGACCACCGACACGATCCCCAGCGTCAGAGCGCGGTAGCGGCCGCTGAGGACCCCGCCACCTGGGTCGAGTTCGGAGGGTATCGAGGCGGAGTCGACCGAGGTGGGGGAGGCAGTGGTCATACGTAACATCGTAAGGGCCGTCTGCCTTCATGACCCCTGACCCGAGTCGGTGACCAGCTAGGTCGCTGGGCCTAGGACCGGGGTCGGGGGAAGGGCGGGCCAAGCTCAGGCGGCGGTCAGTGGAGCACCTTCAGGCCGACCACGCCGGAGACGATGAGCAGCAGGCAGCCGATCCGGGCCGCCGTCACCGCGTCCCCCAGGACGGCCATGCCGTAGAGCGCGGTGCCGACCGCACCGATGCCGACCCAGACCGCGTAGCCGGTGCCGATCGGAATGGTGCGCATCGCGTACGCCAGCCCGCCCATGCTCAGCAGCAGGGCCACACCGAAGACGAGGCTGGGGGTGAGCCGGGAAAAGCCCTTGGACGACTCCAGGGCCACCGCCCACACGGTCTCCAGGACACCCGAGATGATCAGAACGAGCCATGCCATGACGGCCTACCTCCGCAGTCCACAGCGGCCGGATTGCCGCTGAACTGCGCCGTCTTGTCGTCACCGGGTACGACGCGCTCGTCCGGGGCGGCCGGGCAACCGACCACCTGGTTCCGACCGTAGCACAAGCCGCCATACAGAATTTACATTCCGCCGTTGACGGCCCCCCGCGCATTCCGCCACTATGAATTCACTGGCCGTGTGCCCGAGTGGCTTAGGGAACCGTCTGCAAAGCGGTGTACACGGGTTCGATTCCCGTCATGGCCTCGCCGGAAATGGAATTGCCGGTCGACATTCCGTCGACCGGCAATTCCTGTTTCCGGTATTTCCGGGGCGGTCGGCCGAAGCCGCCGCCCCCGCCCGTCAGACCGCGACCGCGTCCTCCGGCCGGATCGGCAGCCGGCCGACCGGCAGGCCGGTGGCCGCCCGGACGGCGGCGGCCACGGCCGCCGGGGCGACCACCGCGGGGGCGGCGCTGACCGCCTTGGCCCCGAAGGTGGCGACCACGTCCCGCTCCTCCAGCAGGGCGGCGATGCGCACCTGCGGGGTGTCCAGCGCGGTGGGCAGCCGGTAGCCGGTGAGCGAGGGGTTCAGCAGCACGCCGCCCTCGGTGCGCAGGTCCTCCAGCAGCGCCAGGCCGACGCCCTGGGCCACGCCCGCCTCGATCCGGTCCTCGATCTGCCGCGGGTTCAGCGCCCGGCCGACGTCCTGGGCGACCGTCATCTCGACCACCCGGACGGCGCCCAGCTCGATGTCCACGTCCACCACCGCGCGCATCGCGCAGAACGCGATCGACACGAAGGCGTCGCCCTGCCCGGACTCGTCCAGCGGCTCGGTGGGGTGCGGGCGGCACTGGGCCGTCGCCCAGAGCTCCTTGCCCTCCAGCGCCTCGGCGACCGGCATGCCGAGCACCCCGTCGTACGAGGTGATCTTTCCGTCGGCGATCTGCAGCAGTTCCACCGACATCCCGAAGTTGGCGGCGATCGGCTGGAGCAGCTGGTGGCGGACCATCAGCGCGGCGCGCTCGACGGCGCCGCCGGAGACCCAGGTGTGCCGGCCACGGGCGGAGGGACCGGCGATGGACTGGTCGCTGTCGGCCGGCGCGATGTACACCTCGCTGACGCCCAGCACGGTCTGCACGATCTGCCGGGCCAGCGTGGCGAAGCCCTGTCCGGAGTCGACGGCCGCGCAGATCACCGTGGCGTGGTCGCCGCTGACCCGCACGGTGGCGGTGGAGACCTCGTCCTCGCCCTCCGCGCCGAGCATGTGCACCATGCCGACGGCGTAGCCGATCCCGCGCCGCACCGCCGCCGGGTCGCCGGCCCCACCGGGCCCGCCCGGCAGCAGCCACTCGGCGTCCGGGTCGTCCACCGGCAGGGCCGGCAGCGGCTCGGCCGCGACGGCCTCCAGCAGCGCGCCGACCGGCGCCGGGCAGGTGACGGCCTGTCCGGTGGGCATCGGGTCGCCGGTGGCCATCGCGTTGCGGCGGCGGATCTCCACCGGGTCCACGCCGATCCGGGCGGCCAGCTGGTCCAGCTGCGACTCGTAGGCGAAGCAGGCCTGCAACGCGCCCTCGCCGCGCATCCGCCCGGCCGGCGGGTTGTTGGTGCGCACCGCCCAGGCGTCCACGAAGACGTTCGGGCAGACGTACGGGCCGACCGAGAACGCGGTGGCGGCGGCCAGCGCCTCGGCGGAGACGTCCGCGTACGCGCCGCCGTCCAGCAGGATCTGCGCCTCGACCTTCACCAGGGTGCCCTCGGCGTCGGCGTGGTGGCGGTAGCGCAGCAGCGCGGGGTGGCGCGAGGGGTGGGTGTGGAAGGACTCCTCGCGGGTGAGGGTCATCTTCACCGGGCGGCCGGTGCGCAGCGCCAGCAACGCCAGGGTGACCTGGAAGGAGAGGTCCTCGCGGTCCGTGGTGGCCCCGGGCACGCCGGTGACCACCAGCCGGACCCGGTCGGGCTCCAGGCCGAGGCAGGCGGCGGTGCGGTCGCGGTCGCCGTGCGGGTCGGTGGAGGACAGGTGCAGTTCGACGCCGCCGTCCGGGCGCGGCACGGCCAGCCCGGCCTCGGCCCCGAGCGGGGCCGGGTCCTGACGGCCGACCTGGTAGAGGCCCTCGATGATGATCTCGCCGGCCGCGTCCGGGTCCCCGGTGCGCAGCGGCAGGTGGCGGAACAGGTTGCCGTCCGGGTGCAGCGACGGGGCGGTGAAGGCCTGCTCGGGGTCGGTGACGGCCTCCAGCGGCTCGTAGTCGACCGCGATCAGACCGACCGCCAGCCGGGCGGTGTCCGGGTGGTCGGCGGCCACCGCGGCGATCGGCTCGCCGTGGTGGCGCACCACGCCCGCGGCCAGCACCGGCCGGTCGGCGACGATCGGCCCGGCCGGGGCGCCGTCCGGGGTTCCGTCCGGGCCGGGCGGCAGGTCGGCGGCGGTGACCACGGCGTGCACGCCGGGCAGCGCGAGCGCGGCCGCGGTGTCGATACCCCTGATCCGGGCGTGCGGGTGCGGCGAGCGCAGCACCGCGCCCCAGAGCAGCCCCTCGGCCCACAGGTCGGCCGCGTACGGGTAGATGCCGAGCGCCTTGGGCAGTGCGTCGCTGCGCAGCGGTGAGCTGCCCAGGCCGAACGGCTCCGGTGCGCCGCCCTCGCCGCCGTCCTGCTGGAGTGCTGCGCCGATGTCGGTAGGCGACGTCATGATGCGTGGTCGTCCTCGGGGAGCCGGATGCCGTGGGCGGGGGTGGCGCCGTACGGGACGCCGGCCGGGGCGGTGCCGCCGGCCGGAGCGCCGTGCGGGGGCGTGGCGACGTACGGCGTGCCGTGCGGGGGCGTGCCGTCGAAGGCGGCCCCGGGCAGCGGCGTGCCGTGCGCGGGGGTGGGTTCGTAGACCGGGGCGTCGTACCCGGCGTCGTAGCCGTTCTGCTGCGGGTAGCCGCCGGGCACGTAGGTGCCGTGGGCGGGGGTGCCCTGGTACGGCTGCTCGGGGTAGCCCTGGGGCGGGTAGTACACCTGGTCGTCGGCGGTCTGGGCGGGGATGCCCTGGACCGGCGTCAGGACGGCGGT
Source organism: Kitasatospora sp. NPDC043950 (assembly GCF_056435345.1). NCBI lineage: Bacteria > Bacillati > Actinomycetota > Actinomycetes > Kitasatosporales > Streptomycetaceae > Kitasatospora > Kitasatospora sp. NPDC043950. The sequence continues at coordinate 40,919 of NZ_JBWKER010000045.1, forward strand.
GTCGTACACGCCGGTGTCGTAGCCGCCCTGGCCGTCGCCGTACGGCTGGTCGGTGCCGGCCGGGGGCTGCTCGGCGGGCGGCTGCGGGACGTGCTCGATCCAGGCGTCGGCGTCGGCGTAGACCGGCGGTTCGGCGGCCGGCTCCGGTCCGGCGGCCGCTTCCCCGGCGGGCTGTTCGGCGGGCTGTCCCGCGACCGGGGCGGCGGCCTGGGCGGCGACCGGAGAGGCCGCTTCCTCCGTCTCCTCGGCGTCCTCGGCGCGCGCGTCGGCGATGCTCTGGACGGCGGCCAGCACGCCGCGGTAGCCGGTGCAGCGGCAGAGGTTGCCGCAGAGCGCCTGGCGGGCCTCGACCTCGGTCGGGCGGTGGTTGCGCTGGAGCAGGTCGTGCACCGCCATCGCCATGCCGGGGGTGCAGTAGCCGCACTGCACCGCGCCGGACTCGGCCAGCGCCTGCTGGACGTCGCTCGCGCCGCCGGCGGCCGACAGGCCCTCGACGGTGTTGATCTCGCTGTCGGCGGCCAGCGCGGCGGGCACCAGGCAGCCGGCCACCAGCTGGCCGTCCACCTGCACCGAGCAGGCCCCGCACTCGCCCTGCTCGCAGCCGTCCTTGGCACCGGCCAGGCCGAGCCGCTCGCGCAGCACGTAGAGCAGGCTCTCGCCGATCCAGGCGTCGGTGACGGGCCGTTCGAAACCGTTGACCCGCAAGGTGTACGAGGCGCACGGGCGCAGCTCGCGGCTGACCTGCGGGGTGAGGCCGAGCGGGTCGGCGTCGAGGGTCTCGATGGGGTCTGTGGTCACTTCAGCGCCCTTCCCAGTGCCCGTCGGGCCAGCACCGATACGGTACGCCGCAGCCGAACGGCGGCCGCGCTCGGCCCCTCGGTCACGGCCTCCCAGGCGCCTTCGGCGCCGTAGCTGTCGGGGACGCAGGCGGTGGCCACGTACTCGCCGAAGGCGGCGGTCGCGGCCGGGTCGATCTCCCGGCTGCCGTCCCAGTCGATGCAGCCGGCGACCCAGGCCTCGGCCTCCAGCGGGCGCAGCGGCACCGGTGCGACGGCGCCGACCGCGCAGCGCACGGCGCGCCGGGCGGGGTCGAGGACCAGCGCGACGGAGGCGGTGGCGCGGGCCGGGCCGCTGCGGCCGGTGGCCTTGAGGAAGACCTGCGGGGCGTGCAGCAGCGGGACGCGCACCCAGGTGAGGAGTTCGCCGGGGCGCACCGGGTCGAGGCCGGTGAGCAGGTGACTGACCGGCACCTCGCGGCTGGCGCCGGCCCGGGCGAGGGTGACGCTGGCCTCCAGGGCGGTGAGCACCGGGAGGGTGTCGCCGGCCGGGGCGGCGGTGACGATGTTGCCGCCGAGGGTGCCGACGTTGCGGACCTGCGGCGGGCCGGCGGTGCGGGCGGCGTCCGCGAGCGCGGGGATGAGCGCGGCGAAGTCGGGGCGGTCCATCCGGGCGTGGGTGAGTCCGGCGCCGAGGACGGCGGTGCCGCCGTCCTCGTAGCGCCAGCCGCGCAGTTCGGTGATCCGGCCGAGGCCGACCAGGGCGGCGGGGCGTAGCCGTCCGGCGTTGACGGCTTCCATCAGGTCGGTGGCTCCGGCCACCGGTACCGCGGCCGGGGTGGCGGCCAGCGCGTCGACGGCCTCGTCGAGGGAGGCCGGCAGCATGATCGTCCGGTTCACCTGGGTCCCACCGTGCTCCACTTGCTCATCGATCGGCTGCCGCCCGCGGCCTTCGGCCGTGGTGTCCGCGTCAGCAGCCCGGCCTGGCCCGTAGGGTACGGGCGATCGGGCCGGGTTGGGCAACTCTGGCACACAATGCTCGATGATCATTTCGGGGCAGGTGAACGGGACTGCCCGATTGGGACGGATACCGGGCGGTATCTGCCCTGGCCCGAACCGGACCAGGGCAGATGTTCATCTGTTCTTGACGTCAGATGACCACTCAGAAGTTCCCGCCGGAACGAGTCCGTCGCGCTCAGCGCACCGGCGGCGGGCCCTCGATCGGCCGGCCGGCCACCCCGGGCCAGCACTGCCAGGGGTGCGGGCCGTCCGCCGGGCGGTACTCCACGCCGAGCGCGTCCAGCACCTTCAGGTGTGCCTCCAGCCGGTGCTGGAAGCCGGCGTAGTCGCGCTCGGCCGGATCGGTGGGCAGGTCGGACCAGGCGACCTCGGCGAAGGCCACCAACCGGGGGAAGGCCCGGTAGTCGATGTCCCGGGCGCTGTCCATGAACTCGCTCCACAGGTTGGCCTGGGTGCCGATCACGTGCCGGGCCGCGGTCTCGTCCAGTTGCCCGGGCACCGGCTCGAAGCGGTACACGTCCTCCAGCGTGCGCACGAAGCCGACCGGGATCGGCTCGTCCGGGCCGTCGGCCTGCCGGTGGTCGAAGTAGACGTGCTGCTCGGGGCACATCACCACGTCGTGCCCGGCCTTGGCCGCGGCGATCCCGCCACCGAACCCGCGCCAGGAGGAGACGGCGGCGCCCGGGGCGAGCCCGCCCTCCAGGATCTCGTCCCAGCCGATCAGCCGGCGGCCGCGCTCGGCCAGCCAGCGGTCGAAGTGCCGGATCACGAAGCTCTGCAGCTCGTCCTCGTTGGCCAGGCCGAGCTCGCGGATCCGCGCCTGGGCGGCCGCGCTGTCCTTCCACTGCTCCTTGGGGCACTCGTCGCCGCCGAGGTGGATGAACTCGGACGGGAAGAGTTCCAGGACCTCCTCCAGCACGCCCTCGAAGAAGCGCAGGGTGTCCTCGGAGGCGTTGAGCACGTTGTGGCTGACGCCCCAGTCCGTCCAGACGCCGAGCGCCGCGGTGTCCACCACGTCGGTGTTGCCCAGCTCGGGGTAGGCCGCGACGGCGGCCTGGGTGTGCCCGGGCAGGTCGACCTCCGGGACGACGGTGACCCCGCGCGCGGCCGCGTAGGCGACGATCTCGCGCAGGTCGTCCTGGGTGTAGTAGCCGCCGTGCGGGCGGTCGTCGCGGCGCTGGCCGGCCCGGTAGCCGACCATCGAGCGGTCCCGCCAGGCGCCGCGCTCGGTCAGGCCGGGGTAGCGCTTGATCTCCACCCGCCAGCCCTGGTCGTCGGTCAGGTGCAGGTGCAGCACGTTGAGCTTGTGCGCGGCCAGCAGGTCGACGAAGCGCAGCACGTCCGACTTGGGCAGGAAGTGCCGGGCGACGTCGAGCAGCGCACCGCGCCAGCCGAACCGGGGGGCGTCCTCGATGTCCGCACCGGGCAGCACCCAGCCGGTGCCGCGCAGCGGGGAACGGCGGAAGGCGTCCGGGCCGAGCAGCTGCCGCAGGGTCTGCGCCCCCCACAGCGCACCGGCCGGCCCGCCCGCGGCTATCAGGGCGTGGCCGGGGCGCACCGTGATCCGGTACGCCTCGGCGGCCAGCGCGTCGTCCTGGACCAGTTCGATGCCCGCGCCCGGCCGGCCCGGGCCGAGCGGCAGCCCGGTGGCCGCGGACAGCGCGGTGCGCAGCCACCGCTCGGCGTCGGCCAGCCCGGGCGGCGCGGTCAGCGTGGTGGCGTCGTCGAGGGGGAAGTCCTCGTCCGGGCGGCGGACGGCACTCGAAGGCACGGGAATGAGGTCCATTCCGACATCCTGCCCCCGCCCCGGACGACTGGCATAGACCACTTCGGAAACGCGGCACTATGCAAAACGGCGCTGTGCACAACCACACCCTGCGCAACGGCGCCGGGCACCGGCCCGCGGCGGTCGGTGCTACTTGCCGCCGTTGTTGTCGTCGCCGCCCTGCGGCTTGCCGATGCCGTCGTAGATCTCCTTGCACATCGGGCAGACCGGGTACTTCTTCGGGTCGCGCCCGGGCACCCAGACCTTGCCGCAGAGCGCCACCACGGGCGAGCCGGAGAGCGCGCTCTCCATGATCTTGTCCTTCTGGACGTAGTGCGCGAAGCGCTCGTGGTCGCCGTCCCCGTGGGACACCTGGGGGACTGGCTCGACCAGGGTGCCGGTGCCGAGGCCGCGCTCGGGCTCAAGAGTGCTCATAGGTGCCAAGTCTATGGGCGCCCCGCGAAACCCGGCCAGTATCGCGACGGCGGCCCGTACGTCAGTTCAGCGTCGGGTCGTCCGGATAGGTCGCGAGCAGCGCCAGCGGGCCGCGCTGGCGGCGCAGCACCGAGCGCCACAGCCGCTCCGGTTCCGGGCTGGAGATGTCCCCCGGCTCGCAGTCCACCAGGTACCAGGCGCCGCTCCCCAGCTCCGTCTCCAGCTGGCCCGGCGACCAGCCGGCGTACCCGGCGAAGATCCGCAGCGCGCCCAGCTCGCCGGCCAGCACCTCGGGCGGCGCCTCCAGGTCCACCAGGCCGATCGCGCCGTGCACCCGCCGCCAGCCGAGCGGCTCGCCGGTGCCCGGCTCCCCCGGCGCCACGGCGAGGCCGAGCGCCGAGTCCAGCGCCACCGGTCCGCCCTGGAACACCACGGCGGGCTGCCCGACCAGCCGCCCCCAGCCGTCCAGCACGCTGCCCACCTCGACCGGCGTCGGCCGGTTGAGGACCACGCCGAGCGCCCCCTCGACGTCGTGGTCGAGGAGCAGCACCACCGCCCGGGCGAAGTTCGGGTCGGTGAGCAGGGGCGTCGCGACGAGCAGACGGCCGGTGTGGGACCGTCCTGCGTGCGAGTGGGCCGCCGTCATGCCCACATGATCCCGCAGAACGGCCGGGGTCGGACACCTCAACGATCGAAACCCCGCCACGCCGGACAAACACCCGAACGGCCCCTCCGGCGGGCGGGAGCGAGCCCGGAGAGAGGACCATCACGGGAGAGGCTCACGGGAACCATCGGCACGCCCACTACCATCTACGGATGGTGGACGCCCTTCTACGGTGCCGACTCGGTTTTGCCGGGGGCCCGAGCGCGCCCGTACCAACCGGTCCACCACCGGCTCTCTACCGGAGCCTTCCCACTCCTCTGGCACCCCGGATTGCGAGAACGATGACCGACGACGTCCTGCTGGTCCACGGCGGAAACCCGCTCGAAGGCGAGATCCGCGTCCGCGGTGCGAAGAACCTGGTGCCCAAGGCCATGGTCGCCGCCCTCCTCGGCCAGGGCCCCAGCAGACTGCGCAACGTCCCGGACATCCGCGACGTCAAGGTGGTCCGCGGACTGCTCCAGCTGCACGGGGTCACCGTGCGGACCGGCGACGAGGACGGCGAGCTGATCCTCGACCCGTCGCACGTGGAGAGTGCGAACGTCACCGACATCGACGCGCACGCGGGCTCCTCGCGGATCCCGATCCTGTTCTGCGGCCCGCTGCTGCACCGCCTCGGCCACGCCTTCATCCCGGGCCTGGGCGGCTGCGACATCGGCGGCCGTCCGGTCGACTTCCACTTCGAGGTGCTGCGCCAGTTCGGCGCCACCATCGAGAAGCACCCGCAGGGCACCTACCTGGTCGCCCAGCAGCGCCTGCGCGGCACCAAGATCGAGCTGCCCTACCCCTCGGTCGGCGCGACCGAGCAGGTGCTGCTCACCGCCGTCCTCGCCGAGGGCGTCACCGAGCTGCGCAACGCGGCCATCGAGCCGGAGATCGTCGACCTGATCTGCGTGCTGCAGAAGATGGGCGCGATCATCACCCTGGGCACCGACCGGACCATCCTGATCACCGGCGTCGACGAGCTGGGCGGCTACACCCACCGCGCGCTGCCGGACCGCCTGGAGGCCGCTTCCTGGGCCTGCGCGGCGCTGGCCACCAGGGGCGACATCTACGTCCGCGGCGCCCGCCAGCTGGAGATGATGACCTTCCTGAACACCTTCCGGAAGGTCGGCGGCGCCTTCGAGGTGGAGGACGAGGGCATCCGTTTCTGGCACCCGGGCGGCGAGCTCAAGGCGATCGCCCTGGAGACCGACGTGCACCCGGGCTTCCAGACCGACTGGCAGCAGCCGCTGGTCGTCGCCCTGACCCAGGCCACCGGCCTGTCCATCGTCCACGAGACGGTGTACGAGTCGCGGCTCGGATTCACCGGCGCGCTCAACCAGATGGGTGCACACATCCAGCTGTACCGCGAGTGCCTGGGCGCCACCCCGTGCCGCTTCGGCGCGCGCAACTTCCTGCACTCGGCGGTCGTCTCCGGCCCGTCCAAGCTGATGGGCGCCGAGCTGGTCATCCCCGACCTGCGCGGCGGCTTCTCGTACCTGATCGCGGCGCTGGCGGCCGAGGGCACCTCGACCGTGCACGGCATCGACCTGATCAACCGCGGCTACGAGAACTTCATGGACAAGCTGCGCGACCTGGGCGCCCACGTCGAGCTGCCGTCCGAGCAGCTGGTCGACGCCTGATCCGCAGGGCCCACCGGGCCACGGGCCCACGGGCCCACGGGCCCACGGGCCCACGACGAGAGGCCGGGCTCCCCAGAAGGGGAGCCCGGCCTCTCGGGCGTTCAAGGGGTGGTTCAGGCGCCCTTGGCGGCTTCCTTCAGCTTGGAGCCGGCGCTCACCTTGGCGCTGTAGCCGGCCGCGATCTGGATCGGCTCACCGGTCTGCGGGTTGCGGGCGGTGCGGGCGGCGCGGTGGGTGCGCTCGAAGGTCAGGAAACCGGGGATGGTGACCTTCTCGTCGCCCTTGGCGACGACCTCGCCGACGATCTCGGCGAAGGCGGCCAGAACGGCGTCGGCGTCCTTGCGGGTCACCTCGGCGCGCTCGGACAGCGCGGCCACCAGCTCACTGCGGTTCATGTGTACTCCTGTGGTCTGTTCGCTTGCGGTGTGCGGGGGCCCATCGGTACTCCCACCGGGGGGCACCCGGATAGGCCGCAGGTCCGCACACTGTGCTCATGCAGGCAATGCGTGGTCGCAGGCCGGGTCCGTACCCGATGCCGCGCGCCGGTGCCGTCGAAGGCCCGTCCGCCTGCCTGGATACGAATCCTGCCCCGACCAGCCCCGAGAAAGCCAATCGGGCCCCGGCCACGACACCCGAACGAACCCCACCCGTTGGAGGTGTGACGCTCCGTCGGCTCCGGCGGACCGGGCCCGGGCGGCGGTCGGGATGACGCGCCGGAAGACCAGGGGGACGTTCCGTACTTGTCGGACACGCCTGCCCCGTGCAGGGCTACCGTACGCCCTAGGCACGACAAGCCCAAACACGCCCCTCGCCCTTGTGTCGCAAGGGTTCGGGGCGGGCTCGGGCGGGTAAGGCCGCTATTCGGACATTTGACCGATCAGCGACACGTCGGCCGCCTCGCCGGTCAGAGCTTGACGGTGGGGAAGGAGGAGGCGTCGAGCGTGCCGACGATTCCCGGGGTCGGACGGGCCGGCTCCGTGCTCTCCTGGACGCCCGCCAGCGCCGCCTCGCGCACCGCCGAGGCGACCGTCTTGGCGACGTCCTTGTGGAAGACGCTCGGGATGATGTAGTTGGCGTTCAACTCGTCGTCGGCGACGGTGGTGGCCAGCGCCCGGGCGGCGGCGATCATCATCTCGGTGTTGACGGTGCGGCTCTGGGCGTCCAGGAGGCCGCGGAAGACACCCGGGAAGACCAGCACATTGTTGATCTGGTTGGGGAAGTCGCTGCGGCCGGTGGCGACCACGGCGGCGGTCTGCCGGGCGATGGCCGGGTCGACCTCCGGGTCCGGGTTGGCCAGCGCGAAGACGATCGAGTCCTCGGCCATGGTGGCCAGGTCGTCGCCGTCCAGGACGTTCGGGGCCGAGACGCCGATGAAGACGTCGGCGTCCGCCACGGCCTCCTTGAGGCTGCCCGTGCGGCCCGAGCGGTTGGTGTGCTCGGCGATCCAGCGCAGGCTGTCGTTGAGGTCCTCCCGGCCCTGGTGGACCACACCGCGCACGTCCGCCACGGTGGCGTGCTCGACGCCGGCCGCCAGCAGCAGCTTGAGGATCGCGGTACCGGCGGCGCCGGCGCCCGACATCACCACCCGGATGTCGCTGATCTCCTTGCCGACCACCTTCAGCGCGTTGGTGAGGGCGGCCAGCACCACGATCGCGGTGCCGTGCTGGTCGTCGTGGAAGACCGGGATGTCCAGGGCCTCGCGCAGCCGGGCCTCGATCTCGAAGCAGCGCGGCGCGGAGATGTCCTCCAGGTTGATGCCCGCGAAGCCGGGGGCGATCGCCTTGACGATGGCCACGATCTCGTCGGTGTCCTGGGTGTCCAGGCAGATCGGCCAGGCGTCGATCCCGGCGAAGCGCTTGAACAGGGCCGCCTTGCCCTCCATGACCGGCAGCGCGGCGGCCGGGCCGATGTTGCCCAGGCCCAGCACCGCCGAGCCGTCGGTGACCACGGCGACGCTGTTGCGCTTGATGGTGAGGCGGCGGGCGTCCTCGGGGTTCTCGGCGATCGCCATGCAGACCCGGGCGACGCCCGGGGTGTAGATCATGCTGAGGTCGTCACGGTTGCGGATCGGGAGCTTGGACGACATCTCGATCTTGCCGCCGAGGTGCATCAGGAAGGTGCGGTCCGAGACCTTGCCGATCGACACGCCGTCGATCGCCCGCAGCTTCTCGACGATCTCCTCGCCGTGCGCGACCGAGGAGGCCGCCACCGTCACGTCGATCCGCAGCGCCTCCAGGCCGGAGGCGGTGACGTCGAGACCGGTCACCGAACCGCCGGAGGACTCCACGGCCGTGGTGATCGCACTGACGGCGTTGCCCCGGGCCGGGACCTCCAGCCGCACCGTGATCGAGTTGGAGACACTGGGCACCGTCGCCATCGACGCTTCCTTCTTCCGTCCGTGCGGCAGGTTCAACATTTTGTTGAAGGCATCGCCTGCGCATGCTAGACCTCGATCGTCGCACCTTCCAAGGGGTAGCCAGAAATAACGTTCATTGAGTGTGCGGACCCGACAACTTCTTGCCTCTCCGGGCCGATGCGTTACATTGGACGGGACACCGGCTCGATCCAAGCCCCCGGGCCCAACCTTCGTCCCTTCGAGGGACCACTTGCCGCGAGGCGAGCATGGCGGGTCGGTGTCACTAACGTCTGAAGGCCCCTCACCATCCGGTGAGGGGCCTTCTTCGTCCGGCGGACCGGCCGTCAGCCGTGCAGCAGCGCGGGCACGCCGGCCGCGTCCGGCAGGTCGTCCGGACCGGACAGCACGGTCAGCCGCTGGGTCGCCCGGGTGAGCGCCACGTACAGCACCCGCAGGCCGGCCTCCGACTCGCCGGCGATGCCGGTCGGGTCGGCCACCACGGTCGCGTCGTACTCCAGACCCTTCGCCTCCAGGCTGCCCAGCACCACCGCCCGCTCGCCCAGGCCCTCGGCCCAGCCGGCCGCCTCGGCCCGGCGGTCCATCGGCACCACGATCGCCACGGTGCCGTCCACCTCGCCCAGCAGCCGCTCCAGCTCCGCCCGGGCCGCCGCGCCGAAGGCCTCCGGGGCGGGGTCCACGACGGCCGCGAAGCGCGGCTCGACGCCGACCCGGCGCACCGCGGTCGGCGACGGGGTGCCCGGCGCGGCCAGCGCCAGCACCTTGGCCGCGACCTCGGCGATCTCCGCCGGGTTGCGGTAGTTGACGGTCAGCGTGAAGCGGCGGCGCGGCTTGCCGGACAGCACCTCGTCCAGCGCGGCCTGCGCCTCCTGCGGGAACGGCCAGGAGGACTGCGCCGGGTCGCCGACGATCGTCCAGGTCGCCATCCGGGCCCGGCGGCCGATCATCCGCCACTGCATCGGGGTGAGGTCCTGCGCCTCGTCCACGATCACGTGCGCGTACTCGGTGCGCTCGACGGGGACACGCTCGCGCTGGCGGGAGCTGCGGTCGGCGAAGGTGGTGACCTCCTCCAGCCCGCTCAGCAGGTCCACCGCGTCCACCTCGCGCACCTTCGGCCGGGCCGCCTCGCCGAGCAGCACCTGGAGCTCGTCCACCAGCGCGACGTCGTGCGCGGACAGCGCGCCCTCGCCGTTCGGGGACAGCCGGCGCCAGGACGCCGCCAGCAGCCTCGCCTCGTCCGGGGAGACGGCGCGGCGGGCGATCCGGTTGATGTGCCGGTGCTGCTTGAGCGTGCCGAGCACCCGGCGCGGGGTCACGGCGGGCCACCAGGCGTCCAGGAAGTCCAGGAACGACGCCTCGTCCGAGACGTACTCGTCGAAGGACTCCTTCTCCTCCTGGCGCTGCTCGCGGGCGTAGTGGTCGGTCGGCTTCGGCAGGTGCCGGGTGACCTCCTGCCACAGGGCGTCCAGCAGCAGGCGGCGGGCGCGCGGGCGCAGCAGGTTCAGCGGGGTGCCGCCGGAGCCGATCACGTTGCCGCGCACGGCCTTGAGTCGGCCCGCGTCCAGCTTGAGCACCTCGCCGCGGGCGACCACCTTCAGCTCCTGCGGCGCGCCCAGCTCCAGCGCGGCCCGGGCCGCCCGGCGCAGCAGCTGGACCATCCGGCCCGAGCCCTTGACCCGGGCCGCCTCCGGACTGTCGTAGGTGCCCGCCTCGATGCCGTCCACCAGCGAGCCGACCGCGCGGATGGCGACCTGCCCCTCCTCGCCGAGCGAGGGCAGCACGCCCTCGGTGTAGGAGACCAGCAGCGGGGTCGGCGAGACCACCAGGATGCCCCCGGCGTAGCGGCGGCGGTCCTGGTACAGCAGGTACGCGGCGCGGTGCAGGGCCACGGCGGTCTTGCCGGTGCCCGGGCCGCCGGTGACGAGCGTGGCGCCGGCGGCGGCCGCCCGGATCACCTCGTCCTGCTCCTTCTGGATGGAGGAGACGATGTCGCGCATCGAGTGGCTGCGGGCGCGGCCAAGCGAGGCCATCAGCGCGCCGTCGCCGACCACCGCCAGCTCCCGGCCGTTCAGGGTCGGGGTGAGGTCGGGACGCAGCAGGTCGTCCTCGACGCCGATCACCCGGCGCCCCTTGGACCGGATCACCCGGCGGCGGACCACCCGGCCCGGCTCGACCGGGGTGGCGCGGTAGAACGGCGCGGCGGCGGGCGCCCGCCAGTCGATCACCAGCGGACCGTACTCGGCGTCCAGCACGCCGAGACGGCCGATGTGCAGGGTCTCGGCGACGGCCGGGTCGGCCGGGTCGAGCGGCGTGTCGGAGGGGATGCCGTGTTCCTCCGGGGCGTCCGCCCGCTGGAGGTCGATCCGGCCGAACAGGAAGTCCTCGAACTCGTTGTTCAGGCGCTGGAGGTGGGCGCCGGCCCGGTAGACCTGGGCGTCGCGCTCAGCGAGCGCGCCGGGGGTGCCGACGTGGACCCGCTTGGCGGCGTCCTCCAGGATGTACTCGGCCTCGGCGAGTTTCTCCTCCAGCCGGCGGTAGACGGTGTCGAGGTGCTGCTGCTCACCGGCGATCTCGCGCTCGCGCGCGGTCTCGCGGTCGGTGGCGGCGGTGGTGTCCGTGTTGCTCTGCATGGCCTCGGTGGTAGCGGCGGAATCCGGCTCCGGAAAACGAGCGGACGGATGATCCTACGCCCCAGCCGGGGTAAACGTGAAGGCCGCCCACCGCAAAGCGGTGGACGGCCTTCACTGTCAACATGGGGTGGTGGAGATGCCGGGAATCGAACCCGGGTCCAGTGGAGTTAATTCAGGGCTTCTCCGAGCGCAGTCCGCTGTGATTTTCTCGGCCCTGGCAGTCACACGGACAAGCCGCCAACAGGCCCAGCTGCTGTTTGATTTCCCATCCACCCTCGCAGCCCGGGTGGACGGTTGAGTTCCCTAGATTATGCCAGGGTCCGGGTCGGGAACTCCCCGGTCTGACACCCAAGCGCTATCGGTGCTTATTAGGCAGCGAGAGCGAACTGCTGGGAATCGCGCTTAGAGTTGGCGATTATTTTTTTGCGACACGTGGTTAACGAGATCATTGCCGCGTTCCTCGGCTCGCTTCCCCTGTTTCAACATCCCCTGTCGAAACCGATCATCCCCATGTTTTGTTGAGAAACAGCCGGACGGTGACCGTCCGTGTTGCTGCCGCCATAGTACGCGAGGCAGCGGGTGAGGGTCCAGCGGATTAACGCTGGCGCCTCCGGGCGGCCGCCACCGCACGGGCCGTCTCGCGGGTGTCCTGCTTCTCGCGCAGCGTCTGCCGCTTGTCGTACAGCTTCTTGCCGACCGCGAGCGCCAGTTCGAGCTTCACCCGGCCGTCCTTGAAGTACAGCGAGAGCGGGACGAGCGTGTGGCCCGCGTCGCGGACCGTGCTCTCGATCTTGCGGATCTCCAGCCGGTGCAGCAGCAGCTTGCGCTTGCGCCGGGCCGCGTGGTTGGTCCACGTCCCCTGGGTGTACTCGGGGATGAACACGTTGTCGATCCAGGCCTCGTGGTTCTGGATGTAGGCGTAGCCGTCGACCAGGTTGGCCCGCCCCTCGCGCAGTGACTTCACCTCCGTACCGGTGAGCACGAGGCCGCACTCGTAGGTGTCGAGGATCGTGTACTCGTGTCGCGCCTTCTTGTTCTGCGCGATCAGCTTCTGTCCGGTTTCCTTTGCCATAGCGCGGCCATTCTCGCACTTCGGCCGGTTCGGGGCAGCCCCTTTAGGCCCGGGTACCGAGCCCGGCCAGCACCCGCAGGGCGAGCGCGTCGGCGTCCTCGCCGGCCGCCGCCGGGACGTCCGGGGTCAGGCCGGTGCCCTCCGGGGAGCGGCCGGCCGGGGTGTAGTAGCGGCCGACGGTCAGCTCCAGCACGGCGCCGTCGGCGAGCCGGCTGGGCTGCTGGACGGTGCCCTTGCCGAAGGTCCGGGAGCCGACCACCACGGCGCGGCTGCGGTCCTGGAGCGCGCCGGTGAGCAGTTCGGCGGCGCTCATCGTGCCACCGTCGACCAGCACCACCAGCGGGGTGCGCTGGTCGCCCCCGGGCGGGGCGGTCAACTCCCGGGTCTCGCCGCGCTCCTGGTACGAGCCGACCGGGCCGCCGTCCAGGAAGATCCCGGCGGTGCCGGCGGCCTCCTCAACCAACCCGCCCGAGTTGCCGCGCAGATCGAGCACCACACCGGTGTGCGGGGCGCGCAGCGCGGCGCGCACCTGATCGGTCACGCCGCTGGTGAAGGCCCGCACGGCGATCCGCAGCACGCCCTTCTCCAACTGCTCGGCGGTGACCTGCTGGCTGTCCAACAGGGCCCGCCGCAGCCGCAGTTCGCGGACCTCGCCGACACCGCGCCGCACGGCGAGGGTGACCTCGGAGCCCACCCCGCGCTCGCCGTCGCGCCCGCGCAGCCGGGCCACCACCTCGGTGACCGGCAGGTGGTCGGCCTGGTCCTGGTCGATCCGCAGCAGCCGGTCGCCGGCCTCGATCCCGGCCGTGGCGGCGGGCCCTGCGGGCGCCACCTGGGAGATCGCGGTGACGCCGTCCTGGCCGCGGCCGACCGAGAGCCCGACGCCCAGGTAGCGGCCGTCCAGTCCCTGGCTGAACGCGGCGTACTCCTGGGCGCTGTAGTAGGCGCCCCAGCGGTCGCCGTTGGCCCCGAGCAGGTGCTCGGCCTGCTGCTCGGACAGGGCGGTGCCGGCCGGGTCCGCCGGGAGGCCCGGGGCGGCGCCCGCGACCGGGGCGGCACCGGCGGCCGGGCGCCGCGGCGGGTCGCCCCAGGCGCCGGTGGCGGCCCCGGCGATCAGCACGACGCCGAACACCAGGCTGAGGGTGGCCACCTGACGTGCCCTGCGCGGAGTTTCCAGCATGGCACCGGAGTGTAGACACCGCGTCGGGCCCGACGGGCCGCAACGGCGGGCGAAACGGCGGCGGGGGGGGGGGGGGGGGGGGGGGGCGGGGGGGGGGGGGGGGTTGGGAGGGCTGGGTGGATAGGGGCGTTGG
>NZ_JBWKER010000045.1:54597-74132 GCF_056435345.1 Kitasatospora sp. NPDC043950
CGACCCCCCCCCCCCACCCCCCCACCCCCCCACCCCCCCCCCACCCCCCCCCCCCCCCCCCCCCCCCCGGGGCCGGGGATGGTCAGACCTTGAGGTACTTGCGCAGGGTGAAGAACGCCGCCACGCCGGCCATGCCCATACCGACCACGATCAGCAGCGGTATCACCGCGAGCACCGAGCCGAGGCCGATGAAGTGGATGAACTGCACCCGGTCGGCCAGCCAGTTCTGGACGAAGAAGTGCCCGCCGACCAGCAGCCCGGAGGCCATGGCCGCGCCGAGCAGCGCGGAGAACGCGGCCTCGGCGATGAACGGCATCTGGACGTAGAAGTTCGAGGCACCGACCAGGCGCATGATGCCGGTTTCGCGCCGCCTGCTGTACGCCGACACCCGGACGGTGTTGACGATCAGCAGCAGGGCGACGAACAGCATCAGCACCATGATCACGAAGGCCGCCGTCTGGAGGCCGTTGAGCAGGCCGAACAGGTTCTCCAGGATCTTCCGCTGGTCCTCCACCGACTTGACGCCGGGTTTGCCGGCGAAGGCGCTCTGGATGACGTCGTACTTGGTCGGGTCGTTCAGCTTGACCCGCCAGGACTGCGGCATCGCGTCCGGGCCCAGGACGGAGATGAGCGGGTTGTCCGGGTTCATCTCCTTCCAGTGCTTGTACGCCTCGGCGGAGCTCTCGAAGGTCGACGACTGGACCACCGAGTCCATCTTGTCCAGCTGGGCCTTGATGTCCTGCACCTGCTGGTCGGTGGCCGCACCCTTGTCGCACTGCGGCGAGTTACGCGCGTCCGACTTGGTGCAGAAGTAGATGCTCACCTCGACCTTGTCGTACCAGTACCCCTTCATGGAGTTCACCTGGTCACGGACCAGGAGCGAGGAACCGGCCAGGGCGAGGGAGAGCGCGACACTGACCACGACCGCGATGGTCATCGTCAGGTTGCGGCGGAGACCCACACCGATCTCCGACAGGACGAACTGGGCACGCATGCGGGTAACAACTCCAGGGTCGGTACTGCTGGTCTGGCGACGCGGGCGGACGGCCCTACGGGTTCAGCGCCGGCTGCGCCGGTCGGTCAGTGCTGGTATCCGTAGACGCCGCGGGCCTGGTCGCGGACGAGCAGCCCCTTGTCGAGCTCGATGACGCGCTTGCGCATCTGGTCGACGATGGCCTGGTCGTGGGTGGCCATCAGCACCGTGGTGCCGGTGCGGTTGATGCGGTCGAGCAGCTTCATGATGCCGACCGAGTTCTGCGGGTCGAGGTTGCCGGTGGGCTCGTCCGCGATCAGCAGCATCGGACGGTTCACGAACGCGCGGGCGATCGCCACGCGCTGCTGCTCACCGCCGGAGAGCTCGCCCGGCATGCGGTCCTCCTTGCCGCCGAGACCGACCAGCTCCAGCACCTCGGGCACCACCTTGTTGATGGCGCTCTTGGGCTTGCCGATCACTTCGAGGGCGAAGGCGACGTTCTGCGCGACCGTCTTGTTGGGCAGCAGGCGGAAGTCCTGGAAGACGGTGCCCAGCTGGCGGCGCATGTGCGGCACCTTCCAGTTGGACAGCTTGCCGAGGTCCTTGCCCAGCACGTGCACCTCGCCCGTGGAGGGGCGCTCCTCGCGCAGGCACAGGCGCAGGAAGGTGGACTTGCCCGAGCCGGACGAGCCGACCAGGAAGACGAACTCACCCTTCTCGATCTCCAGCGAGACGTTGTCCAGGGCGGGACGGTTCTGCTTGGGATAGGTCTTGGAGACGTTGTCGAATCTGATCACGGCTGCATCACGGAGGCCATCCTAGGCGGCGCCAGTCCTCGGTCGGTCCACCCCGGGCGCCCGGCCCTGGGGCGGGTGGCGGGAGCGGAAAGGGCCGCTCCCGGTCTGGGACCATACGCGAATCGGCGGTCGGCGCGCAGGGCCCGCCCAGGACAGCCGTCGGAATCTGGGGGAGAATGTCTGGTTATGCCCCGAAAATTGGGAGGCATCTCACAGCCCGGGAGCCGGAACGGTCAGAACCTGGCAGAGTGGAGGTGGCGTCCCCGTGTTCGGGCGCTCCCCCGCACAGGGCAAGAAGAGGAACCAAAGCCCCGTCCGGTGCGTTGGCTGTAGCAGCGAGGAGGAGATCGCATGACCTGCGACCATCTGGTGTGCGCCAACTGCAACGGCCGCGTGAGTGACGGGCGCTGCGCGGTCTGCCGCGCCAACCGGGCCCGGCTGCAGGAGCAGCAGGGTCCGTTCGCGGCGCTCTCCCCCGCGATGCTGCTGGCCCTGCTGGCCGGTCTGCTCGCGGTGGCGCTGATCGCCCGGCAGGCACTGGCCTGAACCCACCGAGGCACACGAAAGGGCCCCCGACCACTGCGGTCGGGGGCCCTGTTTCGTCCGTCGGCGCCTACTGCGCGGCGGTCTCGCGCTGCTTGCGCCAGCGGATGCCGGCCTCGATGAAGCCGTCGATGTCGCCGTCCAGCACGCCCTGCGGGTTGCCGACCTCGTACTCGGTCCGGACGTCCTTGACCATCTGGTACGGGTGCAGCACGTAGGAGCGCATCTGGTTGCCCCAGGAGCTGCCGCTGTCCTTGAGCGCGTCCATCGCCGCCCGCTCCTCCTGGCGGCGCCGCTCCAGCAGCTTCGCCTGGAGGACGTTCATCGCGGACGCCTTGTTCTGGATCTGCGAGCGCTCGTTCTGGCAGGAGACCACGACACCGGTCGGGAGGTGCGTGATGCGCACCGCCGAGTCGGTGGTGTTGACGCCCTGGCCGCCGGGACCGGAGGCGCGGTAGACGTCGATCCGCAGGTCGCCCTCGTCGATGTCGACGTGGTCGGACTGCTCGACGACCGGGAGCACCTCGACACCGGCGAAGGAGGTCTGCCGGCGGCCCTGGTTGTCGAAGGGCGAGATGCGGACCAGGCGGTGGGTGCCCTGCTCGACCGACAGGGTGCCGTAGGCGTACGGCGCCTTGACCGTGAAGGTCGCGGACTTGATGCCGGCCTCTTCGGCGTACGAGGTGTCGTACACCTCGGTGGGGTACCCGTGCCGCTCGGCCCAGCGCAGGTACATGCGCATCAGCTGCTCGGCGAAGTCGGCGGCGTCGACGCCACCGGCCTCGGCACGGATGTTGATCAGCGCCTCGCGGGCGTCGTACTCGCCGGACAGGAGGGTGCGGACCTCCAGCTCCTCGACCGCCTTCTGGAGGGAGACGAGCTCGGACTCGGCCTCGACCCGGGTGTCCGCGTCGTCCTCGGCCTCGGCCAGCTCGAACAGCACGCCCAGGTCGTCGATACGGCTGCGCAGGCCCTCGACCTTGCGCAGTTCACCCTGGAGGAAGGAGAGCCGGCTGGTCACCTTCTGCGCGTTCGCGATGTCGTCCCACAGGTTGGGGGCGCCTGCCGCCTCCTCCAGGACAGCGATGTCGGCCCGGATCTTGTCCAGGTCGAGGACGGCCTCGATCGACCCCATGGTCGATTCGAGGTTCTTGAGCTCTTCGGAAGGATCGACGGCTGCCACGCCCCCAGGGTAATGGTTCCGGGGGTGGTCATGACGACACCGGGGTCCTCCGGCTCTCGCGGTACCCGCCCGACGGCCCTCTACGGCGCCCGCGGGGCCGTGCCGGACACCGTCGGGCGGGCCGGGTGGCCGGCGTCCGGGGCGGTGGCCGCGAAGGCCGTCCAGGCCGCGGCGGCGCCCGCCAGCAGCAGGACGGTGGCCAGCAGGACGGCCAGCAGCCGGCGGCGGCGCAGCAGCGCCTGCCGGTCCCGGCGGTGCCCGGTGCCCGGGGCGGTGCGCTGGGCGCGGGACTCCGCGGCGTACGCGGCCAGCTCGTCCGCGGAGGGGCGGCGCAGGCTGGTGTGGGTGTCCCGGGTGGAGTCGGGGGCGACGCCGGGCACCAGCGGGACGGCCGGGCCCCGGCGGCGCTTGTGGATGCCCGGGCCGGCGTCCACCTCGGCGTACACGGCCTCACCGGGGGTCAGCGCCTCCTCCGCCGGGGCACGGCCCTGGGAGGGGACGGCCAGCACCGGCAGGCCGGCCAGCGAGGGCAGCTGCTCGCGCAGCCGGGCGGCCAGCTCGGCGGCCCGCAGCCGGGAGGCCGGGGCCTTGGCCAGGCACTCGGAGATGATCCGCCACAGCCCGTCCGGCAGGCCCGGGATCGGCGGCACCTGCTCGGTGACGTGCCGGCGCAGCACCGCGCCGGTGTGGCCGCCGCCGAACGGGGTGAACCCGGCCAGCAGCTCGTACAGCACGGTGGCGAGGGCGTAGATGTCGACGGCGGCGCGCGGCTCCAGGCCCTCGATGATCTCCGGGGCGAGGTAGTCGGGGGTGCCGATGATCCGGGTGGCCCGGGTGCGGCGCGGGGCGTCGACCAGGCGGGCCACGCCGAAGTCGGTGAGCTTGGCGCGCGGGGCGCCGCCGGGGCCCGGGGCGGCGGCGAGGTCGAGCAGGACGTTCTCCGGCTTGACGTCGCGGTGGACGATGCCGGCGGCGTGCGCGGCGGCCAGGCCGTCGGCGACGTCCGCGATGACCGAGGCGGCGGTCTGCGGCGGGAGCGCGCCGTCGCGCTCCAGCCGGGAGCGCAGGTCGGTGCCCTGGACCAGCTCCATCACCAGGGCGAGGTCGCTGCCGTCCACGACCATGTCGCGCACGCCGACCACCCGGGGGTGGTCGAGGCTGGTCAGCGCGGCGCGCTCCTGGACGAAGCGGCCGACCAGCACCTGGTCGGCGGCCAGGTCCTCGCGCAGCAGCTTGACCGCCACCGGGCCGTCGGGCCCCTCACCGAGCCAGACCGTCCCGGCCGAACCCCGGCCGATCACCTGGTGGACGGTGTACCGGCTGCCGATCTTGCGTGCCAATGCTGCTCCGTGGGCGGCGCGGGAGCGCGCCCGGGGGTCCGGTGCGCTCGATGGGGCGGGACAACAGCGACCAACCTACGCGCCCCGGCGCCCCGCGCGGGCCGCCCGAGGGCCCTGGGCGGGCAGTCTCGGGCGAGAAATCTTATGAATTGTCGACAAAGCGTCAATCCCGCCGCGCGGGCCCGGTCCTGGACCGGGCGGCCCCGCGCGGCGGGGCCTGGCCCGGCGTCAGTTCTTCGAGCTGCCGAACAGGGCGTCCGCCCAGTCGCGCACGGTGTTGAACCAGCCCTGGACGTTGTCCCAGTAGTGCGGCAGCGACGTGAAGTTCCACAGCGCCACCCCGGCCACCACCAGCACCACCAGCACCATCAGGCACCCCTTGAGGCAGCCGAGCCCGGGGATGTACATCCGGTTGCGGCTGCGCGGGCGCCGCTCGCGCGGCGGGGCGGGCTCGCGGCGGTCCTGCTCGCGCGGCTCCTCCCGACGCTGCGGGGGCTCGCGGTGCTGCGGCGGCTCGCGGTGCTGCGGCGGCTCGCGGTGCTGCGGGGATTCGCGGTGCTGCGGCGGCTCGGCCCGGCGCGGGACCGGGGTGGGCGGGGGCGGCGGCGGGTAGCCGCCCTGCGACTGCCCGTACGCGGCCGGAGCCGGCCGGTAGCCGCCGGGCGGCTGCGGGCGTCCACCGGGCCCGGGCTGCGGCTGGCCGCCGTGACCGGTCTGCCCGGCCTGGTAGCCCTGGCCGCCCTGACCGCCCTGGTACGGCGGCGGGGCCACCGGCGGCCGCTGGGCGTACCCGGGCGGCGGCGGGCCCTGGCGCCGCTGGTCGGGGTGGTAGCCGGCCGGCGGCTGCGGTTGCTGGTAGCCCGGGCGGCCGCCCGGCCCGGCCTGGAAGGGCCGCGGGGCGACCTGCGGGTCCTCGAAGTCCTCCGGGCCGAAGTAGCCGACCTGGGTCTGCTGGTTGCGGTCCCGGGCCGCCCGTAGCTGCGTCTGCCACGGGTGCGGCGTCTCCTCCCCCGGAGCGCCCGGAGTGCCCGGAGCGCCCGGCGGGAGCGGCGGCACGACGGTGGGCGGCATCACCTGGGTGCGGTCCGGGGCCCCGAACGGCGGGGCGGGCGGCGGCTGGGTGCCCATCACCCGGGTCGCCGCAGCCGGGTCGTACTGCGCGGCCGGGTCGTATTGCGGGGCCGGCGGGGCGGCCGGAGCCGCCGGCGACAGGCCGGGGACGCCCGCGCCTGCGCTCGGGACGGAGGTCGGGCGCGGGTCCGGCAGCAGCAGCGAGCCGACCGCGAGCGCCTCGTCCACCGCCGCCGGGGAGGCGTGCACCCCGACGCCGGCCGCCACCACCCGCAGCGCGCCGGCCAGCGAGGTCGCGGACGGCCGCTGCGCCGGGTCCTTGCGCAGGCAGCGCTCGATCACCGTCCACAGCGGCTCGGGCATGGTGCTGGGCCGCTGCGGCTCCTGCGCCAGGTGGGCGTGGAGGAGCGCGATCGCGCTGTCACCCTGGAACGGCTGGCGGCCGGTGACCAGCTCGTACAGCATGATCCCGGCGCCGTAGACGTCCACCGCGGAAGTCTGCGGGCGGCCCTCGGCGGACTCCGGCGCGATGTAGGCGGGGGTGCCGACGAACTCGTGGGTGCGGGTGATGCCCGGGGAGTCGGCGAGGCGGGCGATGCCGAAGTCGGTCAGCATCGGGTGCATCTGCTCGGTGCCGTCCAGCACCGTGGAGGCGAGCAGCACGTTGGCCGGCTTGAGGTCGCGGTGGACGATCCCGTCCTCGTGGCTGGCCGCCAGCGCGTCCGCGACCTGGGCCATCAGCAGGGCGCCGGCGATCGGGCTGAACGGGCCGTTGGAACGCAGGTAGCGGGCCAGGTCGGGGCCGTCGATCAGGTCCATCACCAGGGCCAGCAGCTCGCCCTCGACCACCAGGTCGCGGACCCGGACGATGTTCGGATGGGTCAGTCGCAGCAGCAGCGAGCGCTCGCGCAGGAAGCGCATCACGACGTCCGGGTCGGCCGCCAGTTCCTCGCGCAGCACCTTGATCGCCACCAGCTGCCCGGGCTCGCTGCCGGGCACCTGGACGTCGGGGCGCACCCGGCCGCGCCAGACCGTCCCGGTGGCACCCCGTCCGAGGGTCTCCTCAAGCAGATACTTGCTGCCGACTGGCCGCACCTGTCGCACTCCTCGTCGTGCCGCCCGCGCGGGGCGCTCCTCCGCCGGTGCGGTGAGCCTGCCGGGCCCGTGTCTGCGGCCACTCTAACGGTGTCCGTTCAGGTTTTTGGGGCGACCGGCAGGCCATCCCGGAGGGGTTGGGGGACATCCCCTAGGGGAGTTCCCGGACCGGTTCGGCGGGCCCGCCGACAGGGCCCCCGCCGCACCGGTTGACCTGACCCTCCGTCGCCTCCACCATGGCGATGATCGCAAGATCGTCAAATCCGGTACGGTGCGCGGACTGTCCGTGACGGATGGCAGGATGGACACTCGCCACTCGTGTGGCCCAAAGGGTCGCCGCGGCCGCCCCGCGCGCCCGCGACGACACCGGGCAGCGGTACCAGGCTCCACACCAGCAGAAGGGACCCGCGGGCGAGATGCAGATCCGGCTGACCGTCCTCCGACCGCGCAGCGGCCCGACCGCCGCCGGCTCCGCCATCCCCTACGTGGACGTGCTGGTCACCGCACCCGTCGGCACCGCGCTCGGCTCCCTCGCGGGCGCCCTCGCGGGCGCCGTCGGCGTGCGCGGGCCCCGGGCCGCCACCCACGTGCACCTGTACGCCGGGGCGCACCGGGTCGACGAGCACACGCTGCTCGGCCACCCCCCGCTCCTCGACGGGGCCGTCCTCAGCCTCAACGAGGCCGACCCGACCGCCGACGACCCCGACGACACCCCCGCCGCCGCCGAACTGCGCGTGGTCGGCGGCCCGGACGCCGGCGGAGTGCACCGGCTGCACGGCCGGGAGATCCGGATCGGCCGCTCCGGCGAAGCCGACGTCCCGCTCGACGACCCCGACGTCTCCCGGCTGCACCTGGCCCTGCACCTCGCCGACGACGGCAGGATCACCGTCCGCGACCTCGGCTCCACCAACGGCACCACCCTGGACGGTCGGCTCGTCCCGCCCGGAGCCCCCGAGGAAGCCGTCCCGCTGGAAGCCGGCGCCCTGCTGCGCATCGGCGAATCCACCCTGCACGTGGCCGCCCCCGACCCGGCCGACGGCACCGGCCGCGCCGCCCTGCCCGACGGCCACGGCCACCTCCAGCTCGCCGCCCCCGGCCCGGTCCGCCCCACCCCGCCGGTGGCCGAACCGCCAGCGGCCCCCGAACCCGCCCCCGGCCGCGGCCGCGGCCTGCTCTCGCTGCGGCTCGGCCGCACCGCCGAACCGCCCGGCCAGGAGAGCGCCGAACGCCACCACACCGCCGTACGGCTGCGCCAGGCCGCCGCCCAGCGCGAACGATGGCCGGATCTCGCCACCCTGCTGCTCAACGCCGTCGGCCCCGGCCCCCGGCTCTGGGAGCGCGGCCCCGGCCACCCCGACGCGCTCACCCTGCGCCTGGGCACCGCCGACCGCCCCGGCGGCCCCGGCACCGCGCCCGGCACCATGCTGCCCGCCGTCCCCGTCACCCTCGACCTGCAGACCGCCGGCAGCCTCGGCCTCAGCGGCCCGCGCGAACGCCTGGACGCGCTCACCCGCGCCGTCGTCGCCCAGCTCGCCGCCCTGCACCCGCCGACCGGCCTGAGCCTGGTCGTCGTCGACGCCGACCAGGCCCGCACCCCCGAAGAACGCGCGGACACCTGGGCCTGGGCCCTCTGGCTGCCCCACCTGCGCCCCGCCGACGGCCAGGACTGCCGCCTGCTGCTCGGCCTCGACGACGAACAGGCCACCGCCCGGCTGACCGAACTCACCGCCCGGCTCAGCGGCCCGGCCGGCCTCGGCGGCCACCCCGCCACCGTCGTCGTGGTGGACGGCCGCCCGACCACCGAGACCGCCCGGCAGGCCGTCGACCTGCTGCTGCGCCAGGGCCCGGCCGTCGGCATCTTCCCGGTCTGCCTCGCCGAGCAGCCCGAACTGCTCCCCCGCGGCCTCGGCGCCACCGCCCTGATCACCGGCGAGGTCGGCACCCAGCTCTCCCTCGACCGCCCCGTCGCCCGCGGCCGGGAGACCTTGCACGAGGTCTCCCTGGACGCCGTCTCCGACGCCTGGGCCGAACGGCTCGCCCGCGTGCTCGCCCCGCTGCGCGAGGCCGCCCCGGCCGCCCGCGGCCCGCTGCCCGACGCGCTGCGGCTGCTCGACCTGCTCCAGCTCGACACCGTCACCCCGGCCAAGCTGTCCGCCCGCTGGGCGGCGCACGCCGGCGGCATCGGAGCCGCCACCGCGCTGCTCGGCACCACCCGGGACGAGCTCTGCACGCTCGACCTGGCCGACCCCGAACTCGCCCTCCCCTCCCCCGACCCGGGCGGCCCGCACCTGCTCATCGGCGGCGCCCGCGGCTCCGGCAAGACCGAGCTGCTGCGCACCCTGGTCGCCTCGCTCGCCGTCTCCGAACGCCCCGAGCGCCTCACCGTCACCCTCATCGAGGGCCGGTCCACCGAGGACGGCCTGGACGGCTGCACCGAACTGCCGCACGTCACCGGTCTGGTGAACGCCGCCGACGACCCGCGGGCCGCGCTGCTCGCCGCGGAGGCCCTGGAGGACGAACTCGCCCTGCGCGAGCGGCTGTTCGACGGACTGGACTTCGCCTCCTGGCACGCCGCCCGCATCCTGGACGGGCAGAGCCTGGACGCACAGAGCCTGGACGGGCAGGGCCTGGCCGGACAGAGCCTCGTCGGACACCCGGCCGTCCCGGTGCCCGCCGTCGTCGGCGCGGCCTCCGCCGCCACCCCGAAGATCATCCACCCGCGCAGCGGCGACGGCGCCCGGCCGGTCACCTCCCCCGCCGCCGTCCCCTGCCCCGCCCGCCTGGTCGTCGTCGTGGACGACTACGACGCCCTGCTCTCCCCCACCTCCCCGGCCGGCCGCCCGCTCGCCCGCGCCCTCGCCGCCGTCGCCCGCCACGGCGGCCCGCTCGGCGTCCACCTCGCGGTCACCACCGGCCACCCGGAGGAGAGCGCCGGCACCGAGGTCGACGAGGCCGCCCTGCTCCGCATCGCGCTGCGCACCGAGGACCCGGCCGACTCCGACCTGCTGATCCACCTCGGCGACGCGGCCGCCCTGCCCGAGGACACCCCCGGCCGCGGCTACCTGCGCCTGCCGGACGGCGGCGTCACCGCCTTCCAGACCGCCCGGATCAGCGGCCGCATCCCGCGCACCGCCACCCTGCGCCCCACCGTCGTCGCGATCGACCCGCTCCAACTCGGCGCCCCACCCGCCCGCCGCCCGGTCCGCGAACTCGGCAACGGCCCCACCGACCTCGCCCTCCTCGCCAGCGCCCTCCAACGCGCGGCCGCCCACTGACCGGGCAGAACGACCTCCACCGCCCCTGCCGCGATCACCATCGCGGCAGGGGCGGTGCGCGTACGGACCTCCCCGAGACACCCGGGAGCCGGCGGGCCCACATCCGAGGACGCGGGCCCGCCCGACCGGCCTCGTACGCCGAATGCGGGCGCTGCCACGACCCGGTGCCCCGCCCGGGGTTCTGCCGCGCCCGTGCGGGCCTCGGCGGCAGGGCCGTCGCCGTCGACGCGGAGCACCGTCGCCCCCCCCGGCGGCGTCACCCGGGCCCGTGCGGCCCTGCGCGGACGGCCCGGGCTTCCCGTGGTGGCGTTCGACGGCTGATCACCACGGGCGGCCCTTCATCCAACCGTCAGGCGGTCAGGCGCACTTGATCTCGCGGTTCACCACGGCCATCCCGGCGACCTTGTCGCCGTCCACGGTGAACTCGTACTGCCAGCCCTGCTGCCCCTCGACCGGCATCACGTACTTGCCGCCCTTGGCGAGCTGGAGGCCCTTGGCGCCGTACGCCTGCTGGAGCGCCTCCACGGTGGAGCCGGCCCCGAGGCCCTCGGCCGTCTTCGCCTCGGCCGGGGCAACCAGTTCGCGCAGGCCCGTCGCCGCGAAGGAGACCCGGCCGGTGGCCAGGTACGCCTTGTCCTTGGCCTCCTGGGCGAACCGCAGGTCGACCAGGGCCATCGTCGCGTCCGCGATCGCCTTGGCGGCGTCGGCCAAGCCCTTGGCCCCGGCGGCGGAGCCCGCGGCGGCGGCGGCCGCGTCCTTGGCGGAGGCGTTCGGCGGCAGGGTGCCCCCCGGGGCGGGCGCCTTGCCCGAGGCCGCGTCGGCCTTGGCGTTCAGGTCCTTGTAGCGGGCCTCGGTGGCCGCCTCGGCGGTCATCCGGGCCTGGTCCGGCGCCGGGCCGCCCTTGTAGACGAAGTCCGTGCAGCCGTCGAGCAGCGAGACCGGCACGCCCTCCAGAGCGCCGGTGGCCAGCCCGGCGTCCTTGGCCATCCCCGGCTTCAACCCCCGGTACCCGGCCGCCGCGAAGGCCTCCGGGCCCTTCGACGTGGACGCGGGCGCGGGCGTCGCCGCGGGCGCCCCGGTCGTGGCCGGAGCCTTCGCGGTGTCCTTCTCGTCGTTCTTGTCATCGGACGTACAGGCCGCCGCACCGGCGACCAGCAGTGCCACCGAGATGCCCACGCCCACTGCGCGGACCAAGGCTCGGTTCTTCCTCATGCCACAACCTTCACTTGATCATTCGATGGTCGCCGCATCGAGAGTGCGACCACGGTCTACAGGCGGTTTCTCAGGAGCAGTACGTGTTGTGCTTGACCAGGGCGAGGCCGGCGACCTTGCCCTCGGCCATGGTGAACTCGTAGAACCAGTCCGGGCCGCCGTTGCCGCCCTCGGCCGGGAGTTCGTACTTGCCGTCCTCGGTCGGCTTGAGGGCCTTGCCCTCGTAGGCTCGCTCGAGCTCGTCCTCCGCCGAACCGGCGCCGACTCCCTCGGCGGTGCGGGCGTCCGCCGGGGCGACCAACTGGCGCAGGCCCTCGGTGCCGAAGTTGACCCGGCCGGTGGCCAGGAAGGCCTGGTCCCGGTTCTTACGGGCGGTCACGATGACGTCCGCCTCCTTGAACAGCGCGTCGGACTCCTGCCGTTCGGCGGCCTCCTGCTTCAGCCGCTCCTGGAGGCGCTCGCTGTGCTTCACCATCTCCTCCGGCGAGGCCCCGGGCGCCAGGGTCTCGAACGGCTTCCGGTTCGCCCGCATCTCGTCGATCCTGGCAATCGCCTTGTCGGACTTCGCGCGGGCCTCCGTCTCGGCCGCCATCCGAACCGGGTCCGGCGCCGGGCCGCCCTTGTACGCGTAGTCGGTGCAGCCGTTGAGCAGCGAGACCGGCGACGGCTCCAGGGCTCCGGAGGCGAGCGCCTCGTCCTTGGTCATCGACAGCCGCAGTCCGCGGTAGCCGCCGGTGCCGAACGGCTGCGGCGGCGTGCTGGCCGCCGAGGTCGCGCCGGTCTTCCGCCCCGCGTCCTTGCCGCCCTCGCAGGCCGCCGCTCCGGCCACGACCAGAGCCACCGTCAGTACGGCCCCCGCCGTGCGCGCGCTGCGCGTCATCCCCACGGTGATCCCCTCCCCTGTGTCGATCACACACGGTAGCGAATATGCGGGCATGATCCACAATCGGTTTCCACACCAGCGGAAGGGCCGTCGCCGTGAACGGCCGACGACTGGCCACCCCGCCGTCCGCCGTCTTCCGTAGGCGGCGGACGGCAGCTGCCGGTCAGTGGGCCGGGGGCTGCACGGCGAGGCCGCGGGTGTAGTGGGCGGCGGCGAGGACCGAGGCCATCAACTCGGCGTCGAGCACGGAGGCGTCGGCCAGCCGGGTGGCCGCCGCGTGGGAGGCGAGCAGCGTCTTGGTGACCCTCAGTGCGGCCTCGGGGCGGCGGGTGACGGGCCTGACCCACTCGGCCACCGCCCCGTCCAGGTCCTGCTCGGGGACGACGCGTTGCAGGATGGCGAGCTCCCGCGCCTCCACCGCGCCGACCGGGCGGCTGGTGAGGATGATCTCGCGGACCCTGGCCGCGCCGACCTCGTGGAGCAGCCGGGGCAGCAGGCCTCCCCAGGCGACGGGCAGGCCCAGGGCCAGCTCGGGCAGCCGGAAGACGGCGTTGTCGGCGCCGACCCGCAGGTCGCAGGCGAGCGCCAGGGCGAAGCCGGCACCGGTGGCCCGGCCCTGGACCCGCGCGACGGTCACGGCGGAGCTGTTGGTGAGGGCATCGCAGACCCTGCGGGCCTTCTCCCCGTAGTTCCGTATGCCGCCGCCGGTCGGGTCCTGGTCCAGACCCGCGAAGAGTTCGTCCCGGTCGCCGCCGAGGCAGAAGTCCCGGCCGGCCCCGGACAGCACGATCACGCGCACGGCCGGGTCGGGTACGGCCAGCACGGCGAGGAGTTCGTCCAGCATGGCCGAGGTGACGGCGTTCCCGGTCGCCGGGCTGTCCAGCTCGATGTGGAGCACGGGGCCCTGGCGCTCGGTACGGACCGTACGGGCCACCGCGGGCGCGGGGACCGGCTCCGGGGCGGGCGACGCGACGGGCTCGGGGTACGGGTACGGGTACGGGAGGTACGACGGCTGCGCCGCGTACGGCGGGTACTGCGGAACCTGGGGAACCTGGGGAACCTGCGGGGACACGTTCATGCGGCCACTCTCAGGGACGTCACCCGGTGGAAGACCATCCGGGGTGCGTACTCGGGCGGGCTCACCGCCCGCAGGGTCGGGAAGCGCCGCAGCAGCTGGCCGAGCAGGGCACGTGCCTCCAGCCTGGCCAGGCCCGCGCCGAGGCAGTAGTGGGCGCCGCCGCCGAAGGTGAGGTGGGTGCCCCGGCGGAGCACGTCGAAAGCGTGCGGGTCCGGGTTGCGGCGCGGATCGCGGTTCGCCGCGCCGTACATCACGTGGACCATGGTGTCCTTGGGCAGGAACACCCCGGCCAGCTCGGTGTCCTCGCCCGCGACGCGGCTGTTGACGCGGATCGGCGGGTCGTAGCGCAGCGCCTCGTCGATCGCGGCGTCGATGTGCTCCGGCCGCTCCCGCAGCCACTCCCACCGGCCGGGCGACCGCAGCAGCGACCACACCAGCGAGGAGAGCAGCGTCGCCGTGGTCTCCAGCGAGGCGATGGTGACGAACATGGTGAGCTGGTAGACCATCCGGTCGGTGGCCTCGCGGTCGGACTCCAGCGCGTCCCAGGTGCGGATCCAGCCGGCGATCACGTCGTCGCCGTCGTTGTCGCGGCGCTCCCGGACGAGGCGGGTGAAGTACTCGCGCAGGTCCATGGTGGCCTGCTCCGAAACCGCCAGCTGGCTCTTGGTGGGCAGGAGTTCCTGGGCGTGCACCTGGTTGTGGGTCATCGTCAGGATGTGCGGGTAGTCCGCCGGGGCGATGTCCAGCCAGCGCCCGACGGTGCCGATCGGCAGCTGCTCGCTGACCAGGGACGAGAGGTCCGCCTCGCCGTCCGCCCGTATTCGCTCGGCCAGGCGGTCGAGCAGCCCGGTGACGTCGGCCTCGATCTCCGGCTGCATGTCCCGCAGGGTGGCGTGGTTGAAGAGGTTTCCGAGGCTGCGCCGCTGCCGGGTGTGCTCGGGGGCGTTGAGCCGGGAGAGCGTCCGGCTCATCTCCTGGGTGGCGACGGCCTCCCAGCGCTCCGTCCCGGTCTGCCGTTCCTGCCAGGCGAAATCGGGGACGAGCCAGGTCCTGCCGCGCAGGACCTGGTCGCACGCGTCGTACCCGGTGACCAGGTAGCCGCCCCAGGGCGCCGGGACGAGGTCTCCCAGCGCCCGCAGCCCGTCGTAGACCGGGCTCGGGTCGGCGAGTCCCTCGGCCGACCGCAGCCTGCGCAGGAGCGGCACGGCGGCGCGGCGGTCGACCACCCTTCCGTCCGGGCGCTCCGGGTCTGCGGGGCGGGCTTCCAACGTGGCGGTCACACGGGGCTCCTTACGCGCGGGCGGGCAGTACGGCGGCGATCTACCCAGCAACAGCGCGCTCAAGCGTCGATCCGTGTTGCCCCCGTCACGTACCCGCACCGCCGTCGGACTCCGTTCACGCCGCGGTGGCGGAACGGCTTCCGACGGCGCGTCGGATCGGAGCCCGGGGCGTGTCAGACCCGGAAGACGTCCAGGAAGGAGCTCCACCACCCCTTCTTCTGCCCGGCCCGGCCCGGCGCGGGGGCGGTGGCCTGCGGGTACGCCTGCGTCGCCTCGGGGCCGACCGGTGATCCGCCCGGCGCGGTGTCCGCACCCGCGGCCGGCCGCGTGGTGCGGGCGGGCGCCGGGCTGAACCGCACCGGCAGCGAGACCAGGCCGCGCTGGAACGGGCCCGGCCGCCACTCCACGCTCTCCGCGGGCACCGCGAGCGTGACGTCCGGGAGGGCGTTGAGCAGGCACTCGATCGCGCTCAGGGCGATCAGCTGGGCCGGGGACTTGGCCGGGCACGCGTGCGGGCCGGCGCCCCAGGCCAGGTGGGCCCCCTTGCTGAGGGTCAGCCGGGCGTCCGTCAGCGCGGGGTCGCTGTTGGCGGCGGCGAAGCTGATCACCACCGGGCTGCCCGCGTCCATCGGGACCCCGCCCACGTCGAGGTCCTGCATCGGGTAGTGCGTGGCGTAGTTGGCGATCGGCGGGTTGTTCCACAGCACGTCGTCGAGGGCGTCCTCGATGCGCAGTCCGGAGCGGCCCTCGCCGGACAGCAGCAGGAGCAGCGCGTTGCCGATCAGGTTGCGCTCGGGCTCGACGCCGGCGCCCATCAGCATGACCAGCTGGTCCTTGAGCTCCTCGTCCCGCAGGCCGGCCGGGTGCTGGATGAGCCACGAGGTGATGTCGTCGCCGGGCTGGCGGCGCTTCAGCGCGACCAGGTCCATCAGGCAGGCGGTCAGCTCCTCGTTGGCCTGGATCACGTCGAGGCCGTCGAAGAGCGCGGACATGCTGCGGGTCAGCCGGTCGCCGATGTCGGCCGGGCAGCCGAACAGCTGGTTGAACAGCAGCAGCGGCAGCAGCTTGGCGTAGTCGTTGAGCAGGTCGGCCCGGCCCAGCGGACTGAACTGGTCGATCAGGTAGCCGGCTATCCGTTCGACGTGCCGGTTGAGCCGGTTGTCGTTGAGCCGGCCCAGGCTCTCGGTGACGGCCTTGCGCAGCCGCAGGTGCTCGGCACCGTCCGTGAAGAGGCAGTTGGGCCGGTAGAACATCATCGGCAGGACGGGGCTGTCCAGCGGCACCCGTCCTTCGTTGAGCGCCGCCCAGCGCCGCGAGTCCCGGGCGAACATCCCCGGGTTCTGCAGCACCCGCAGAGCGGCCTCGTGCGAGGTGACCAGGGTGGCCTCGACCCCCGGGGCCAACTCCACCGGCGCGGCGGGACCGTTGGCGCGCAGCTTGTCGTAGACCGCGCCGGGGTCGGACGAGAACATCTCCCCGTAGAGCGGTGTGCTCACGCCGACGTGCATCGGGCAGCCCTGCGGAGGCGACTGCGGGGCGGGTCGCTGCGGAGATTCCATGGGTCGTTCCTTGGAGGTGGCCCCGGGCGGGTGCGGACCCGGGAGGCGTGAGGGGAGGGAGGCGTGGGGGAGGTCAGGAGTCGCGGGGGAGGTCAGGAGCCGCGGTCGAGGTCAGGAGGCGCGGTCGAGCAGGTGCCGGACGAGCGTCAGCAGGGCGTTGGCCGAGGAACGCTGGTCCCGCGCGTCGCAGAACACCACCGGTGTGTGCGGCAGCAGGTCGAGCGCCTCGCGCAGCTGGTCCTCGGTGTACTCGTCCTGCCGGTCGAAGCTGTTGACCGCCACGGCGTACTCCAGGCCGTACTGCTCGATCAGGTCGATGACGGGGAAGGTGTCCGCGAGGCGGGTCGGGTCGGCCAGCAGCAGCGCCCCCAGCGCGCCCCGCGCCATGTCCTCCCAGAGCTGCATGAACCGTTGCTGCCCCGGCGTGCCGAACAGGTACAGCACCAGGTCGTCGCCGAGTGTCAGCCGGCCGAAGTCCAGGGCGACGGTCGTGGTCTTCTTGTCCGGTACGCCGCGGAGGTCGTCGACGCGGATGGACGCCTGCGTCATGCTCTCCTCGGTGCTCAGCGGGGCGATCTCCGACAAGGCCCCGATGAGCGTGGTCTTGCCGACCGCGAAGTGCCCCACGACCAGGATCTTGACCGCGGTCGTCACCGCGCCCGGGACGTAGATGTCCTCAGGCGAACCGGCGTTGAAGTCCATGCAGTACCTTCTCTAGAAGTCTCGGATCCGGGGCCTGGGCCGGGGGCGGGGCCGACCGGCACAGCAACCGTCCCTCATGGATCAGGTCCGTCAGCAGCAGCCTCACGACCCCCACCGGCAGCTCCAGCCGGGCCGCGACCTCGGCCACCGAGAGGTAGCCGCCGGAGCACAGCTCCCAGATCGCCCGGGTCTCCGGGCTCGGCAGGGCAGGGAGGTCCTGCTCGGGCGCGACGGTGACCAAGGTGATCAGAGACAGGGCTTCCGCACTCGGTAACTCGCGCCCACCGGTGATCACGTAGGAGCGGATGAAGCCGCCGGTGACCCGCTGTTCCTCGCCGCCGGCCGTCATGAGCCGCTGAGCGTGCTCTGGCGCGGCGCCGCCGACATCGCCCGTCCGAGCGCGCCCACCTGCTGCTGCATCCGGAAGGACATCGCCTCCATGTCGACGTCGGGGGCGGTGGAGGCGGCCAGGTACGCGCCGCTGCCGGCCGCGATCAGGAAGATCCAGCCGTGGTCGTACTCCAGCAGGGTCTGGCGCCAGACCCCGCCGCCT
The DNA here is from genome assembly GCF_056435345.1 of Kitasatospora sp. NPDC043950. Classification (NCBI taxonomy): domain Bacteria; kingdom Bacillati; phylum Actinomycetota; class Actinomycetes; order Kitasatosporales; family Streptomycetaceae; genus Kitasatospora; species Kitasatospora sp. NPDC043950. Next base: position 72,142 of record NZ_JBWKER010000045.1, read on the forward strand.
GCGCCGTCTCCGCCGACGAACGGGGCGACCGCGCGGCTCAGCGACTGCATCGAGCTCATCGCGGCGGCGTTGGTCTCCGCCTCGTCACGGCCTATCTCGCTGGACCGTTCGAGCAGGAGGCCGTCGGCGGAGACGAGGATGGCGTGCCGGGCGCCGGGTACCTGGAGTACGTCGTTGAGCACCCAGGAAAGATCGCGGCTCACTGGATCTCGGTTCCTTCCGTGTTCGTGGTGTTACGCCCGGACAGCGTGCCGCGCTGGAACGCGCCGAGGCGGGACGGCGTGTTCTGGCCGGGGCTCCGCACCGGCGTCTCGGCCCGGCCGGGGTCCTGCGGGGAGGGGAGGACCGACACCGGGCGGTGGCGGCGGCGGCGGGGCAGCTGTCCGTCCGCGGTCATCTCCGGTTCCGTCACCGCCGCCGGCGGCACCGGGGCCAGGGGCGCCGCCGGTTCGGGCAGCGACACGAGCCGCTGACCGGGGGCCTGCGCCCAGGCCGGCGCGGGCTGCTCCGCCGGCGGGGCCTGGTAGTCGCCGCGCGCGCCCTGGTGGTCACCGTGCGCGGCCTGGTGCTCGCCGTGCACGGCGGTGGCCGGGGCCGCGACCTCGCTGCTGAGCAGCTCGGCCGGCAGCAGCACCACGGCCCGCACGCCCCCGTACGGGGAGACCGAGTCGACGGAGACCCGGAAGCCGTAGCGGGCGGCCAGCATGCCGGAGACGGCGAAGCCGAACTTCGGGGGGTTGCCCAGGCTGGTGAGGCCGATCGGCGCGCCCGGGTTCAGGAGCACCGCCGCGCGGTCCTTCTCCTCCTGGCCCATGCCGAGGCCGGCGTCGTCGACGATCAGGCAGACGCCGGTGGGGACGGCCTGGACGCTGACCTCCACCGGGGTGTCCGGGGCGGAGTAGTTGGTCGCGTTGGCGAGCAGCTCGGACAGCACGACGGCGACCGGCTCGACGACCTTGCTGACGAGCGCGACGCTGACCTGGGAGTGGATCCGCACCCGGTCGAAGTGCCGGATCCGGCCCTGGGCGCTGCGGACCACGTCGTAGACCGAGGCGACGCTCTCACGGCGGCCCAGCCAGCCGCCGCAGAGCACCGCGATGCCCTGGGCACGCCGGCCGAACTGGCTGTTCGTGTGGTCGATCGTCATCAGGTCGGCCAGGATCTGCGGGCTGTCGCCGTACTTCCGCTGCACCTTGTCGATGACGACCTGCTGCTCGTCGGCCAAGCCCTGCAGCGTCCGCATCGCCGCCTTGAGGACGGCCTTGGTGTCCTCCTCGGCGTCGCGGCGGACGTCCGTCAGCTCGGACGCGTGCTGGCTCCGCAGGTGGTCGTGCAGCACGGCGAACTCGTCGCGCTGCCGCTGCGCCAGGGCGCCGGCCTCCTCCAGGGAAACGTTTCGCCGCCGCAGGGCGAGGTTCGTCCTGCGGGCCTGGAGGGCCGCTCCGACGGCTACGAGCATCACCACGATGAAGACCCAGAAAAAGGGTTCCTGCACAAATGACGTCATGAAACTCTCTTCAGGTGGCACCGCGTGGAGCCGGTCCGGGCCCCAAGGCGCGAATGGGACTGGCGGCCTGAACCCCTCCGAAAGACACCTGATGTCACATCACATCGCGGTGCTTTCCGGCACGGGACCTGCGGCGACGCCTATCGCGGAGTCAGCCTACTGCAACTCCTGGTAGGTCAGAACAGCTACCAAAAAGGGCAGTTGGGGCGAAGTTCCGCGACCGGCCGGGAACTCCGGTGGGACTTGGCGGACTTCGTAGCGCGACGTTAATCGCAAGGACATATCCCGACCACGCCCCGGCTCGTGCGCAGCGTGACGACTCCGTCACCATCCGGAATCCGCCGCCCGTCGGCCGGTCGCGAAAAGCGGGGGGGGGGGGGGGGGGGGGGGGGGGGGGGGCGGTGGGGGGTGGGGGGGGGGGGGTGGGTGTGTGGGTTTGCTTTCTTCGTGCTGTTTGGGGTTGGTGGGGGGAGGACTCCGTCGC
>NZ_JBWKER010000046.1:0-8017 GCF_056435345.1 Kitasatospora sp. NPDC043950
GGTTTGGGGGAATCCTTCTGTGGCCCGACCCTCGAACAACAACGGGCAGAAAAAGGAGAGGTACCACCCACCCCCGGGGGGGGAAAACCCCCCCCCCCCCCCCCCCTTCCCTCCGCCCCCCCCCCCCCCGGCGAAGTCCCGGTGGACGGCGTCCGGCAGCCGGCCGACCTCGACGCCCTCGGCCAGCGCCTCGACCTGCGCCAGGTGGCCCGGCTCGTCGATGGTGAACAGCTCCAGCGTCCCGAACCGGCGGTCGCGCACCTCGACGAAGCCGGGGCCGCGCCGGAAGACGCACTTGCTCGGGTAGTACGTGGCGCGCCAGTCGGCGACGACGTCCTCGGGGCCGCCGGTCAACTGCTCGGGCGGGTACAGGTGGTGGAACCGGCGCTGTGCCGCGCAGCCGTCCGTGCAGTCGGCCTGCCAGAGCACGGCCAGCCCCTGCCCGGTCGCCTCGCGCAGCAGCATCAGCGCCCGCGCGGAGGCCGCCGGCGCGTCCGCGCAGAGCCGCACCGGCTCGGTCAGCCGCAGGCAGCGGACCCCGGCGCGGTGCAGTTCGGTGACCTCCGCCTCCGCCGGGCCGGACAGGGTGCGGTGGCCGAGCGCGAAGCCCGGCAACTCCCGGGCGTCGGGGTCGTAGTCGAGCCAGAGCTCGACCTCCGGGCCGGCCGCGCGCCAGGAGGCGGCATCGGTCCTTCCCACAATGGTCCTTTCCGCAACGGTCCTTCCGGCATCGGTCCTTCCGGCATCAGTCCGTTCAGCCGATCGTGACGGCATCGAGCACCTCCTCGGCGCCAGGGCGGGCGGCGGCGGGGCCGTGCCGGTGCTGCATCCGCATCAGCACCTGGTTGTCGGACTCGACGGCGACCTGGAGGAAACCGTCCCCGTCGTGGAACAGCAGGCCCAGCGCGGTGAAGCGCTCCAGCACCGGCTCGACCGCCGCCGCGCCGCCGGGGACCTTGGCGGCCAGCGCGGCGGTCGAGCGGGGCTGGTTCAGCAGCCGGAAGGCGGCGAGCTCCACCGGATCGGTCAGCTCGACCACCCGCCAGTCGTACCCGGGGCGGGTGTTGACGAGCGCGATCCGCCCGCCCGCGTCCCGGTAGCTGAGCCGGCTGTCGGGGAACCGCGCGATCCAGGTGCCCACCGCCGCGCTCAGCCGCTCCGCGAGGTCGCCGCCGATCCCGCGCGGCGGTGCGCTGAACACGTAGGCCAGTTCGGCCAGTTCGCTCTCCGGCAGGCGGTAGGTCGCGCCGTACTGGAAGGCCGGTCGGGTGATCGCGAAGCCCAGCTCGGGGCGGTCGAAGTACGGGCTGAACCGCTCGATCGCGATCCGGCCCGCTCCGGTCGGCGGGTCCAGGTGGTGCAGCACGGGCAGTTGGCGGATCACCGACTCGTAGTCGGCCGGCTGCTCGCCCGGGAAGCCGTAGAGGTAGTTCCAGCTCACCGACACTCCGGCGCTCTGCGCGTCCCGCAGCGCGCGGACGTTCTGGCAGCCCGTCACCCCCTTGTCCATGATCCGCAGGACCCGGGTGCTCAGGCTCTCGATGCCGGGCTGTACCTGGGCCGCGCCCGAGTCGCCGAGGAGTTGGAACTGGTGGCGGCGCAGGTTGGCCTTGATCTCGAAGTGCAGCCGCAGATCCACCGGGAGCTCGGCGAGCGACTTCAGGACGGTGTCGAAGTAGCCCATGTCCAGGATGTTGTCGACCACGTAGACGTCCAACAGCTGGTGGCGTTCGGCGAGCGTGAGCACCTCGGTGAGGAAGTCGGCCGGCGGCTTGGAGCGGAACTCCATCGAGGAGCCGTTGAGCCCGCAGAAGGTGCAGTGGTGCTTCTCGCCCCACCAGCAGCCCCGGGAGCCTTCGACGACCAGCTTGGGATCGACCCAGCCGGCCGCGACGGAGGCGTCGAGCCGCTCGTAGAAGCCGTCGTAGCGGGGCGCCAGGATCGCCGCGGGCGGCAGCGGACGCCTCGTCATCTCGTTGGCCGTCGACTTCCCGGAGCCGTCCCGCCAGCACAGCCCGGGGACGGCGGAGAGGTCGCCGCCTTCCAGGAGTGCCGGGAAGGCGGCCTCGCCCTCGCCGCGCACCACGTAGTCCAGGAAGGGGAAGTTGCGGTGCAGCGCGGCGCCCTGCGGACCGTCGCAGTTCGCGCCGCCGAACACCGTGCGCACCTGCGGGCACCGCTGCTTGAGTAGCCTCGCGGCGGCGAGGCTCGCCGTGTTCTGCTGGAAGGTGGTGGTGAAGCCGACCAGGTCCGGTGGGTCGGCGGCGAGTTCGTCGACCAGTCGGGCGATGAACGCGGGGGCGATCGCGCGGGTGGCCCGGGTCAGTGCGATCTCCTGCTCGCTCGCACCGCTGGTGGCCAGGTACTCGAAGTAGGCCGCGAACTCGCCGTCGCTGTCGTCGATGTCGCCCTCGATGTCGCCCTCGACGCCGGGGGCCGGGCCGTCGTCACCGTACAGCGCACCGGCGAACGCCCAGTCGCCCGCGCCCTGGAAGTAGGACTTCTCGGAGAAGTACTGGTAGTCGTCCACGCCGAAACCCGCGGTCTCGGCGGCCCAGTCCACGAAGTCCAGGTTGGCGTACCGCACTTCGACCTGGTGGTCGGCGCGTGCGGCGGCGGTGTGCATGATCCCGAGCGCCAGCGACGGCACGTCGATCGCGCCCCAGGGCATGTGCAGCAGGACGATACGCATGGTGGCCACTTCTGTTGATCGCCGGCGGTCGATGAGGTGTCGCTCCGGGGCACCGCAGGCGCCCCGGAGCGACGGAGAATCACTTGCCCTTGGTCTCCGGCTTCGGCTTCGGCTGCCCCTTGAGGGCAGGCGCGACCACCGCGGCCTTGGTGATGTCGAGTGCGAAGGCCTGGACCACCACGGCGCCCCGGTCACGCTCCGGGGTGCTGATCGGGTCGTTCTGAATGCTGCGTCGCTTCATGGATGTTCACCTCCTTCCACCAGTTCGGCGGGTACCTCGGGGCGGTCGCCCCGGGGTGGCAGGGGGAGCGGTGCCGGCCAGGCGTGCTCGGCGAACCGGACCATCGTGGCCAGCACCGATCGGTGGTCGGCGGTCCGGCGGCTGTAGTGGCCGCCGTCCACCCAGAGCAGCTCGTGCGGCACCGCCAGCCGGCGCAGGTCCGCGGCGTACCGGGCGACCTGGTCGGGCGGGCACCGCTCGTCGGTCCGCGAGGCGACCAGCAGGACGGGCGAGCGGACCTGGTGCACGTACGATCGCGGGTCGGCCGCGCGGTAGCGCTCGGGAACCTCGTCCGGGGTCCCGCCGAAGAGCTGCCGATCGAGCGCGCGCAGTGCGGGGGTGGTGGTGCGGTAGGCGGCGGGGTAGTCCGCGATCGGCTGAGCGGCCATGCCGAGTGACCACAACTCCGGCTGCGCGCCCATCGCCAGCAGGGTCAGGTAGCCGCCCCACGAGAATCCGCACAGGCCGGTGCGCTCCGCGAGCGCCGTACCGTCGGCGACCAGCTCCGTGCGGACGGCGGCCAGGTCCTCGATCTGCGCCAGCCCGACCCGGTGGCCGTACTCGTGCTGCCAGCGGGCGCCGTAGCCGGTGGAGCCGCGGTAGTTGGTGCGCACCACCGCGTAGCCACGGCCGACCAGGGCGTTCACCCGCGGGTCGTAGGAGTCGCGGTCGTGGGTGGCGGGGCCGCCGTGGACCAGGAAGAGGGTCGGCCACGGGCCCTCGCCGACCGGGGTGCTGACGAAGCTGTGGATCCGCCCGTACGGCCGGGGCGTCCAGCGCCGGCTGCGGGAGGTGTCGCCCCGGTCCGGGTCGAGGCCCTGTCCGGGGTGGTGCGCAGCCTCCGTGCCGGGGCGCAGTACCAGCGGGCGGGGCGGTGTCGACTCCCGGCTCCAGACGCAGTGCAAGGTGCCGTCCGGAGCGCAGGACAGGTCGTGGATCGTGCCGCCGGGCGTGCTGATCTCCCGGACGGGCGGGGCCTGTTCCGCCGGTCCTTGCCGTGCGGTCCCCTGCGGCGTCACCCGCTGCCGCGTCGCCCCCTGTCCCTCCGGCGGGTCGAGGTCGGCGAGGAGCAGCCGGCTCCGCCCGGCCCGCTCGTGCTGGATCAGCACCTCGCGCGGCCCCCGGTACCAGCCGGCCGATATCTGCGAGTCGAACGACAGCCCCGGGTACCTGCGCAGTCCCGTGCCGGCCCGCCAGGTCGCGACGGTGTACCGCTCGTCCTCCTCGACCACCAGCAGCAGCTCCGGTTCGAGTCCCGCGAGCGGGTTGAACTCGATCGGCCAGAGCCGTAGTCGGCGGTCCCCGGCGATCCGCAGCGGACCGTCCGCCTGCGTGCCCGCCTGCGCGCCCGCCTGGGCGCCTGTCGGCCACAGGACCACTGAGTCGTCCCCGTCGGGCCGCCCGCCGAGGGCGAGGAGCCGACCGTCCGGCGACAGGTCGGCCAGGCTCAGGTACCCCGGCGCCGAACCGATCAGCCGGGCCTCGCCCGCGGGCGGTCCGACGTAGCAGTGCGAGGCGCCGTCGACACCGACGACCACCGCGGCGAGCGCGCCCGTCCGGTCGAAGGCGACGCCGTATGCCCGCCCGCGCGGCACGTCGTGCAGCGCCTCGCCGCCCGCGCCACCGGCGAACGGCTCGCGCCACCACCGGCCCTCCCCGGCGTTGTCGGCGTCGAACCACCAGATGGCGTCGCCGTCCGGCTCGATCTCGCTCAGATGGACGCCCCCCGGCCGGTCGGTGACCACCCGGCGCCGGCCCGTCCTCAGGTCCCAGGCCACCGCCTGCCAGCGCTCGTCGACGAGCCGCGTCTCGACCGCGCGGTCGGCCGCCAGCGCGGCGAAGCCGGGGGACTGGAACGCCTGCGTCACGGACCCGGCCCTTTCGGCTCGATGGTGGGAACAGACTGCGCTGAACGTTCCGAGGCCGGTGCACTGATGTGAAGATCCAGTGAACTGGCGTGAAGAAAAGTCCACTTGTGGAGGATCGCCGCCACTCTAAGGGGGTGCCGTGGCTGCGAACAGACCTTTCGCACAGTTGGCCGAAATGCAGCTGAGGTGAATGCGGGCCGGCGCCGACGCCGCCGACCGCGCGTTGATCACTTGTCTGCCATGGATTCCTACGGTCGGGCCTTCGGCAAGTTCCGCACCGCTCAAAAGGATTCCCATGATCGACCAAGCCGCGTCGTCGCGCGGTGGCACAACCATCGGCCTGTTCGTCGCCCTGGTGGCGGTGACCCGCGTCATCGCCGCACCGGTGCCGCTGCGCGCGCTCACCGGGGTGGGGCGGTAGACCGTGGAACCGCGCTCCAACCTCGACGAGTTCCTCTCCGACCTCGCGCGCTACGCCGCCGCGGACGTGCTGACCGCGCAGCTCACCGCGGACACCCTGCGCAAGTACCTGCGGTCCGGGCTGATCGTGCCCGACGACCTGTGCGCCGGTGGCACCGACGGCTACTCGCAGCGGTTGCTGCACGCCGGACGGACGCACTCCGTGGTGGCCCTGACCTGGCTGCCCGGGCAGTCCACCCCGATCCACGACCATGTCGCCTGGTGCGTGTCAGGTGTGGTGGAGGGCGTCGAGGTGGACGAGGCGTTCCGGCTGTGGCGGCCCTCCAGGACCGGCCGCCGGGTGCTGGTGCCGTCCGGCCGGACCACCTGCTCTCCCGGCCGGGTGCAGTTCCTCGTACCGCCCGACGAGGACATCCACCGGGTGTCGAACGGCGGCACAGGTCGCGCGGTCTCCCTGCACGTCTACGGCGCCGACATCTCGCTGAACGGGGGCAGCTCGATCAATCGGGTCTTCGGGAACGAGGTCGTGGACCTCCCGCCGGACGGCGCCCGCCTGGTGAGCTGGCGGAGCCCGGAGGGCCTGGCCCGGTGACCGCCCCGTAGCGAACCGACGGGCCGTCCGATCCGGACGGCCCGTCGGCCGCGCCCGGGCCCCTGCCCGGTCGACCGGGCGGGGCCGTACGGCCTGACGTCGGCTTCTGTTGCGGCCGACCGGGCCGCGCCTCGCGATTGGTCCAGACCTATTGACGAGCTGCGCCGCCCCTCCTACGATCCGGTCCGGCACAGCCCCACATGTCCCCACCTCACCCACAGCCGGGCGTCGCGCCCCCACGCGTCGGTCATGTCCATGACGTTCGGCGGGAAGGGAACGCAGCATGTTCCGTCGAAGGTCGCGTACTCCACGTCCGTCGGGCGATGTCCGACCCTGTCCGGATCCCGGCCGCCCCGAAGGCGACCCGGCCGGGAGCGAGCCGCTCCGGACCCCTCGCCCGCAGCCGCGGGCGGGCGTGGAACGCACGGCGCAGGTGAACCGGACCAGCCGTGCCCAGCACGGGCCGAGCGTCCTGCGGCGCTCCCTCGCCGGGGTGAGCGCCGTCGCCGTCATCGGTGCCGGCGTCGCCGCGGCCGGCTCCGTCACGGCCGGGGCCGCCACCCCCAACCTGGTGGCCAACCCCGGCTTCGAGAGCGGACTCTCCGGCTGGACCTGCTCCGGCGGCTCCGGCGCGGTCGTCAGCAGTCCGGTCCACTCCGGGGCCGCCGCGCTCAAGGCCACGCCGACCGGCCCGGACAGCGCCCAGTGCAGCCAGACCGTCAGCGTGCAGCCCAACTCCCAGTACACGCTGAGCGCCTACGTCCAGGGCAGCTACGTCTACCTGGGCGCCACCGGCACCGGCGCCGGCAGCGACCCGTCCACCTGGACGCCGAGCAGTGCGGCGTACAGCCAGCTCAGCGTCGGCTTCACCACGGGGCCGAACACCACCTCGGTGACCGTCTACCTGCACGGCTGGTACGGGCAGCCCGCGTACTACGCGGACGACGTGTCGCTCACCGGCCCCGGCGGCAGCAGCCCCACGCCGACGACCCCTCCGCCCACGACTCCACCGCCCACCACCCCGCCGCCGACGACCCCTCCGCCGACCACTCCGCCGCCCACGACTCCTCCGCCCACCACCCCGCCGCCGACCACCCCGGCGCCGGGTGACACGTGCCCCACGAAGCCCAAGCCGTCGGGCAAGGTCCTCCAGGGGTACTGGGAGAACTGGGACGGCGCCGCGAACGGCGTCCACCCCGGCATGGGCTGGGTCCCCATCACGGACAGCCGGATCGCCGCACACGGCTACAACGTCATCAACGCCGCCTTCCCGGTGATCCTCTCGGACGGCACCGTCCAGTGGCAGGACGGCATGGACGCCAACGTCAAGGTCTCGACCCCCGCCGAGATGTGCCAGGCCAAGGCGGCCGGGGCGACGATCCTGATGTCGATCGGCGGTGCCGCCGCAGGCATCGACCTGAGCTCCAGCACCGTCGCCGACCGGTTCGTGGCGACCGTCGTCCCGATCCTCAAGAAGTACAACTTCGACGGGATCGACATCGACATCGAGACCGGCCTGTCCGGAAGCGGCAGCATCGGCACGCTGTCCGCCTCCCAGGCCAACCTGATGCGCATCATCGACGGCGTGCTGGCGCAGATGCCCGCGGGCTTCGGCCTGACGATGGCCCCCGAAACCGCGTACGTGACCGGCGGGAGCGTCACCTACGGCTCGATCTGGGGCGCCTACCTGCCGATCGTCAAGAAGTACGCCGACAACGGGCAGCTGTGGTGGCTGAACATGCAGTACTACAACGGCAGCATGTACGGCTGCTCCGGCGACTCCTACCAGGCCGGCACCGTGCAGGGCTTCACCGCGCAGACCACCTGCCTGAACAACGGCCTGACCATCCAGGGCACCACCGTCAAGGTGCCCTACGACAAGCAGGTGCCCGGCCTGCCGGCCCAGCCCGGCGCGGGCGGCGGCTACATGGACCCGGGCCTGGTCGGCCAGTCGTGGAACGCGTTCGGCGGTTCGCTGAAGGGGCTCATGACGTGGTCGCTCAACTGGGACGGCTCGAAGGGATGGAGCTTCGGCGACAACGTGAAGTCCCTCCAGGGTCGTTGATCACCCGCTGACGTCCTGCTGACGTCCTGCTGACGTCCCGGGGGGGGGCGGGGGGGGGGGGGGGGGGGGGGGGGGAGGGGGGGGGGGGGTGGGAGTGAGG
>NZ_JBWKER010000046.1:8027-23189 GCF_056435345.1 Kitasatospora sp. NPDC043950
ACCCCCGCCTCCTTTTCTCTGTTCTCCCGCGCGCTACTCGTTCTCTTGGCCCCCCCCCCCCCCCACCCCCCCCGGGACGTCGGGCGTTGCCCGGCCGGGGTGTGCCCGGTGGCGCTGGGCTCAGTAGCGCTGGGCCTTCACCACGACCGGGACCAGGGCCAGGTCGGCCGGCTGGCGGCTGAAGGCGATCGGACTGGCCTTCCCGCCCGGGGCCAGGTTCTCGGCGCCGACGATCGCCGAGTCGACGGCGTGGCCCGACGCATCGGTGAAGTCCACCTGGACCGCGTAGGACGCGGCCTCGCGGGTGCTGTTGACGATGGTCACGACGGCGGCGTGGAGGCCGCCGGTGGTGGATCGCGGCACGCCGGTCAGGGTGATGTCGGAGGTGGCGTTGCCGGGGCCCTCCACGGTCTTGAGCACCTCGGTCGCCTTCGCCCGGTTCTGCGCGGCCTGCGCGTCCGCCGATGCCTCGAACGCCGAGGCGGCGGCCGCCGCCGAGGCCGAGCGCGCGGACGCCGCGGCCGAGGCCGACTCCAGCGCGGAGGCGAAGGCGGAGGGCGGCTCCCCGGAGAAGCTCGACGGGTTGGGCGCCTCCGACAGCGTCGCCCCCGCCGCGTTCGTCGGCGTCGCGGGCCCGGACGAGCTCCCGGATGAGCACGACGCCACGAGGAGGACGGCCGTTCCTGCCGCCGCGGCCAGGGCGCCCACTCTTCGCGGCAGCCGGGGGCCGCCGCCCTGGCTGGTGTACAGCGTACGCATCACGCACAACCCTCCGGTCATCCCGTCATCCGCTCGGCCGTCGGTGGGCACGTGCAAGCCCGCAGCCGCCCGGTTCGTGCTCTCCATGCTTTGTTCTGCACGCCCGGACCACGAGCGGTGCTGGGCCGTCCGGACGGCACGGAGCGATTCCAGCGGTCGGCGGCGGCCGGGCGACCCGCCGCCCGCGCCTGTCGGCACCAGCAGCAGCCGCCCGGGGGAGGCCGGCGCGAGGGCCGGGCGCAGCCGCAGCGCGAGCGGACCGCCGAGCACCGTCCCGGCGCCGGGGAAGCCGAGCAAGGGGCCCGGAAGGCCGTAGGCGTTCGGGCCGAGCCGGTCCGCCCGGATGTAGCCCGGTCGGGTTGAGCGGGGAATCGGCCGGTTCCGGGGAGGGTACGGAGTAGCGGACTTCGAAGCGGCGCCGGAAACGGCGGAGAGGTCAGGAGAACGCGGACGAGGGCGAAACCGCCGGATTCCGAGGAAAGCACCCGTAGTTGACGTTCCGTCCTACCGCCGCCGGCCATCGCGCGCGGTGTGGGCGGCTGTTGTGTGTCGTCCCCCTCGCGGCCTGTGTCGTGTGACTGTTCCCCCTTCCCCGCCGTGGCGCCCCCTCTGTTCCCTCCCCACGAAACCGGAGTACTGCATGCGTGTGCGAACGATGTTCGCCGCCTCCCTGGCCTGCGCCCTCCCGATCACCGGACTGACCGCCGCAGGCGGCGCCGCTGCCGCACAGTCGGTGAACGCGCAGCCGGTGAACGCGCAGCCCGTGCGGGCCGCGGCGGCCGTTCCCGACGACTGCCCGCCGCCGCCCGACGTCACCGATTCGCCGATGGCTGGAAAGTATTACTGCTCCCAGGAGAGATTCGGGCCGGCGGCCATCCCGAACGACGAGCAGGAGTGGCTCGACCCGGACCTCGCGCCCGCAGGGCTCGAGGGCGGCTACAAGGTCAACAACCTCATCGCCAAGGGCTACCTCAGCGAACTCCCGGCAGAGCGGTGCAACGTCACCCCCACCGGTTCCTGACCGGCCCGCATCGCCCGGAAGGGCCGGGGCCGACACTTCCATCAGAAGGAGACAACGCAATGGCGAACCAAGAAGAGCCGTACTCGAACGACCTGGACGAGCTGCTCGCGAAGGTCAGACGGTGGTACCAGGAGGACCACGAGGGCTTCAGGACCATGTACGACGCCACGGTCAAGCACGTGGTGCCGTACCCGGCCGACACCCCGGAGCGGGTGCAGTGCGACTGGAAGGACCAGAACGTCGACTTCCTGTGTACCTTCCTGACGGAGTGGTACAACTCGCAGCCCGGGCTCCACGAAGGGCTGGACTACATCGAGAAGTTCAGCTGGATCAACTACGAGAACGACTACGGCATGGTCTTCGTGACCAGCGGCTCGGGGCGCAAGATCCTCGCGGACTTCACGCACCTGCAAGGCCTGCAGATGGACTCGCCGGAGTCGAAGGTGCTCATCAAGAAGTGGCGCGACCAACTCGGCCGGCACATGGAGGACTTCCAGGAGCCCGAGGGTGGCTGGAAGAACTTCAACGAGTTCTTCGCCCGGGAACTCAAGGACCCGTCGCGGCGGCCGATCGACGCCAGGACCGACAAGAGCGTGGTGGTCGCCCCGGCCGACTGCGTCATCAACATGATCGTCGACGACCTGACCGAGAACACGCCGATCCCGGTCAAGACGGTGACCATGAACGTCAGGCAGCTGCTCGACGACTCCGACTACGCCCAGAGGTTCATCGGCGGCACGGCGGTGTCGTGCATCCTGATGCCCGACGGCTACCACTGGTACCACACCCCGGTGGCGGGCGAAGTGGTCGAGGCCCGCGACCTCGTCCCCGGTGTCTACTACGGGATGCGGGACTTCCCCGAACTGCTCAACAAGGGGAACGTCGGCTACGGCTACGACTACGAGATGTTCGACGACTTCCGCCGGGGATACCTCGTCTACCGCACGGACTACCTGGACGCCAACGGACGCAAGGCCGGCGAGGGGTACGTCGGGCAGGTGATCGTCGGTCTCAACTCGATCGCCTCCGTCAACTTCGAGGAGAAGTTCCGGGGTTCGCTCGACGAGCCGGTCAAGGTGGACAAGGGCGAGCGCGTCGGGAACTTCATGTACGGCGGCTCGCTGAACATCCTGCTGTTCGAGAAGAACCGCTTCCCCGCGCTGCAACTGCTCCAGGGCCAGCGCATCGGCGTCCTGGAGCAGGTGGAACGGACCGAAGGGCTGTTCACCGGCCTCTACCACACGCCGTCCCGGCGCCGCCGCCCCCTGGCTCCCTGAGCCCGCTGCCGAACGGACGGTGAAACCATGCCCTCAGACCTCGTCACCTCGATTCCGGCGAACATCCCCAACACCCTGCGCATCGACTTCCACACCGAGGACACCAAGAAGGTCCGCTCGTACGCCGGACACGTGCACCTCGACAGCACCGAGCACCGGCACCCGCAGAAGAAGAACCACCTGTTCTACTGGTTCTTCGAGAGCCAGACCTGCAACCCCCACGTCGCCGTCCACGACCAGCAGGAGCTGATCAGCCGGACGCCCCTGCTGATCTGGCTCAACGGCGGCCCCGGCGCCTCCTCGCTGCTCGGGCTGTTCCTGGAGAACGGACCGCTGTCCATCGGCGACGACGCCGCCGGAACGGTGTCGGTCTCGCCCCACAGCTGGAACCAGGAAGCGCACGTCGTCTTCTGGGACCAGCCCATCGGCACCGGGTACAGCTACGCCGACGACGCCCTGGAGTACGTCCGGGACGAGGAGGCCCTCGGCCGGATGTTCTGCGACGCCCTCCAGGGGTTCCTCGACGCGCACCCGGAGTACGCGCAGTGCCCGCTGTACGTCTGCGGCGAGAGCTACGCCGGCAAGTACGTGCCGGCGATCGCGCTGGAGATCGACGCGCGGAACACGGAGAACGCGGGCGGGCGCATCAACTTGCAGGGCATCGCCGTCGGCAACGGCTGGATCAAGCCCGAGCTGTCACTGCGCGTCCTGATCGACTACGCCTACGCGGCCGGCTTCCTCGGCATCAGCCAGAAGGAAGCCCTGGAGAAGTCCTACCAGGACTTCAAGAGCACCCTCGACGCGGGAGACCTGGAGGGGGCCACCGAACTCGGCAACGACCTGGTGGCCACGACCCTGGCCTACGGCGGGAACTTCGACGTCTACGACGTGCGGCGCTGGGACGACCTGTCGATGGGGGCGCTGCGCACCTATCTGAACAGCGCGGACGTGAAGGAGGCCCTGCACGTCCCGCCGAACGTCACCTGGCAGTGCGCCGACAACGAGGGTCCGGTGGCGGAAGCGCTGGTGCGGGACAACATGGCGGACTGCACCGGGCAGTACGCCCAGATCATCGAAAGGGGATACCGGACCCTGCTCTACACCGGGAACTTCGACGCCGCCTGCGGGTACCGGAGCACCGAGGAGATCCTGGACGACCTCATGACACGAGAGGGCGAGCAGGCGGAGTGGCGCAACGCTCCCCGGCTGGTCTGGACGCAGGCCCAGGGGAACCCGAAGGGATTCGTCCGCCGCCACGGCAACCTGACGCAGGTCAGCGTGCCCGACTCCGGACACCAGGTGCCGGCGTACCAGCCGGAGATCTGCCGGGAGCTGCTCTACAACTGGCTCTTCGAACGCCCCTTCCCCGGTTACGACCCGCAGCAGGCGCGCAAGCAGAGCGGCGACGGCGGCCTGCGCAGAGGCTGACCGCACCGTCGGGGTCGCCCCTGCCCCCGCTCCCCGCTGCTCGGGGGGCGGGGGCGGCGGAGCCGGCCGCACGACTCGGGCGGTCGCCCGCCGTCCCCGGCGGGGCGGTGAGGTGCGGTCAGAGGAGCCGGTCGCGGTGGCGGGCGGCGGTTTCGCGGACGAGACGGGCGAAGTTCTCGCGGCTGTGGTGCCGGTGCTGTTCGGCCCGTTCGTCGTCCAGGTCCGCGTCGTCCAGGTCCGCGTCGTCCGGGCCCGCGTCGGCCAAGCCTGCGTCATCGGTGCCGAGGTGCTCTTCGTCGAGGTCGTCGTACTCGGTGTGGAGGACCCAGCAGCCGTGGATGCCGGCGAGGAGGTCTTCGAGGAGGTCGCGGGCGGGGCGCCTGGGGTCGAGGGGGGTGAGGCGCAGGCCGGTGTCCTCCGGGTCGGTCTCCTCGTCGTCGGTGTAGTCCTCGGTGTAGTCGTCGAGGGCCCCGTCGAGGTCTTCGAGTTGTTCGCGCAGGCCGGCGGGGTCGGGGAGGAGGCCGTCGGCGATGTGGAGGGCGTGGCGGACGAGGCCGGTGACGGCGTCGTGGGGGGTGTGGCCGGCGTCGAGGAGTTCGAGGACGAGGGTGGGGGTCTGGTGCGGGAGGTCCTCGATGCTGTCGGCTTCGAGCAGGACGGCGGTGGCGTCGTGGCCGGAGGCGCCGGCGGCGACCTCGGCCGCGGCGGCGAGCCAGTGCGCGGCCGCGACGGCGGCGGCGGTCGGGTCGACGTCGGAGAAGAGGGCGAGGGAGCCGAAGGGGTTCTGCTCCAGCAGGTGGTCGGCGGCGGCGACCTGGACGGGGGAGGCGTCCTCGCGGCTGAGCAGGACGGCCTGCTGGGCGCGGCCGGTGAGGTTGCCGAGTTCGGCGCTCTCGACGGCGGTGAGTTCGGTGACGGTCTCGGCGAGGACGGCCTTCGTCAACTCGGCTTCGTCGAGGGCGTGCAGGGCGCGGCCGGCCTGGTGGGCGGATTCCAGCAGGGGACTGTAGGAGACGGTGAGCAGGCCGCCGTGGGGCAGGTTCGGCGCGGCCACGGCCTCGGCGACCTCGCTGAAGGTGTCGCGTTCCTGCTCGCGGCGCCAGCCTTCGGTGTCGGGTTCGAGGGAGCCGGCGGCGCTGGCGGGGTGGGTGTAGGTGCGCCAGGCCGCCTCCGACAGGCGGGTCAGCGCGCCGGCCAGGCGCAGGAGCGTGGCGCCGGCCGCGTCGGCCGGGAGGGCGGTGATCCGGGTGGCGAGGTCGCCTTCGCCGGTTCCCCAGGTGGCGATGAGCTCGTGCCGGTTCGGGTCGACGCTGTAGCGGGTCATGATGCCTACCTTCGGGGACGCGCGGCTGATTGCTCGGCTGACGGCAATTCTGGCGCATCGTCAGGTGGCGGCGGGTGAAGCCCAGCCCGGGCGCGAGCGCAGGAGCCTCGCGCCCGGTCCCGTTCACAGCAGCAGACGGCCGCGGGTTTCGGGCATCCAGCGGGCCAGGGCCAGGGCGGACGCCGCGCTGATCGCCGCGTACACACCGAACGCCCCGCCGAGCGACAACTCCTGCACGAGGGGGAGGAACGTGGTCGCCACGACGAAGTCCGTTGCCCAGTGGGCCGCGGTGGCCAGACTCATCAGGACTCCGCGGGCACCCGCCGGGTAGATCTCGGCGATGTAGACCCAGAAGACGGCAGCAGGGCCCACCGCTCCCGCCATGATGAAGACACACAGCAGCGCTGCGGTCGGCGCCCCCGTGTGCCCGAGCGGCTGTGCCACCGCGATGCCGACGGCCGCGACCGCCATGACCAGCAGCCCTCCGATCATCGTCTTCCGGCGGCCGACCCGGTCGAGCATGGCGATGGTGACGACGGTGGCGGCCACGTTGCACAGTCCGACCAGGACAGCTCCCCGGATGCCTCCGGCAGCGGTCATGCCGCTTCCGCCCAGGATGGTCGGCACGTAGTAGATCGCGGTGTTCAGACCGGTCAGATGGACCAGGACGGCGATCGCCAGTCCCAGCGCGACCCAGCGGGGACCGGCCAGCGCGCAGGCCTGCCGGAGGCTCGCAGCGGGGGCGGCGGTGGGCCGTGCGACGGTTGCGGTCGCGGGGCCGGCGGTGGGCCGTGCGGCGGTCGCCGTCGCGGGGCGGCCACCGGGGCGGGCGGCTGTGCCGCCCGGGGCGGGCGGGGACAGGCGCCGGGCGGCGCTCGCCGCCCGGGCGGTGTCTCCCCTGGAGTGCAGCCAGTCCGGCGACTCGGGCACCAGGCACATGCCGGCCATCAGCACGCACGCGGGCAGGAGCCCGAGAGCGAGCATCCAGCGCCAGGCCCCCGCGGGTTCCAGGAGATAGGCCACCACGTAGGACAGCAGGAGCCCGATCGTGATCATGAGTTGGTTCAGTGTGACGAGCGCGCCGCGTCGGGCGGGCGGAGAGATCTCGGAGATGTACAGCGGGACCGCGAACGAGACGGCCCCCAGGGCGAGTCCGACGAGGAACCGCCCGGTGAGGAGCGCGGTGGAGCTCGAGGCCGCCGCCGAAGCCGCCGTTCCGAGGGCGTACACGGCCGCGGCGGCGCCGATGACCGGTCGGCGCCCGAACCTGTCCGCCAGCCGCCCGCTGGTGAGGGCGGTGAGCGCCGCGCCGAGGAGGGCGGCCGACACGACCGCCCCCTGCTGCCACGACGACAGGGCGAAGGTGGTGGCGACCAGCCGCAGGACTCCGGCGATCACCCCGATTCCGTAGCCGAACAGCAGCCCTCCGACGGAGGCGACGCCCACGGTCAACAGCCGCGCGGTGCCCGGGGGGACGGGCGCCGTCATGGCGAGACCCCTGCGCCGCCGTCGACATGGTCATAGGACGGGGCCAAGCCCATGGGATGCCCTTCTTCGAAGTGCCGTAGGCAGGGGTGGGGCGAGGCCGGGTCAGGCCGCCGGGAATCCGCCGCCCACGCCGATGACCGCCCCGCCCCCGGGCACCGAGCCGAGATGATCACCCGCTTCGCAATCCGGGAGCAGACTACCGGCGTCACCGGCCGACCGGCCGCAACCTGAGCACGCCCCGACGCACCGTCAGAAACGTCTTATGGTCGGATCAACGCGAGGACCTCGTCCCGGAGGTGCTCCATGGTCTCCTGGTCGTGCGCCTCCACGTTGACCCGAAGGACCGGTTCGGTGTTCGAGGGGCGCAGGTTGAAACGACTTCCGCCCGGCAGGCCGACCGTCAGACCGTCGAGCCGGTCCGTGGTCACCCCGGCCCGGTGCCGGTAGCGCTCCTCCACCTCCCGGATCGTGGCCGGGACGTCGGCGACGACGCAGTTGAGTTCACCGGACAGCGCGAAGCGACTGTGCGCGGCGATCACGGCGGACAGCGGCCGGTCCTGTCCGCCGAGGGCGGCCAACACGTGGAGCGCGGCGAGCATGCCGCTGTCGGCACGCCAGAAGTCCCTGAAGAAGTAGTGCCCGGAGTGCTCTCCGCCGAACACGGCGTTGTGCTGCGCCATGAGCGCCTTGACGTGGGAGTGCCCCACGCGGGACCGGAAGGGGCGTCCGCCGTGGCGGCGGATGCTCCGCACCGTGGCCTCCGCGGTGATCAGGTTGTACACGATGGCCGAGCCGGGGTGCCGTGCCAGCTCCCGGCCTGCGATCAGGCTGATGACGGCGGACGGCGAGACCGGCTGACCGCCTTCGTCGACGAAGAAGCAACGGTCGGCGTCACCGTCGAAGGCGAGTCCGATGTCGGCCCCCTGCCTGCGGACCTCGGCCTGGAGGTCGACGAGGTTCCTGGGGTCGATGGGGTTGGCCTCGTGGTGGGGGAACGTGCCGTCGAGTTCGAAGTAGAGCGGGACGAGGTCGACGGGCAGGCCCGCGAAGACCTCCGGGGCGGTCAGGCCGGCCATGCCGTTGCCCGCGTCGGCGACGACCCTGAGGGGCCGGATCCCGGTGAGGTCGACGAGCTGCCGCAGGTGTGCCGCGTACTCCTTGAGGAGTGGTCTTTCCGTACGGGTGCCGCGGGACGTGGCGGGTGCGGCGCGTTCCCCCGCGACGAGCCAATCGCGGATCCGGCCGAGGCCCGTGTTCTCCCCCAGGGGGGCCGCGCCGCTCAGGCACAGCTTGATGCCGTTGTCCTTCGCGGGGTTGTGGCTGGCGGTGATCATGGCGCCGGGAAGTCCGAGCGATCCACTGGCGTAGTAGAGGTAGTCGGTGGAGCCGAGCCCGGCGTCGATGACATCGGCACCGGCCCGGCGGGCGCCGTCGCTGAACGCCCGCACCAGCATGGCCGAGGAAGGGCGCATGTCTCTGGCCACCACCACCTGCGGGGCGTTGGTGAAGCGGATGAACAGGCCGCCGATGCGTTCCGCGACCTCGCCGTCGAGTTCGGCGGGGACTTCCCCGCGGATGTCGTAGGCCTTGACCAGTCGCGCGTAGTCGGACACGGTCACCCCTTCACGAGGTCGGGGCCGCGGACGCCGACTGCCGGCGACGCGCCATGGCCACCCGGTAGCCGTCCAGGGTGTCCGCGACCATCCTGCGGCTGCTGAACTCCCGTTCCGCCGTGGTGTACGCGTTGGCCGCGAGCTCGGCGGCCAACGCCTCGTCGGTGAGCACCCGCAGTATCCCTTCGGCCAGTGCGGGCGGGTCGGCCGCCGGCACGAGCAGGCCGTCGACGCCGTCGGTGATGACGTCGCTGATGCCGATGACGCGGGTGCCGACGACGGGCTTGCCGGCGCGCATCGCCTCGACCACGCTGAACGGAAGTCCCTCCGCCAGGGAGGGCTGGACCACCAGATCCGCCGCAGCGTAGACGGCGGGCATCGTCTCGGCCCCGAAGTCCTGGCGGAGAGTGACCAGTTCTGCCACACCGCCGCGTTCGAGCCGGTCCCACACGCTCTTCTCGTACGCGTAGTCCGAGACCCTCCCCGACAGGAGCACCCGCACCTCGGGCAACTCCGCCGCGACCAGGGGCAGTGCCGCGGCCAGGTCGAGCTGGGCCTTGCGGGCGGACATCCGGCCCGGGAGGACGACCAGCCGGTGGTCGGGGGCGACGCCGAGTTCGGCGCGCAGCGCGGAGCGCAGGTTCCGGGCCACGTCGTCCGGCGGGGCGTCGGGAACGCCGTTGTGGACGAGCCTGATGCGGTCGGCTGGGGCGCCGAAGCGGGCGGCGCGCTCGGCGAAGAAGCGGCTGGGGACGAAGTGCATGTCGACGGGGAGGGTCTGGTACGACAGGCGGCACCGGCCACGGCCGAACCGCTCCAGGTCGGGGTTCTGCTCGTGCAGCGAGCACACCAGTGCGGCGTCCGTTTCGAGCGCCACGATGCTCGCGAGGATCAGCGTCTCATGGCTGTTGGCGTGGACGACGTCGAAGCTCTCGCCCTTGAGCACGGCCCCGAGTTCGTCGAGGACGGAGTACTGCATCTGCCGCCATCTCACCTTGTCCCGCGCGTCCACGCGGTCCGCGAAGTCGCGCAGCCGCACGACCCGCCCCGCGTCCTCCTCGCGGTCCCCGGGCAGGTGGTCCAGCCACGACCCGTCGGTCGCGATGACGACGTCGTGGCCGTCGGCCACCAGCCCTTCGCACAACAGCCGGGCATAGGTCTCGGCCCCGCCGTGCAGGGGTTCGTAACTGGAGGTCAGCATCAGGACTTTCATCGGTCCGCCCTTTCGGTGAGCCAGGGAATGAGCCCACGGCCGGCGTCCTCGCCGGCCTCGCGCAGCGAATCGGGAGTGCCCACGTCCCGCCAGTAGCCGGTGAGCCGGTGCGCCCCCACGCGTTCGCCGGCGGCCATCAGCGCGGGGGCGAGTTCCCTGGCGTAGTCGTAGACGACGTCCTCGGGGATGTGCGCGATGACGCGGGGGTCCAGGCAGTAGACCCCGGCGCTGATCCAGTGCGTCTCGTCGTCGGGGACGTCGGGCTTCTCCCGGGCGCCGCGGATCCGACCACCGGGGTCGATGTCCAGCACGCCGTAGCGGCGGGCCTGCCGGATCCGCGTACAGGCGAACGTCAGGGCGTACCCTCCGCGCGTGTGCGCGTCGACGAGCCGTTGGAGCGGCTCGCCCATGATGACGTCGCAGGAGGTGACGAGCACGGCGTCGAAGGCGGCCAGTTCCTCGTGGAACAGCCGCAGCGCCCCGGCGGGCCCGGTGAGGCGGGGCTCGGTCCGGGCGTGGACGGGCACCTTCACCGTGGTGCCGTCGAGGAAGCGAAGGATCTGCTCGGCCTGGTAGTGCAGATTGAGGTAGACGTCCGTGACGTCGGTCTCGGCACACCGGTTCAGCAGGTGTCCCAGCAGCGGCTTGCCCGCCAGGGGCAGGAGCGGCTTGGGCGTCCGGGCGGTGAGTGCTCCCATCCGGCTGCCGCGCCCGGCTGCCAGGATCATCCCCGCCAGCCTCATCCGGTCTGCCCCGCCTCGGCGGAGTCCGTCTTCTGGAGGGGGCGTGCGGTCAGCCAGGACACGACGGAGTCGACCCCGTCCTCCAGCGTCGTCCCGGCGGTCCAGCCCAGCTGGGCCTGGGCGCGGGAGGGATCCAGGCACCCCCTGCGCACTTCTCCCGCCAGCGGCGGCCCGAAGCGGGGCGGCAGCGAACGGCCGGTCCGCTTCTCGACCGCCTGATGGATGTCCAGGACCGAACTCTCCTGGCCCTTACCGATGTTGATCAGACCGTGCCCCTGGTCCATGGCCCGCACGAACGCATCGGCCACGTCGCTCACATGCACGTAGTCGCGGGTCTGCAGGCCGTCCCCGTTGATGACGCAGGTCTGCCCGGAGAGCATGCGCTGCGCGAAGATGGAGACGACTCCCGCCTCACCGAACGGGGTCTGGCGGGGGCCGAAGACGTTGCCGAGGGCGAGCGCGACGTAGTCCAGGCCGTAGGTCTCGTGGTAAAGGCGCAGGTAGTCGACGGCGACGGACTTGGTCAGCCCGTAGAAGGAGCTGGGCACCCGGCCCGCGGACTCCTTGATGGGCACCCCGTCCTCACCGGCGGGCCCGTAGATCGTCCCGCCGCTGGAGGCGAACACGACCTTGCGGCTCCGGCTGCGCCGCGCCGCTTCGAGCATCCGGACCAGGCCGATGACGTTGACCTGGGCGTCCAGCAGGGGATCCCGCATCGACACCTTCACGCTGAACTGTGCGGCCAGCAGCAGCAGCACCTCGGGCGCGAAGGCCTCCACCGCGGCCGCGGTGGACTCGTCGACCACGTCGGCCGTGAGAACGCTCAACTCGGGCCAACGGGCCTCGCTCTCGGCGAGATTGGCCCGATCGCCGGTGGAGAAGTCGTCCACCACCAGGACGCGGTGTCCCTGTGCACACAACCGGTCGACGATGTGCGAGCCGATGAACCCGCCGCCACCCGTGACGACAACCTTGCTCATGCCTTGGTCTCCTCTCGTGGTTCGCCAATGTGGTTCACATCCGGATCCGCCGGATCACGCCGGCGGATCACGCCGGCGGATCCGCGTAGCCGCACCGCAGCCGGACGTCGTCCTGGAGGATGCGCGGGCCGTCGGCTGCCGGGGACACGACCGGGATCGCCGCGGTGGCGGCGGCCGTGTCCCCGGCCCGCACGACACGGTCGGGGAAGTGGCCGGGGCGCGACGCCCGAGTGGCCGTGAGTTCCTCTCCCGATGTCTTCCTGACTTTCGGCCCTCCAGGCCCTTACGCGGCGCCCTTCTTGATGCGGTATCCGATCGCCGTCACGGGGTTGTCGACGAACATGCGGTGAACCGCCGTGTCATCGAATCCGATGGAGAGAATGTTCTGCCGCTGCTGCTCATAACCGCTCGACCCCGCTGCCACGGCCCCGTCGTCACGCAGCCACAGCGGATTGTGGTCACTCCGGGAAAGCGGCTCCTGAGCCATCGTGGCGACCTCGGTGTGGTCGGTCAGCGCGATGAGGCGGTCCACGCCCAGGTATTCGACGGTGCGCCGGCAGATTTCGAGGTCGACGTGGTACCCGTCGAAGTTGATGCACGGGTACAGGAGGGACTCGCGTGCGGAGCGCAGCATTTCGGCTGGAACAGGGCCGAGCAGTTCCCGGAGGTCGGTCTCGTTCCAGTCGGGATCGAGCACCCGCCGCAGTTCGACTTCGCGGTTGACCCGCTCCTGCGGCGTGCGCCAGGAATGCGTGAAGTTCCGCGGGGTGTCGTTGTACAGATGGTCGGTCAGGACCAGGTACGGGGAGGAGTCGTAGCGGCTGTGCAGGAATTCGAGCACTTCCCGCAGTCGGACGGCGCTGCGCTCGGGCGCCTCTCGGTGGAAGTGCCCCACGGCGATCCGGAGCCCCTGCTCGTAGAAGCTGGTGAGCAGGTCGGCGAAGGTGGGACCGGCGTCGATGCGCTCGTCCAGGGCCATGGCGTCGGGCGCCATCACGATGTAGCGCAGGCCGAGCGGGCCGAGGGACGCGATGACGTCCCACTCCTTCGCCGACGGGAACCACCGTCCGGCCCGCGGTATCCCTCCCTGCGGCCCGAGCAGCGGGCCCTCGATCGCGAAACCGGCGATGTTGGGAACTGCGTTCGCCTGTTCGAGCCGGTGGTACTCCTGGAGGACCTCCACCAGGCGGGGGAGATTCTCCCGCCGCAGGTAGACGGTCGGCAGAATTCCGTACTCACGGGATTCCGCAGCCTTCTGGACCTCGGGGAGGTCCTCGGGCGAGATGGTCGAGAAATCGAAGTCATCGATTCCGTGGAAGTGGTAGAGAAGGGCCTTCACTTTTACCCTCGTTCCGTCTCGGACTATTCCTTGGACGGTTGGATTGGGTGCCGTCTCCACAGCTACGGCTATCGACTTCCTGAGGCTTTTCTCATTGTCACGATCGACCTCACGAGTCGTCGCCGGGAGCAGCACGTCCTGCTGCACGCTCCGTGGACTGGCCTGCGGATAACACGGCAGTGCCAAAAGAACGGAGACTGTACGTACAAGCATCCGTCGCCCGAGGGGTGATGAAAACAGAATCCTCGACAGTGTCCTGAAGTCACTGCGGCCTGGCGCACCTTGGTGCCTTGACAGTGGCCTTACAATTCGGGGTAAGTATGTGGTGATTATGTGCTGGCGACGCCGGGCGGCACGGTTTTCGCCCGGGGGCTGTTACGGGTGTTGCCGTTGTTCCTCCCCGCCGGATCATGCTTTTCGCGGCCGGGATGACCGGTGATCTGGGCCTTCACCGGCGGATTCCGGAACCCGCCTGGTCAGCACCCGTAACAGCCCGTCCGGCGTCAGTGCGTGAGGAGCCGGCGGAGGAAGACGTCCGGGACGTGGTTGGTGTCGCCGGGGACGAGGGTGCCGTCCTCGGAGGTGAACAGCACGGCGCTGCCGGAGGCGTCGGTGTACGGGTTGTCCGAGGTGCCGGTGCTCGCGGTGCCGTCCGCGGCCGCGCCGGCGAGTTCGACGGCTCCGGTGGCGAGGTCGCGGCGGAACACGTTCTGCTGCCCGCCGTCGACGCCGGGGACGAGGTTGCCGGCGTCGGAGACGAAGTAGACCCAGCGGTCGTCGTAGGACATGGTGCCGCGGCCGGCGGAGCCGACCGTGGTGGTGCCGGGTAGCGGGGTGGTCACCCTGGTCACGGTGCCGGTGCGCAGGTCGCGGGTGTAGAGCTCCTGGTGGCGGCCGAGGATCGGCCCGCCGGGCGCGTCGAGGGTGTAGACGGCGTACCGTCCGTCGGGGCTGAGGGTGGCGTCCAGGCCGGTGTTGGCGAGCAGGCCGGCGGGGTCGGTGCTCGCGCCGCTGATCACCCCGGTGTGCTGGTCGAACACGTAGAAGGGGTAGGAGGCGTGCCCGAGGATCGCGGGGGAGTCCCCGTGGTCCGTGTGGTCCTCGGGAGCGGTGGGGGCTGTGGGGGCTGCGGGGCTCTGGGTGGGAGCCGGAAGCAGGTTGTACGCGCGGGACTTGAAGCCGATGACGCGGCCGTCGGCGCTGATCGAGGGCAGGTAGGAGTCGCCGTTGCCCGGTTTGCCGTTCACCCCGAGGGTGACCAGGCGGGTGGTGCCCTCCCGGCGGTCGGTGACGTAGATGTTCTCCTTGGTGAACGTGCCGACCGGCGCGAGGTCGGTCCGGGAGGAGGAGAAGGCCACGAAGCGGCCGTCCCAACTGGCCACCGCGTCACGGGAGATGCGGCCGTCCTGGCCGGTGGCCGCCGGGTCGCCGGCGGTGATCAGCTCGGTGACGCCGTCCCGGAGGTCGCGGAGGTAGACCTCCCCGCCGCTGTTGGCCCGGTGGCCGGGGAGCACATTGGTGGCCTTGGTGTTGAACGCGACGAAGCGGCCGTCGCCGCTGATCGACGCCTGGGTGGTGGGGGCGTCGAGCTGGGCGCCGTCCGCGCCGACGCTGACGCGTTGGGTGCGGCCGGTGTGCAGGTCCCGGACGAAGACGTCCGTCGCCCCGTTGGTGTCGCCGGGCACCAGGTTGGTCGCGTCCGAGGAGAACAGCGCGTAGCGGCCGTCGGCGCTCAGCCCCAGGGCGGCGGACGCGCCGTCCGGCTGGGTGCCGTCGAGGCCGACGCTCACCCGGACGATCCCGCCCGTGCGCGGATGCGCTTCGGCGGCTGGGGCGGCGAGGCCGGCCAGTACGGCGGCGAGCAGGGCGCAGCCGCCGCGCAGCAGCCCGCGCCGGGGGTGTGTGGTGGTCATGAGGTGGGTCCTCCCCTTGGTGGGTGACGACGGCGCGGGCGGTGCCACCCTGGTGGGTGGCACC
>NZ_JBWKER010000046.1:23199-73562 GCF_056435345.1 Kitasatospora sp. NPDC043950
CTGCGCCTGTTCGTGCCCCCGTTGCGCCCCCCCCCCCCCCCCCCCCCCCCCCCCCCCCCCCCCCCCCCCCCCCCCCCGCAACTGGTTGGGGAGAGCCAAACGCCCAGCGGCCCGGAGGTCAACGGGCTCGCCTCCGCACTGGCCGATTCTCGCCAACTAGCCGAGGGGGAAGGGATATTGGGTGCTGCCGGGCGGTAGCGGAAGGTGCGGGGCCGGCGTGCCCGGCCCCGGCTCCCGGCCGGGGTTAGGGGCGGGTGGTCAGTTGACGGTCCAGACCTGGAGTTGCGAGCCGGTGTCGGGCTGTTGGGTGGTCCGGGCGCCGTCGGCGGTGGACGCGGTGGTGAGCAGCAGGCCGCTCTTCTGGGAGGTGATTCGGTAGCCGCCGGCGGCCGGGGTGAGCTGCCAGCGCTGGTTGCCGCCGCCGGTGCAGGCCCACTGGATCACCTTGGCGCCGGCGGAGGTGGAGCCGCCGTCGACGTCCATGCACAGGTGCGACTCGCCGTTGGCGATCTGGTAGCTGCCGTCCGCCTGCCGGGTGAACATCCAGGTCTGGTTCGGGCCGCCGTTGGGGGCCCAGGTGACCAGTTGGGTGCCCTGGGCGGTGGAGTGGCCGGGGTCGTCGAGGGCCTTGCCGGCGGCGGTCAGGGTGTGGGTGCCGTCCAACGGGGGGTTGGGCGCGGTGCCGGTGGCGGTCAGGGTGAGGGTCTGCTCGCCGGGGCCGCGGGTGCCGCCGACGGGGTTGCCGGTGGTGTCGGCCCAGCTGCGGGTGGGGGTGGTCTCGGTGGACCGGCTGTTGGTGGAGGAGAGGCCGAGGACGAGTCCGCTGTAGCGGTTGACCAGCTTGAACGTGCCGGTGGCGGTTCCGTCGGCGGACTTCCCGGGGATGACGAACCACTGCTGGCCGACGGTGGGCCCGCCCGGGCCGGCGGCGGTGGCGGTGGGGCGGGCGCCCCAGGCGCGACCGGCGGTGGCGGTGGAGTCGACGCCGAGCAGGCGGCCGGTGGCGGCGTTGGCGATCCGGTAGGAGCCGTCGCCGTTGGTGGTGAAGCTCCAGGCCTCCAGGTCGGAGCCGGTGCCGGCGGCCAGCGAGGTGGTGGCCGGGCCGCCGGCGACCTGGGCGAGGAGCCGGCCGTCGGCGTTGCCGATCCGGTAGGTCCTGCCGGGGTCGACGGGGGGAGCGGCGGGCGCGGAGCCGTTGATCGTCACGTCCACGTACTCGCCGGACGCGCCGTTGGAGCAGCCGAAGGCGCAGTACGAGCGGAAGGTCCTGCCGACGACGGTGCTGTTGGTGCGGTTGGCGCTGTCGAGGAACCAGCGGTACCAGGACGCGGTGTGGTAGCCGCCGGTGTCGCCGATCGGCACCCACTTCTGGCTGGCGAGGTCGGCGGTGGCGTAGTACTGCTGGGGCGCCGAGCCGCTCTGGTCGACGGCCTGCGGCTCGGCGATGTACAGCCCGAGGTAGGCGTTGTAGGTGATGTCCATGACGAACAGCGGTGAGGTGGGGGGCATCGTGCCGGCGGCGACCTGCTGGGCCACGGTGCCGGTGTTCGCCGGGTCGTACTCGTCGGCGACCGGGGTGTAGCCGGTGGGGTGCGCGGAGTCGGCGGGCACCAGGTTGCTCTCCTGGCCGCCGGTGCCGGGCTGCGACCACGCGCCGTCGTACCACTTCTGCCACGAGTCGGGTGCCATCTTGGCGGCGATCGGGGCCCGGGCCACGTGTTCGTGGAAGGCCTTCCAGCTGCCGCCCTTGTCGACGATCCGCGAGCCGTAGAAGACGTAGAAGTAGCCCGAGGCCGTGTCGACGAAGAGGCGTTGGTCGCCGTCCCCGTAGTCGAAGGTCTGGTTCGGGAAGGCCGCGGTGTCGCCCCGCTGGGTGCTGTAGGGCGAGGTGATGGCGTGGTCCTTGATGGTCCACGTCCGGCCCTGGTCGCTGGAGACGGCGTAGTCGATGGCGTCGAAGTGGAGGCCGTCGCCGAAGGGTTGCGGGGTGAACTCGTTGTGCACCAGCCCGTACCAGTCGCCGGTGTCCGGGTCGACCCAGATGCCGGAGAGGTCGCAGTAGTTCTTCTGGGCGTAGCCCGACCCGGCGGGCGCGGAGGTCGAGGTCAGGCCGGTGGGGCTGTTGTTGCAGCGCCAGGTGGTGTCGTTGTTGCGGTCCTGGGGGTTGGCGGGGTTGACGGCGTTGCTGAGCGCGCTCGACCGGGTGGCGGAGTCGAAGTCCGTGCCGGTGAAGAAGTCCCAGTAGCGCGGGTCGTTCGCGCCGTAGAGCGCGGCGGACTGCTGGAAGTAGAAGGTGCCGTCCTTGTCGGTGTACGGGACGGCGGGGGTGTCGGTGGGGTGGGCGTAGCCGACCGGCTTGCCGACGCTCACGGTGTACGGGGCGGTTGACGGGGCGCCGGCCGGGGCGGCTGACGGTTCGGGGGCGGCCGACGCGGACGGGGCGAGGCCCGCGCTCAGCGCCAGGAGCGCGGGGGCGAGGACGGCGGCGAGTGCTCTGCGGGGTGGGGCGGACACGGGGTCTCCTTCGGTGCTGCACCGTCGGGGCGGGGGTGGGCGGTGCTTCTCGGGCCCGCCGGTCGTCGTTGGGGGCGCGACCGCCGAGGCCGGCGATGGCATGCAGTATCCGGCCCTCTTGCGCGCAACTGTCAACACCTCTGAGCAACAAATTGCGCAGACGGGTTCCATGGAGTGCTTGAAGATGCTTGAATCTGGCCAGAAAGAAGCAGGTATCAGCAACTATTTCATGGAGGTGGCCGATGGCGACCCATGTCGAGGCCGAGATCGCCAGCCAGCCGGACTGCTGGCGCCGCGCTGCGGAAGTCGCCGCGGCGGAGTGCACGGCGCTGCCCGAGGCCGGTGAACGGGTCGCGGTGATCGGCTGCGGGACCTCGCTGTTCATGGGCCAGGCGTACGCCGCCATGCGGGAGTCGAGCGGACAGGGCGTCACGGACGCCTTCGCCGCCTCCGAGTTCCCGGGCGTCCGCTCGTACGACCGCGTGATCGCGCTGACCCGCTCCGGCACCACGACCGAGGTCCTGGCCCTGCTGGAGCGGGTGCGCGGAAAGGTCCGCACCGCGGCCGTCACCGCCGACCCGCGGACGCCGGTGATGACCGCGGCCGACGACATCGCCGTGCTGGACTTCGCCGACGAGCGGTCCGTGGTGCAGACCAGGTTCGCCACCACGGCGCTCACCCTGCTGCGGGCCCACCTGGGCCTGCACACCGAGGCGGTGGAGGCCGACGGCCGGGCGGCCCTGGCGGAGCCGCTGCCCGAAGGCCTGGTGGACTGCACCCAGTTCACCTTCCTCGGCACCGGCTGGACGGTCGGGCTGGCGAACGAGGCCGGCCTCAAGCTGCGCGAGGCCGCGCTCGCCTGGAGCGAGGCGTACCCGGCGATGGAGTACCGGCACGGCCCGATCAGCATCGCCGCGCCGTCCACCGCCACCTGGATGCTGGGCGCCGCACCGGCGGGCCTGGCCGAGCAGGTCCGGGGCACCGGCGCCCGCTGGATCGAGGGCCGGCTCGACCCGCTCGCGGAACTGGTGCGCGTCCACCGGCTGGCCGCCGCGCTGGCCGCCGCGAAGGGCCTGGACCCGGACCAGCCGCGCAACCTGACCCGGTCCGTGGTGCTCGCCGACTCATGACCGATCAGCCTCGGCTCACGACCGGCCGGCGTCAGCCCGTGCCCGACCGGCGTCTGGTCGTCGCCGTGGACGTCGGCGGCACCGGCATCAAGGCAGCCCTGCTGGACCGGGAGGCGGCCGTCCGGCACCAGGTGCGGCGCGCCACCGGGCGCGAACGGGGCCCGGAGGCCGTCGTGGCCACCGTCGTCGACCTGGTCGCGGACGTGCGGCGGGAGGCCGGGCGGCAGGGCGCGGAGGTCGACGCCGTCGGCCTGGCCGTTCCCGGCATCGTCGACGAGGCCACGGGGACGGGCGTGTACTCCGCCACGATCGGCTGGCGGGACGTCCCGTTCCGGGAGCTCGTCGCCGAGCGCACCGGCCTGCCCGTGGCCGTCACCCACGACGTGCGCGCCGGCGGCGTGGCCGAGGCCCGGCTCGGAGCCGGGCGCGGCGAGGAGCGCTTCCTGTTCGTCCCGGTCGGCACGAGCATCGCCGCCGCTGTCATGACCGGCGGCCGCGCCCTGCCCGGCGCGCACCACCGGGCCGGGGAGATCGGCCACCTCGTGGTGCGCCCGGGCGGGGAACCGTGCGCCTGCGGGGCCCGGGGCTGCGCCGAGACCTACGCCTCGGCGGCCGCCGTGGCGCGGCGCTACACCGAGGCCACCGGCCGGCCGGCCCCCGCACCGGAGGTGGCGCGGCTGGCCGCCGAGGGGGACCGGGCGGCCGGCGCCGTCTGGCAGGAGGCGGTCGACGCCCTGGCCGACGCCCTGCTGACGGCCGTCCTGGTGCTGGACCCGCCGCTGGTCGTCCTGGGCGGGGGCCTCGCCGAGTCCGGCGACCTGCTGCTCGCCCCGCTGGCCGCCGCGCTGGCCGCCCGCGCCCGGATCCAGGTCGCGCCGCGCCTGGTGCCCGCCGCGCTCGGGGACCGGGCCGGCTGCCTGGGCGCCGGACTGCGCGCCCTGGACGCGGCGGCCGGCCGCGCGGCCCCGGAAGGGAGCCCGGCGCCGTGATCGTCACCGTGACCCCGAACCCCGCCCTGGACATCACCTACGGCGTGCCGGCGCTGCGCCCGCACACCAGCCACCGGGTGGCCTCCGTCCACGAACAGGCCGGCGGCAAGGGCGTGAACGTGGCCCGGGTCCTGCACGGCCTCGGCCGGCCCACCACCGCCGTCCTGCCGCTCGGCGGGCCCACCGGCGCGGTGCTGCGGGCCGACCTCGACCGGGCCGGCATCGCCTGCCTGGGCGTTCCGCTCGCCGCCGGCACGTCGACCCGGCGCACTGTCGCCGTGGTCGACGCCGTCGACGCCACCGTGCTGAACGAGCCCGGACCGGAACTCTCCGCCGAGGACTGGACAGCCCTGCGCACCGCCGTCCGCAGCCTGCTCCCCACCGCCCGGGCCCTGGTGCTGTCCGGGAGCCTGCCGCCGGGCCTGCCGGGCGACGCCTACGCGGATCTGGTCCGCCTCGCCCACGCGCAGGGCGTGCCGGTCGTCCTGGACGCCGACGGCGCCGCGCTCACCGGGGCACTGGCGGCCGGGCCCACGGCCGTCAAGCCGAACGCGGTCGAACTGCGCCGCGCCACCGGCATCGCCGACCCGCTCCGCGCGGCACACGCCCTCGTCGACGCCGGCGCCCGGGCGGTGGTCGCCTCGCTCGGCCCCGACGGACTCCTCGCCGTCACCCCGGACGGCAGCTGGTGGGCCCGCCTGCCCCCGGAGGCCGACGTGCGGGGGAACCCGACCGGCGCGGGGGACGCGGCGGTCGCGGCGCTGGCCGCGGCCCTCGCCGACCGTGCGCCGTGGCCGGCGGCGCTGGCCCACGCGGTGGCCCTGTCGGCCGCCGCCGTCCAGGCCCCGTACGCCGGCCGGTTCGACCCGCAGGCCTACCGCGGCCACCTCCCGCTGGTCCGGGTCACCCCGGCCGCACCCTCCGCGGGCTCAGCCCCTTCCGACTGAACAGCCCCACCCGACAGGAGAGTTCATGCCCCTGGCAGCCACCGGCGGCCTCGTCGCCCGGGCCGCGGCCCGGCACGGCGCCGTCGCCGCCTTCAACGTCATCACCCTGGAGCACGTCGAGGCCGTCGTCTCCGCCGCCGAGACCGCCGGCACCGCGGTGATCCTCCAGGTGAGCGAGAACGCGGTGCGGTTCCACGGCGGGCGGCTGGCCCCGCTCGCCGCGGCCGCCGTGCGCTGCGCCGAGCCGAGCACCGTCCCGGTGGCGCTGCACCTGGACCACGTGAAGACCGGCGTCCTGCTCCGCCAGGCCGCCGAATGCGGGTTCAGCTCGGTGATGTACGACGCCGCGCACCTGCCCTACGCGGAGAACGTCGCCGCCACCCGCGAGGCCGCCGTCTGGGCGCACGGCGCCGGGCTCTGGCTGGAGGCCGAACTCGGCGAGGTCGGCGGCAAGGACGGCCGGGGGCCGCTGGACGCCCACGCACCGGGAGCCCGCACCGACCCCAAAGAGGCGCGGCGCTTCGTCGAGGAGACCGGCGTGGACGCCCTCGCCGTCGCCGTCGGCAGCTCCCACGCGATGACCTCCCGCGACGCCCGGCTCGACCACGACCTGCTCGCCGCCCTGCACGCGGCCCTCGACGTCCCGCTCGTCCTGCACGGCTCCTCCGGGGTCCCCGACGACGAACTGCGCCGCGCCGTCCACGGCGGCATAGCCAAGGTCAACATCGGCACCGCCCTGAGCATCGCCATGACGACCGCCGTCCGGTCCCACCTGGCGGCGGACGAGCGGGGCGTCGACCCCCGCGCGTACCTGGCCGCGGGCCGCGGGGCGATCACCGAGGCCGTCGGCCGGCTCCTGCCCGTCGTCGCGGGAACCGCCGGATGACCGCGCCCCGGCCGACACCGTCCCCCGAACCACCCCCTCAAGGACCACTCATGCTCCAGATCGACCGGACCGGGTTCACGCTCGACGGGCGCCCCCTGCGCCTGCTCTCCGGCGCCCTGCACTACTTCCGCAGCCTGCCCGGGCAGTGGCCGCGCCACCTGCGGATGCTGCGGGCGATGGGGCTCAACACCGTGGAGACGTACGTCCCCTGGAACCTGCACGAGCCCCGTCCCGGCGCGTACGACTTCACCGGCATCGCCGACCTGGAGGCCTTCCTGCGGGCCGCCGCGGACGCCGGACTGCACGCGATCGTCCGCCCGAGTCCCTACATCTGCGCCGAGTGGGAGAACGGCGGCCTGCCCTGGTGGCTCCTGGCCGAACCGGGCGCGGCGGGCCGCGGCCTGCCGCTGCGCACCAGCGACCCGCGCTTCCTGGCCCACGTCGACCGCTGGTACGACACGCTGATCCCGATCCTGGCGGCGCACCAGACCACGCGCGGCGGAAACGTCCTGATGGTCCAGATCGAGAACGAGTACGGCTCCTACGGCACCGACCGGGCCTACCTCGCCCACCTCGCCGACGGCCTGCGCGCCCGCGGCATCGACGTCCCGCTCTGCACCTCCGACGGGCCGGAGGACTTCTTCCTCACCGGCGGCGCCCTGCCCGGCCACCTCGCCACCGTCAACTTCGGCAGCCGCGCCACCGAGGCCTTCGCCGAGCTGCGCCGCCACCGCCCCCAGGACCCGCCGATGTGCATGGAGTTCTGGAACGGCTGGTTCGACCACTGGGGGGAGCCGCACACCACCCGCCCGGCCGAGGACGCCGCCGCGGCCCTGCGCGAGATCCTGGCGGCCGGGGCCTCCGTCAACCTCTACATGGCCCACGGCGGCACCAACTTCGGCACCTGGGCCGGCGCCAACACCGCCGATCCGCGCACCGGCCGGGGCTACCAGCCGACCGTGACCTCCTACGACTACGACGCCCCGCTGGACGAACGAGGCGCCCCCACGGCCAAGTTCCGGGCCTTCCGCGAGGTCCTGGCGGCGTACGCGGACGGCCCGGTGCCGGAGCCCGAGGAGCTCCCGGCCACGCTGCCGGCGTGCCGGGTGGAGCTCGACCGGTCCCTGCCGCTGGCGGACGTGGTGGACCACCTGTCCACCGGCGAGGTCCGCTCCGCCGTCCCGCTCTCCTTCGAGGAACTCGGCCTCCCGCACGGCCTCGTCCGCTACCGGACCACCATCCCCGGCCCGCGCGCGGAATACCCGCTGACCGTCGAGGGGCTCGCCGACCGGGCCCACGTCCGCGTCGACGGCACCCACCTCGCCACCCTGGAACGCGACGTCGAGCACGAGCCCCTGCTCGTCCCGGTGCCCGGCGGCGGTGCCCGGCTGGAGCTGCTGGTCGAGTCGATGGGCCGGGTCAACTACGGCGCCGGGATCGGCGACCGCAAGGGGATCGCCGGGGCCCTGCACACCCAGCAGTACCTGCACGGGTGGACGGCCGACCCGATGCCGCTGGCCGACGGGACGCCGGACCGGCTCCCCTGGGGCACGGCCGGCGCCCCGGCCGCCGGCCCCGGCGCGGCCTTCCACCGCGGCGCCTTCGAGGTCGCGGAGCCCGCCGACGGCTACCTGGCGCTGCCGGGCTGGGGCAAGGGCTACGTCTGGGTCAACGGCTTCCTGCTGGGCCGCTACTGGGACCGCGGACCGCAGTGCACGCTCTACCTGCCCTGGCCGGTTCTGCGCAGCGGGACGAACGAGATCACCGTCCTCGAACTCGACCGGTCCGGCGAACCCGCCGTGCACCTGGTGGCCCGGCCCGACCTGGGCTGACACCCCGTGCACCCGGCCCGTCGCCCGGCTCTCCGACCGGGTCTCCGCGCGACGGGCCGTGTCGAAACCGAGACCGCTTCGTGCTCCGAAGCTCTAGGAACCTGCTCGATATTGAGCAATACTCATCCGAACTGCGCACCATAGAGCAGGGGGTGGTCCGATGGGCACGCGACCACCGACACCCGGACCGGGCCAGGGCCAGGGCCAGGAGCCGGACCAGGATCCGGCCCGGTGAGGAGGCCGCCGACGCGCGGCGGCACTCCCGGCCGGCCCCAGAACCTCCGGAACCCGGACACCCCTGCCGACCCCCACCGCACCCCCACCTCCACCCCCACCGCACCGCACCCGCTCGCGCCAGCCGCCGTCCACCCGACGCCGTGCCGCGATGGCCGAGGGCCAGTACACGTAAAGGACGAGATCCTCATGGCGAAGACACGAATCCGCACCCGCCTGCTGGCCGCCGCCGCCACGCTGCCGCTGCTCACCGGCATCGCGGCCTGCGGATCGGGCGGTGACGGCGCCTCGGGCGGCGGAGGCTCCGCCGAGGTCACGTTCTGGGGCTGGGCGCCGGGCTACGAGGAGGCGGTGGCCCAGTACAACGCGGCCCACCCGGACGCCAAGGTCAAGTTCGAGAAGATCGTGTCGGGCAGCAAGGGCGGCTACGCCAAGATCTTCGCGGCCGTCAAGGCCGGCAACGCCCCCTGCCTGGCCCAGGTCGGCTACGAGTCGCTGCCCAGCTTCGTCGTGGAGGGCGCCGTCCAGGACGTCAGCGGCGAGGCCGGGCAGTACCAGTCGCAGTACGGGGACGGCGCCTGGAACGCGGTGAAGGTCGGCGGCCAGGTGTACGGCATCCCGGTCGACGTGGGCCCGATGGCGCTCTACTACCGCACCGACCTGTACGCCCAGTACGGTCTGAAGCCGCAGGCGACCTGGGAGGAGTTCGCCGCCGACGCCGCCAAGGTGCACGCCGCCAACCCCAACGGCTACCTGAGCGTGTTCAACCCGGACGACCCGTGGTGGTTCGCCGGCATGTCCGCCCAGGCCGGCGGCAGTTGGTTCGGCACCGACAGCAAGGGCTGG
Organism: Kitasatospora sp. NPDC043950; assembly: GCF_056435345.1. Taxonomy (NCBI): domain Bacteria; kingdom Bacillati; phylum Actinomycetota; class Actinomycetes; order Kitasatosporales; family Streptomycetaceae; genus Kitasatospora; species Kitasatospora sp. NPDC043950. The sequence goes on from NZ_JBWKER010000046.1 coordinate 32,578, forward strand.
AAGGTCTCGCTCGCGAGCGACCCGGCCACCGCCAAGGTCGCGAAGTACTGGCAGGGCCTGATCGACCAGGGCCAGGTCAAGTCCGAGCAGGGCTTCAGCCCCGACCTCTACAAGGACCTCCAGGACGGCACGCTCGCCGCCTACCCCGGCCCGGTCTGGTTCTCCTCCATCCTCGAACAGAACGCGGCGCAGGCGTCCGGCAAGTGGGCGGTCGCACCGATGCCGCAGTGGCAGGGCGGCGCCAAGTCGGTCGGCAACGACGGCGGTTCGTCCACCGCGGTGGTCAAGGGCTGCAAGAACACCGCCGCTGCGCTGCGCTTCGCCAACTGGATGAGCACGGACGCCGCCGCCGTCGGCACCCTCGTGGACAAGGCCGGCATCTACCCCGCCTCCACCAGCGGCACGTCGGTGCCGGCACTGGCGAAGCCGAGCGCCTACTTCGGCAACCAGCCGATCTTCGACGTCTTCAAGCAGGCGACGGCGCAGGCCCCCAAATGGAGCTGGGGCCCGACCATGACCCAGACCTCCAGCGACCTCACCGACGCCTTCGGCGCGGCCGTCGCCGCCCACGGCGACCTGACGGCGGCGCTGGGCACGGTGCAGAACAAGACCGTCGACGCGATGAAGTCCAAGGGGCTGACGGTCACCGCCGGCTGACCGGCTCGCCGGCGGACCCCGCGCGGTCCGCCGGCCCGGGCGCGTCCGACCCGTCCGACCCGTCCGACACGCCCGAGGGACCGACCACCGCCCGCACGAGAGAGAACCCCAGATGAGCGCAGCAACCCCGGCGGCGCCGGGCCGCACCGCCCCGAAGGCCGCCACGGTACGACGGACGCCGTCCCGCAACCGCGCGGCCCTCGGCTTCCTGGCCCCCTTCGGCCTGCTGTTCACCGTCCTGTTCCTGCTGCCCATCGGGTACGCGCTCTGGCAGAGCCTGTACCGCGTGGAGCGCTCCGGCCTCGGCTTCGGCCCGGCCAGAACGGTCTTCGCGGGGCTCGACAACTACACCGCGGCCCTGGGCGACGGCTCGTTCCTCGCGGGCGTCGGCCGGGTGCTGCTCTTCGGCGTGGTCCAGGTCCCGGTGATGCTCGGACTGGCCCTCGGCCTCGCCCTGCTGATCGACGCCAAGGGCACCCGGCTGCGGAAGTTCTTCCGGCTCGCCTACTTCCTCCCGTACGCGATCCCGGGCGTCGTGGCCACCATCCTCTGGGCGTTCCTCTACCTGCCCGGCACCAGCCCGCTCGTCGCCGGACTGAGGGACATCGGCATCGACGCCGACTTCCTCTCCTCCGGCACCGTCCTGTGGTCGATGGCCAACATCGTCACCTGGACCTGGACCGGCTACAACATGCTGGTCATCCTCTCCGCCCTGCAAGCCATCCCCAGCGAGCTCTACGAGGCCGCCGACCTCGACGGCGCCGGCCCCTGGCGGACCGCCTGGCACATCAAGATCCCGCTGGTGGCCCCCGCCCTGGTGCTGACCGGGATCTTCTCCATCATCGGCACCCTCCAGCTCTTCACCGAGCCGATGGTCCTGCATTCGCTGGCCTCGACCGTCTCCGCCGACTACACGCCCAACATGGCGGCGTACAACGCGGCGTTCGGCACCAACGACTACGGCAAGGCGGCGGCCATCGCCGTCCTGCTGGCCCTGGCCACCTGCGTCCTGTCCTTCACCTTCCTGCGCCTCTCGGTGCGCATCACCGGAAACCGGGTGACCGCATGAGCACCGCCGACCTCCGCCGCCGCCCCGAGACCGCGGGCCCGGCGCGCCGCCGCCCCGCCGGGCCCGCCCGACTGGGCGCCCCCGGCCGCCGTCCGCGCCCCAACGTCCTCGGCACGGCCGTCCTGTTCGTGCTCTCCGCCTACTTCCTGCTGCCCGCCTGGTGGCTGCTGGTGGCCTCCACCAAGAGCAGCAGCGACCTGTTCGGCAGCGGCGGCTTCTGGTTCTCCACCCTCCACCTCGGCGACAACCTGCACGACCTGGCCACCGCCAACGGCGGGCTCTACTTCCGCTGGCTCCTCAACACCGTGCTGTACGCGGGCGTCGGCGCCGCGGCCGCCACCCTGCTCGCGGCGATGGCCGGCTACGCGCTCACCAAGTACCGGTTCCGGGGCCGCGAGGCGGTGTTCAACACGATCCTCGCCGCGGTGCTCGTCCCCGCGCCGCTCCTCGCCCTGCCGGTCTACCTGCTGCTGTCCAAGGCCCATCTGGTCAACACCGTCTGGGCGGTCCTGCTGCCCAGCATGGTCAGCCCGTTCGGCGTCTACCTCAGCCGGATCTACGCCGCCGCGTCCGTCCCGGACGAGATCCTGGAGGCCGCCCGGATGGACGGCGCGGGGGAGTTCCGGATCTTCTTCACGGTGGTCCTGCGGATCTTCTCGCCGGCGCTGGTGACCATCTTCCTGTTCCAGTTCACCACCATCTGGAACAACTTCTTCCTGCCGCTGGTCACGCTCTCCGACCAGAAGCTCTGGCCGGTCAACCTCGGCCTCTACTACTGGAACGGCCTGCGGGACCACACCCCGTACAACCTGGTCGTCACGGGCTCGTTGGTCTCGGTCGTCCCGCTGGTCGTGGCCTTCCTGCTGTTGCAGCGGTTCTGGCGCACCGACCTGACGGCGGGCGGCGTCAAGGCCTGAACCGGGCCCCGGGGCGTGGCCGGTGGATCAGGCCACCCCCGGGGCCCGTCGGCGGTCAGGCCCGCCGGACCCGGACGCCGCAGCCGGTGACGGCCCGCTGCTGCGCCTCCGTCAGGCCGTCGTCCGTCACCAGGTCGTGGACGTCGGAGAGCGGGCAGATCCGGGCGAAGGTGACCTTGCCGACCTTGGTGCTGTCGGCCAGCACGACCGAGCGCGCGCTGCTGCGCAGGAACGCCCGGTCGGTCTGGGCCTCCATCTCGTCGTGCGTGGTGCAGCCCTCCTGCGCCGTCAGGCCGTCGACCCCGATGAAGGAGATGTCCAGGTGGTACTGCGAGAGCATCCGGTCGGCGGCCGGACCGACCAGCTCGTAGCTGGCCGTGCGGGCGATGCCGCCGATCACCACGAGGCGCACCTCGGGGCGGACGATCAGGTCGGCGGCGATGTTCACCGCGTTGGTCACGACGGTGATGCCGGTGCGCTCGGCGAGCACCCGGGCGAGCTCGCTGGTGGTGGTGCCGCCGCTGAGGCCCACCACCGCCCCCTCCGGCACGAGTTCGGCCGCGGCCAGGGCGATCCGGCGCTTCTCCTCCCGCTGCTTCTCGCCGCGGTGGCGCAGCGGCAGTTCGAGGTTGACCGAGCCGGTCACCGCGCCGCCCCGGGTGCGGTGCAGCAGCCCCTGCTCGTGGAGCTCCTGGAGATCGCGGCGCACGGTCGCGGTCGAGACGTCCAGGAGCTCGGCGAGCGCGTGCACATCGGCGCTCCCCGCTTCGGTGACGTGCGAGAGGATCCGGGTGGCGCGATCAGCTTTGAGCATGACGCGATTCTAGCCCGGTCCGGAGCCAAACCCCTGGGTGGCGCCGGGTCGGACTGATTTCGGCGAGCAGGTCGCAGGTCTGGTCGTCCGCTCGAAACTGACTATCATGGCGATGAAACAAGCAACTTCACTCAGTTCTACGGCTGCCCGGAGCAGCGCCGGAGGTGACCGCGTGACCACCGCGGACCGTGACCGTACCGCACTGGCCGGCGCCCGGCTGGTCCTGCCCGGCGGCGTCGTCGAGGGCGGCCGCCTGGCCGTCGAGGGCGACCGGATCGTCGGCCTCGGAGGCGAGAGCGAGCCCGGCGACCTCGACCTGACCGGGTACACCGTCGTCCCCGGCTTCGTCGACCTGCACGTGCACGGCGGCGGTGGCGCCTCCTACGCCTCCGGCATCGCGGAGGAGGCCCTGCTCGCCGCCCGTACGCACCTGGAGCACGGCACCACCACCACGGTCGCGTCCACCGTCACCGGGGAGATCGACGAGGTCGCCCGCCAGGCGTCCGTGCTGTCCGAGCTGGTCGAGGACGGCGTGCTGGCCGGCATCCACTTCGAGGGCCCGTTCATCTCGCACAACCGCTGCGGCGCCCACCGCCCCGACCTGTTGCGCGACCCGGACCCGGCGCTGGTGCGCAAGCTGGTCGACGCGGCCCGCGGCCACGCGAAGATGGTCACCCTGGCCCCCGAACTGCCCGGCGGCCTGGACTCGGTGCGGATGCTCGCCGACCTCGGCGTGATCGCCGCCGTCGGCCACACCGAATCCGACTACGCCACCACGCTGGAGGCGATCGACGCCGGCGCGAGCGTCGCCACGCACCTCTTCAACGCGATGCCCGGCATCGCCCACCGCGCCCCGGGCCCGATCGTGGCGCTGCTGGAGGACGAGCGGGTCACCGTCGAGCTGATCAACGACGGCGTGCACCTGCACCCGTCCGTGCTCGACCTCGCCTACGGCACCGCCGGGGCGTCCCGGGTCGCCCTGATCACCGACGCGATGGGCGCGGCCGGCATGGGCGACGGCCTCTACCCGCTCGGCCCGCTCCAGGTCGAGGTCAAGGACGGCGTCGCGATGCTCCCGGACGGCAGCTCCATCGCGGGCTCCACCCTGACGCTGGACGTCGCGTTCAAGCGCTCGCTCACCGTCGACGGCCTGACGCTGAACCAGACCGTCGAGTCGCTGTCCGCCACCCCGGCCCGCCTGCTGGGCCTCGCCGACTCGATCGGCTCGCTGGAGACGGGCAAGCAGGCCGACCTGGTCGTGCTCGACTCCGAGGGCTACGACCTGGTCGCCGTCATGCGCCGCGGCCGCTGGGTCCTCGGCGGCGAGCGCTTGCTGCCCCGGGCCGGCTGACCGGCGGGGTGGCGGAGCCGCGGTCCGCGGTCCGCCGGTGTCCGCAGAGCTGCTGGAATCCCGGGTCGGTGCGGAGGAACTCGGCGTACGTGCCGGTGGCGGCGGCCGTGCCGTCGGAGAGCATGACGACGGTGTCCGCCGCTGGACAGGCGCACCCCGCGTTCCCCGACCTCGGTGTCGAGGCCCGCCGTCAGGCCGTGCACCTTCCCGGTGAGGTTGACGAGGTCGAGGACCTCCCAGAGCCGGTCGTCGGTGACGTCCGGGGCGGCGTAGCAGAGGTTGTCCCGCAGGGTGCCGTGCAGGATCGGGCAGTCCTGTTCGACCCAGCCGAGGTGTGAGCGCCATTCCGCGAGGCCGAGGTCCGTGGCGGGCCGCCCGTCGATGCGGATGCTGCCGCTCCACGGCTCGTAGAAGCGGTTGATCAGGGCGAAGGCGGTCGACTTTCCGGCCCCGGACGGGCCGACCAGGGCCACCAGCGCGTGTGCGGGAACGGTGAGCGACAACCCCCGGAGGACCGGCGCGTCGGGGCTGTAGCCGAACCGCAGATCGCGGATCTCCAGCGAAGGCGCCGACGGCGGGCCCTGGTCCGGTTGCGGTCCGGAGGTGGTGCGGCCGGCCGTCGTCGCCCCGCTGCCGTCCTCGGTGGGCGCGCAACTGCCGCCAGGCGGTCACCGGGCGGCGGCGGAAGAGCGTGTGCAGATAGGCGGCGCCCCCGGTGAACAGCTCGTCCGCCCCGTGCCCGGCCAGGTGCCGGGTGGCGCCGTGCTCGACCAGGTGCCCGCCAGCTCTGCTGGCGGGCTGTTCCGCGCGAGTCGGCGGCCGCCGGTGCGCCCGTCGCCCGGTCGCTCATCCTCCGGCGTCCGCGGTGGGGCGCCGGGCACCGCTTCGGTGTCGAGGGTCGCGATCACCGCCGGGCCCGAAGTCCACTTGCTGTCGGCCGAGTCGAGTCACCGATGGCGGCGGTGCTCACAGCTCCGTCGGGTAACCGCTCCGGGGAGGCTTGGCGTTGGCGAGCTGTCGCCGGGGCGCCCGAGGGGGGCGGGACGGGGACTCGCGTGACGGCGAACGCGGCGGAGTCCAGGCCGGGGTGGTGGTGGTCTCCGGGTCGGCGGGCGGGCTGCGCAGGGCCTGGGCTTCGATGGCTTCGGCGAGACGCCGCAGGGCGATCCGGACCTGCGTGCTCTGTCCGTCGCTGAGTGCCCCGAGGACCTGTTGCTCGATGGCCAGGCGCTTGGGCATGACGTCGTCGACGGCGGCCGCGCCCGCGTCGGTGATGAAGACCAGCGCCGCGCGCCGGTCCGCGGGATTCACCGTCCGGACGACGAGGGCGCGACGTTCCAGCTTGGCCAGCGCCTTGCTCAGCGCGGCCGGCGACCGCCCCATCGAGGCGGCGAGGCGGCGCGCGATCGTCGGCTCGGTCGAGTGGCGGAGGTGGTAGAGCACGTCGAACTCCGATGAGCTGACGGCCGCCGCTTCGAACACCGGTTCAAGGAGGAACTCCAGCATCGCGTGGGCGTGTCGGAGGCCGCCGATGATCTCCATCGACGAAAGGTCGAGGTCAGGACGGCTCTGTACCCACAGCTGCCATACCGCCTGCGTTTCATCCATTCGTGCACATGCTCCAACTTGTTAACCGGTAACCTTTCAGTTACCGTATGACACGTGGCCCGCTTCGAGCTGGGCGACCTGGGCACGCTCATCGGAGACTTGTCCGGTTTCTTGCTCTCTGTGTAGTTGATCTGCTCATGTCATATGAGCCTGGACCGCGACATCCCGCCCGATAGCTTCTCGTCTATGACCGGAGCTGAGGAAAGTGTCACCATGGTCATCGCACATGTCCCCGTCATCCCGTTCCCTGGAACGAATCCGGGATTGGGCTACCTCCGGCAGATAGTACTGGACCGGAATAGCTCGGTGTCCAGCCATTTGCGCGCGTCGGCGTCAAGCAGATCGGACCGGCAGCTTGCCGGGCCCGCATCGCCCGGCAGCGCGCCGAGAAAGTCGAGTTGACGCCGCGGCGGGCATGAACTCGCCGTACTGCTCGAACACTTCGAACGGCCCGAAGCGGAACGCGTCGGCGTGACCGGCTCCGCACGGGCGGCCCGCCGCGGTCGCCACGGGCCGCCGTCGCCCTGCGTACCGAGGCCGGTCACCGCGCCCCGGTGCGCCTTTCACGGATCCGCCGCGGGCTGATCGCCCGTGGTTCGTCACCGAATTCAGAATTTCTCCGGCGGTCGCCCGCCGACCCCGAAAAATCCGCATGGCCAGATTCCGGGAAAAGGTTTCCGCGCGCTATGACCGATCGCTTGGGATTCAGTCTCACTCAATTGCGCTACTTCGTCGTCTCCGCCGAGATCGGCAACATCTCGGAGGCGGCGGAGAAGCTGTGCGCCTCGCAGTCGACGGTCTCGTCGGCGATCATGCGGCTGGAACGTCAGCTCGGTGTTCAGCTGTTGCTCCGTCACCATGCCCGTGGGGTCTCCCTGACGCCGAGCGGTCGCCACCTGCTGCGGGAGGCGCGCGCGTTGCTGGGGCAGGCCAGGAGCCTCAAGGCGCAGGGCGACGCCCTGGCGGGCGACACGGCAGGCCAGCTCGACGTCGGGTTCTTCTTCCCGATCGCCCCGTTCCTGCTGCCGCTGGTCCACCGTTTGGCCGGGGAGCGGCACCGGGCGCTGGAGCTGAACCTCCACGAGGCGTCCGCCGACCGGTTGCTGGAGTTCCTCCGGGACGGCCGGTGCGAACTGGCGGTGACGTACGACTTCCTGGCGGGCGACGCCAGGTTCCACCCGTTGGTCGATCTGCCGGTGCACGCCCTGCTGGCGGATGACGACCCGTCGGGCCTGGCCGGCCCGCTCGCTCTGGACGAGTTGGCCGGTCGACCGCTGGTCGCCCTGAACGTCCCGAGCGTGCTCCGTCACGCCGAGCGGATGTTCTCCCGCGCGGGCGTCCGCATGCCGCGGGTGGTGAAGGCGGCGAGCATCGAGACGCTTCGCGGCCTGGTGGCCGCCGGTGCCGGGTTCGCCTTGATGTATCAACCCGCCCGAACCGCAACGACGTTGGACGGGGGCAGGGTCCGCGAGGTCGAGCTGGTCGGAGACCTGCCGCCCGCGACCCTGGGCGCGGCCGTGATGCCCGAGCTGGCCATGAGCAGCCGCGGCAGGGCGTTCCTGGACGTGCTCAGATCCGCGGTCGCGGTCGGGGCGAGCCGGGGGCAGGTCGGGGCGGGTCGGGCGCAGGTCAGTGCAGGTCAGCAGGTAGTCATGGGTTGAGGGAGCGTCGTGCTGGCAGTCATCTTCGCTGGTCAGGGAAGTCAGGAAAAGGGAATGGGGGCAGAGGTCTTCGAACGGTACCCGGGGCTGGTCCAGTACGCCTCGGACGTGCTGGGGTACGACCTGGTCTCCTTGTGCACGGAGGACCCGGACGGCCTGCTGGGCCGCACGGAGTACACCCAGCCGGCGCTGTTCGTCGTCAACGCGCTGCGGACCTTCGAGCGGGTCCACCACGGGGACCGGGAGGCGGACGTCTACCTCGGGCACAGCCTGGGCGAGTACAACGCGCTGCTCGCGGCCGGGTCCTTCGCCTTCGAGACGGGGCTGCGGCTGGTCGCCAAGCGCGGCGAGCTGATGGCGGCGGCCTCCGAGGGCGGCATGACCGCCGTCATGAACACACCGCCCGGGCAACTGCTGGAGATCCTCGCGGAGGACGGCGTCGACGGCGTCGACATCGCCGGCCTCAACACCGGCTCGCAGGTGGTCATCGCGGGCACCCCGCCGGTCCTGGACGCGGCGCACGCCTGCCTGGAGCGCCGGGAGATCCGCTTCGTACGGCTCAAGGTGAGCGCGCCCTTCCACTCCCGGTACATGGAGCCGGCCAGGGTGCGGTTCGCCGAGTTCCTGACGGAGTTCGAGTTCGCCGATCCCGACACCCCCGTCATCTCCAACGTCACGGGCCGGCCGTACGAGCCGGGACAGGTGACGCGCATGCTCACGGAGCAGTTGGTCGCCCCGGTGCGCTGGACCGACAGCGTCCGCGGGCTGCTCGACGGCGACGCCGAGCTGGAATTCACCGAAATCGGGGGCCTGGCCCTCACTCACATGGTGTTCAAAATCAGGGCTGGAGTCTGACACATGGCAACCACGACGGACACGATCCGGCTGTACCTGGAAGACCGTTTCCTCTTCGAGTTCGACGACGTGATCACCCCGGACACCGACCTGTTCAAGGCGGGGGTCATCGACTCGTTCGGCTACGTCAGGATGATGAAGTTCCTGGAGTCCGAGTTCTCCGTCGAGATCTCCCCGGAGGACATCCTCGTGAACGTCTTCGTCTCGCTCACCGCGATCGACGAGTTCGTCACCAAGAAGATCTCCGCGAAGTAGAAGGACGGATCATGTGCGGGCTGGCTGGTTTCCTCTCGACCTCGCTGCACCCCGGTGCCACCGCCGAGGTCATCACCTCGATGCTGTCGAACATCCACCACCGCGGGCCGGACGAGGCGGGCTACTACCTCGACGACGGCATGGCCATGGGGGCGGTGCGGCTGGCCATCGTCGACCTCGCCGGTGGCTCGCAACCCATGTCCGACCCCTCCGGGCGCTACTGGATCTGCTTCAACGGCGAGATCTACAACCACATCGAACTCCGCGCGGAACTGGAGCGCCTCGGCCGCCCGTTCCGCACCGACCACTCCGACACCGAGGTCGTGCTCCAGGCCTGGATCCAGTGGGGGTCGGACTGCTTCACCCGGTTCAACGGCGCGTTCGCCGTCGCCATCAGGGACGCGGCGACCGGTGACCTGGTGCTGGCCCGCGACCGCTACGGCAAGCGCCCGCTGTTCTACGCCGACGCGGGCGGGGACTTCCTGTTCGCGTCCGAGATGAAGGCGTTCCGCGCCTTCCCCGGCTTCCGCTTCGAGTTCGACCCGAGGGAGCTGGCCACCACCTACGCCGCGTGGACGCCGCTGCCCGACCGCACGCCGTTCCGGGGCGTGCGCCAGCTGCCGATGGGCTCCGTGTTGACCATCAGCGCGGGCCGCCGCTCGCTGCGCCCCTACGAGGACCTCGACTTCGACGTGCCCGGCTTCGACGGCACCGAGGCCGAGGCGATCGACATGCTCCGGCAGACCCTGCGCACCAGCGTGGAGCTGCGGCTGCGCTCCGACGTCGAGGTCGGCGTCTACCTGAGCGGCGGCCTGGACTCCTCGATCGTGACGAGGCTGGCCACCCAGCTCTCCCCGTACGAGGTCCGCACCTTCTCGGTGGCGTTCCAGGACAAGTCCTTCGACGAGTCCGACAGCCAGCGCCTGGTCGCCGAGCACCTGGGCACCCTGCACACCGCCGTCCCGATCACCAGCGAGGACATCACCGACCACTTCCCGGCCGCCGTGTACCACGCGGAGGTTCCGACCTTCCGCACCTCGTTCGTGCCGATGTTCCTGCTGTCCCGGCACGTCCGCGACGCCGGGATCAAGACCATCCTCAGCGGCGAGGGCGCCGACGAGGCCTTCCTCGGCTACTCGCTGTTCCGCGAGACCCTGCTGCGCGCGCGGTGGAACGAGCTGACCGACGGCGAGCGCCGCACCCGGCTGGCCGGCCTGCACCCGGAGCTGGAGCACTTCGGCTCCGCCCACCAGGCCCACCTGCTCGGCCTGTACCAGCAGTTCTCGGTGGAACGGCTGCCGGGCCTGTTCTCCCACGAGATGCGGTACCAGAACGGGAGGTTCGCGGCCCGGCTGCTCGCCGACCGGATCGACCCGTTCGCCGACCTGCTCGACCTCGTCGCCGGGACTCCCGGCTACGCGGACATGACCGCGATGCACAAGGCGCAGTGGCTGGAGTACAAGACGCTGCTGCCCGGATTCCTGCTGTCCACGCAGGGGGAGCGGGCCGCGCTGGCGCACAGCGTGGAGAACCGCTGCCCGTTCCTCGACCCCGCGGTGGTGCGCGCGGCCGCGTCGGTGAACCTGCGCTACGACGACGGCCAGGTCGAGAAGGCCATCCTGAAGAAGGCGTTCCGCGCCGAGCTCCCGGAGTGGACCACCAGCCGCCCCAAGCAGCCCTACCGCGCGCCGGGCAGCGCCGCCTTCAAGGAAAGCCGCCCGGACTACCTGGAACTGCTGCTGTCCGACCACGAGTTGGCCGGGATCGGCTGCCTGGACGCGAAGTTCGCCCGGCGCCTGGTCGACAAGGTCATGACCTCGCCGGTGGAGGAGGTCAGCACCAAGGAGGACCAGACCTTCCTCTACCTGCTGACGACCGCCGTGCTCCACCAGCAGTTCGTGCGGGGCGGCGGTACGGCGCCGGCCGGAGCGTCGAGCGCCGCGCTGAACCTGCGGGTGACCGTGGACAACCGCCGTGCCGTGCAGCGAGTGGGGGAGAGCCGATGAGTACCGACGACATCGCGATCATCGGGCTGGCCCTGCGGTTCCCCGGCTCCGACACCCTCGTCGAGCTGTTCGACCACCTCGCGGCCGGACGCTCGCTGATCACCGAGGTGCCCGCCGAACGCTGGTCCAAGGAACGCTACTTCGGCGATCCGCGCGGCGGCGAGGAGAAGACGTACAGCGTCTGGGCCGGGTTCGTCGAGGACGCCGACCGCTTCGACGCCGCCTTCTTCAACATCTCCCCGCGCGAGGCGGAGACGATGGACCCGCAGCAGCGGTTCGCGCTGGAGCTGGCCTGGAAGGCCATCGAGGACGCGGGCTACCGGGCGGGCGAACTCGCGGGCAGCCGCACGGGCGTCTTCATGGGCCTGTGCCACGGCGACTACGCCGAGCTGATCGAACGCGACGACGTGCCGACCGACGCCTACTTCCCGACCGGCACGGCCTACTCGATCGTCGCCAACCGGCTGTCCTACTACTTCGACTTCCACGGCCCCAGCATCGCCAACGACACCGCCTGCTCCAGCTCCCTGGTCTCGCTCTACGAGGCCGTCGCCGCCCTGCACAACGGCGACTGCGACCTGGCGCTGGCCGGCGGCGTGAACCTGTGCTGGTCGCCGAAGCTGTTCGTGGCGTTCAGCAAGGCGAGCATGCTCTCGCCCACCGGCCGCTCGCACGCCTTCGACCAGGACGCGGACGGCTTCGTTCGGGGCGAGGGCGGCGCCGTCCTGCTGCTCAAGCCGCTGGCCAGGGCGCTGGCGGACGGCGACCCCGTGCACGCGGTGATCAAGGGCGTCGGCACCAACCACGGCGGCAAGACCAACTCGCTGACCGTCACCAACCCGGCCGCCCAGGCCGCGCTGATCGAGGACGTCTACACCCGCGCCGGTGTGACGCCCGAGACGGTGAGTTACATCGAGGCCCACGGGCCCGGCACGCCGGTCGGCGACCCGATCGAGATCGTCGGCCTCAAACGCGCCTTCCAGAGCCTGCACGACGCCCACGGGACGTCACCGCGGCCGGACAGCACCGGCATCGGCTCCATCAAGACCAACATCGGCCACCTGGAATCGGCCGCGGGCGTGGCCGGCGTGGTCAAGGTGATCGGCGCGATGGCCGCCGGGACCCTCCCGGCGACGGTCAACTTCCGGACCAGGAACCAGTTGATCGACCTGGACGGCAGCCCGTTCTACATCGTCGGCGACACCCGGCCGTGGCCGGGCGGCGACGGAGTGCCGCGCCGGGCCGGCGTCAGCTCGTTCGGGTTCGGCGGGACCAACGCCCACGTGCTGCTGGAGGAGCACCTCGGCGGGCCGGCCGACCGCACCACCGAGCCCGCGGGGCCGTACGTCGTCCCGCTGTCGGCGAAGAACCTGGAGCGGCTGCGGGTGCTCGCGGGTGGCCTGCGGGACCACCTGCTGGCACCGGAGACCGCGCTGCGGCCGCGCCAGGCGCTGGCCGACATCGCCCACACGCTCCAGGTCGGCCGCGAAGCGATGCGGGTCAGGGCCGTGTTCCTGGTCTCGGACCGGGAGCAGCTCGCGGCCGCGCTGGAGTCCGTCGCGGACGGCGAGGTGCGCAACCCCGCCGGGGCCGGGGCCGAACTGGTCGCGGCGGCGCAGGACTGGGCGAACGGGGGCGGCGCCGACTGGCCCGGGCATCCCGGGGCGCGTCGCGTCCGGCTGCCGACCTACCCGTTCGCCCGGGACCGGCACTGGTACGTCACGCCGCCCGTCGAGGCGCCGGGCGCCGCGCTGCTGCACCCGCTCGTCCACCGCAACACCTCCGACCTGGCGCAGCAGCGCTACACCTCCACGTTCACCGGGGCCGAGCCCTTCCTGGCCTCGCACCTGGTCCGCGGCCGGCGGGTGCTGCCCGCGGTCGCGTACCTGGAGATGGCGCGCGCCGCCGTGGAGCGCGCGGCGGCCCGGGAGGGGGCCGTCCGGCTGCGCGACCTCGCGTGGCTGCGGCCGATCGTCGTCGGCGAACCGGTCGACGTCGACCTCGCGCTGACGCCGCGCGAGGACGCGATCGCGTTCGAGTTCCGGCAGGGTGAGACGGTCCACAGCACCGGCACCGCCGAACTGGTCACCCTGCCGGACCCGTCACCGCTGGACCTGGACGCCCTGCGCGCCGCCTGCCGCACCACCCGCGGCACCGACGAGGTCTACGCCGCCTTCCGCGCCCAGGGCCTGGAGTACGGCCCGGCCATGCGCGCGCTGCGCGGGCTCCGGCTGGGCCGCGACGAGGCGATCGCCCGCATCCGGACCACCGGCGCCGACGGCTGCGTGCTGCCGCCGAGCGTCCTGGACGCCGCCTTCCAGACCTCCGTGGTCCTGACGGGCGCCGCCGCCGGCCCGACGCTGCCCTTCACCCTCGACGAGCTCCAGGTGTACCGGCCCTGCCCCGCCGAGACCTGGGCCTGGGTGCGACGCAGCGCCGGCTCCGGGTCGCTCACCACCTTCGACATCGACCTGTGCGACGGCGACGGCGTGATCAGCGCCAGCCTGCGGGGGCTCGCCCAGCGCACCACCGACGCGGGCCCGCGCGTCGTCACGGCGACCACCCGGTGGACCGACCGGCCGCTGGACGCGGACGGCGGCGCCACCCGCACCGCGCACCTCCTGACCCTGCCGGAGATCACCCGGGCGAGCCCGGCCGACGGCGTCGACGCCGCGACCGAGCAGGTGTTCGCCGAGGTCCAGCAGGTGCTCGCGTCCTCTCCCCGGACCGGGCACCGCTTCGTGGCCCTGATCGACGCCCGGGTACCGACCCACTTCCACGCACCGCTGGCGGGCCTGTTCCGCACCGTCGCCCTGGAGAACCCGCTCGTCTCGGGCCGGGTCGTCCGGGTCGCCGGCCTGGACGCGGCCTCCGCCGAGCAGCTCGCGCGGATCGTGCGGGAGGAGTGCGCCGACGACTCCGCCGACACCGAGGTCCGCTACACCGCCGACGGCACCCGGCAGGTGCTGGAGCCCGTCGAGACGCGACTGGACGCCGGACCGCAGGTGCCCGCGCTGCGGGCCGGCGGCGTCTACTGGGTCACCGGCGGCCTGGGAGGCATCGGCCGCCACCTCGCCCGCTACCTGGGCCGCGCGGGGGCGACGGTCGTCCTGAGCGGACGCTCCCCGGCGGGCTCGGTGGACGCCCTGCGCGCCGAAGGGGTCGACGCGCACTACCTGCCGGTCGACGTCGCCGACGCCGCAGGCGTGCGCGTCGCGGTCGACACGATCGTGCGCGAGCACGGGTCGCTCGACGGCGTCGTGCACGCGGCCGGCCTGCTGCGCGACCAGTACCTGCTGCGCAAGGACCTGGCCGACGTCCGCCTGGTGACGGCGCCGAAGGTCCGCGGCACGCTCAACCTCGACGCCGCGACCCGCCACCTCGACCTGGAGTTCTTCGCGCTCTTCTCCTCGGTCGCCGGCGTCTACGGCAGCCCGGGGCAGTCCGACTACTCGGCGGCCAACGCCTTCCTGGACGCCTTCGCCCGGCACCGCCGGACGCTGGTCGACGCGGGCGAGCGCAGCGGCCGGACCGTCGCGATCAGCTGGCCGCTGTGGGCCGACGGCGGCATGACGCTGGACGAGGTCACCCGCGACTCCCTGCGCCGCGAGCGCGGCTGGGAGGACCTGCCCACCGAGGACGGGCTGCGCGCCTTCGGCCGGGCCCTGCTCGCCGACGCCCCCGCGCACCTCGTCGTCGCCTACGGCGCCAAGGCCACCCTGGCCGCGCAACGCCGGGCGGCCCCGGCCCCGGCCCCCGCGGCCCCGGCCACCGCCTCGTCCGCCACCGCTGCTCCGTCAGGCGGCGCGGGCGAGGGCGACCTGCTGCAGCGCACCGAGGAACTGCTCAGGGGGGTCGTCGCCGAGGTCCTGCGGCACGACCCGGAGCACATCGAGTCGACCACCAACCTCATCGAGTACGGCATCGACTCGCTGAGCATCCTCGGGGTGACCGCCCAGCTGGAGAAGGTGTTCGGGCCGCTGTCCAAGACGATCTTCTTCGAGTACCTGAACATCGCCGAGGTGGCCGCGCACTTCGTGGAGACCCGGCGGGCGCAGCTGGAGGCGGTGCTGGGGGCGACCGGTCCGGCCGAAACCCCGGAAAGCCCGGAAACCGCGGAGACCCCGGAAGCCTTGGCAGCCCCGGTCGTTCAGACCGAGGCCCCCGCGGTCCAGCCCGAGGCCCCGGCCGCCCGGTTCGAGGCCCCGGCCGCGTCCGCCGTCACCGTGGTCCGCGAACCCGCGCGCGACGACCGGCACGACATCGCGATCATCGGAGTGTCCGGGCGCTACCCCGGCGCCGACACGATGGACGAGCTGTGGGAGCTGCTGGAGAACGGCCGGCACACCTTCGAGGAAGTGCCCGCCGACCGCTGGGGCCACGAGGCCATCCACGACAGCGACCGGTCCGTCCGCGGCAAGAGCGTGATCCGGACCGGGACCTTCCTCCGCGACCTCGACAAGTTCGACCCCCGCTACTTCCGCATCTCCAAGCGCGAGGCCGAGCAGATGTCCCCGGAGGTGCGGCTGTTCCTCCAGTCGGGCGTGGAGGCGCTGGAGGACGCCGGCTACTCGCGGCAGACCATCCACCGCCGCTACCAGGGCGACGTCGGCGTGCTCGTGGGGACCATGAGCAACCACTACAACCTGTACGGCTTCCAGAACAGCCTGACCAGGGGCGCGCCGCAGAGCGGCAGCTACACCGGGACGCTGCCCAACATGCTGTCCTACTTCTACGGCCTGACCGGGCCGTCGATCTTCCTGGACACCATGTGCTCCGCCTCGTCGACGTGCGTGCACCAGGCCGTGCAGATGCTGCGGGCCGGTGAGTGCCGGATGGTCGTCGCGGGCGGCGTCAACCTGATGCTGCACCCGTACAACCTGATCACCTCCTCGGAGGAGCACTTCACCACCGGCACCTCCGACGTGATCCGCAGCTTCGGCCACGGCGTGGACGGCACCATCCTCGGCGAGGGCGTCGGCGCGGTCGTGCTCAAGCCGCTGGTCGACGCCGAGCGCGACGGCGACCACGTGTACGCCGTGATCAAGGGCACCGCCCTGTCCAACGCCGGGACGCGCAACGGCTTCACCGTGCCGAACCCGGGCATGCAGGCGCACGCGATCCAGAAGGCGATCGAGGACGCCGGCGTCGACCCGAGGACGATCGGCTACGTCGAGGGGCACGGCTCGGGCACCGCGCTGGGCGACCCGATCGAGGTCCGCGCCCTGACGTCGGCGTTCCGCAAGTACACCGAGGACCGCCAGTTCTGCGCCCTCGGGTCCGTCAAGGCCAACATGGGGCACCTGCTCGCGGCGGCCGGCATGATCGGCCTGGCGAAGGTGCTGCTCCAACTGAGGCACGGCAAGCTGGCGCCGTCCCTGCACAGCACGGAGCTCAACCCGGACATCGACTTCGCCGACACCCCGTTCCAGGTGCAGCAGAAGCTCGCCGACTGGCAGCCGATGGTCACCGAGGTGGACGGCCGCCAGGTCACCCACCCCCGGCGGGCCGGCATCACCTCGATCGGCGCCGGCGGCATGAACTCGCACATCATCCTTGAGGAGTACCCCGAACGGCCGGTGCGCCAAGAGCCCTTCGGTGAGCAGCTGTTCGTGTTCTCGGCGATGAACGAGGCCGCGCTCGGGCGCTACCTGGCCGTCTTCCGCGACCACCTCGCCGGGGCGCGGGAGGCCGACCTCCCCGACATCGCGTACACCCTGCGGGTCGGAAAGAACGAACTGCCGCACCGCTGGGCGTTCGTGGCGGGGGACCGGCGGTCCGCGCTGGCGGCCGTCGACGGCTACCTGGCCGGGCGGCGGGAGCTGCCCGCGCACGAGCTCGCCGCCACCTGGGCCGGCGGCAAGAGCGTCGACTGGGACCAACTGCCGACGGCACGCCGGGTGTCGCTGCCCGCCTACCCGTTCGAGAAGGTGCGTTGCTGGATCGAGCAGACCGACGGCGCACCGTCCGTGCTGGCCCCGCTGGCGCTGCGCGAGCGGCTGCACCCCTTCCTGGGGCGCAACGAATCCGACGTCCGGGGCCTGCGCTACGCCCTGGACGTCCACCTCACGGACCTGCTCGACTACGGCTACCGGCTGGCCAAGGCGCCGACCATCGTGCCCACCTTCGTGGTGGACCTCGCGCTGGCCGCCGCGAAGGTCAGCGGGTTCGCCGCCGAGGCGTCGGTCCACGACCTGCGCGTGCTGCGGCCGGTCGACTGGTCCACGACCACGCGGCTCGTCACGGAGTTCGCCGACGGCCACGGCACCGTCCGGACCGGGGACGGGACGGCGGCGGTCGAGTTCACCGTGCGGGGGGCGGCCACGGCGCCGTCCGGCCGGGTCGAGCCGGCCGGACTGCGGGAGGTCCTCACCCGGGAGCAGTTCCTGGCCGAACTGGCCGAGGGCGGGCTGGACTACAAGCCGGCCTCGTGCGCGGTCGAGGGCGTGTTCCGCGCGCCGGACGGCCGGACGGTGCTGACCATCGGCAGTCCCGCGTTCCAGCAGGACCACGTCCGGCGCAACGTCACCGTCGAGCCGTTCGTGCTCGCGGCGATCGCCCAGGGCGTGCAGTGGGAGGCCAAGCGCGCCGGGGCGCCGGACTGGACCCTGGTCGCGCTCAACCAGGTCGGGGAGATCCGGGTGCGGGCCGGTTCGCCGGTCACGCACGTGGTCCTCGGCGACGACCGGATCCTGCTGGTCGGGGGCACGGGCGAGGTCGTCGGGGAACTGGCCGGGGTGCGGCGCGGTACCGGAGGGGTGGCGCCGGGCGATCGTCCGGCGCCGCAGGCCCGCCCGGTGCGAGAGCGGGAGCCGGTCGTACCGGCTGAGCAGGATGTACCAGTGGTGTCGGCGGTGTCGGGTGTCGTGGACGTCCTGCGCTCCATCGCCGCCGAGATCCTCAAGTTCGAGCCGGAGGAGCTCGACCCGGGTACCGGACTGGACGCGTTCGGCTTCGACTCCATCTCGCTGGTGACCTTCGCGAAGGAGATCCACGAGCGGTTCGGGGTCGTGGTCAGCCCGGCGGTGTTCTTCGACGTCAGCACCCTGGAGGCGCTGGGTGCCCACCTGGTCGACGAGCACGGTGCCACGGCGAAGGCCGAGGTGAAGGCCGAGGTGAAGGCCGAGGCCGGGGTCAAGATCAAGGTCGAACCCCAGCCCCAGCCCCAACCCCAGCCCCAGCCCCAACCCCAGTCCCAGCCCCAGCCGGAGTCGGAGCCGGTCCGCACCGGGCCCGACCCGCGCCGGCCGGTCGCCGTCATCGGCGCGGCCGGGCGCTTCCCGGGCGCCCGCGACCTGGACGAGTACTGGGCGAACCTGCTGGCGGGCAAGGACTCCGTCACCGCGTTCCCGCTGCACCGCTACGACGAGGAGCAGCGCAAAGCCATCGAGGCCCAGGACTTCCCCCAACGGATCGGAGCCCTGGACGACATCGACGCCTTCGACGCCGGCTTCTTCCGCATCCTGCCGCGCGAGGCCGAACTGATGGACCCGCAGCACCGCCTCGTCCTGGAGACGGTCTGGCAGGCGCTGGAGGACAGCGCGTACCGACCCGCCGACCTGCCGACCAACACGGGCGTGTTCATCGGCGTCACCGGCAACGACTACGCGACGCTGCTCGCCACGCTCGGCGTGCGACCGGACGCCTTCACCTCGACCGGCACCACGCACTCGATCCTGGCCAACCGCATCTCCTACCTGCTCGACGTGCGCGGCCCGAGCGAGCCGATCGACACGGCCTGCTCCAGCTCGCTGGTGGCGGTGCACCGCGCGATCGAGGCGATCCGCTCCGGCACCTGCGACCTGGCCGTCGCGGGCGGGGTCAACGTGCTGCTCAGCACGGACACCTTCGTCAGCGCGCACCGCGCGGGCATGCTCAGCCCGGACGGCCTCTGCAAGACCTTCGACGCGGGCGCGAACGGCTACGTCCGGGGCGAGGGCGTCGGGGTGGTGGTGCTCAAGTCGCTGGCGGCGGCGGAGCGCGACGGTGACGCGATCCTCGGGGTGATCCGGGGCAGCGCGTACAACCACGGCGGCCGGGCCAACTCGCTGACCGCGCCGAACGCCGACGCCCAGGCCGAGCTGGTGACGGCCGCCGTCGGCGACCTCGACCCGGACACCATCGGCTACATCGAGACCCACGGCACCGGCACGGCCCTCGGCGATCCGGTGGAGGTCCGGGCGCTGCGCACCGCGTTCCGCCGGCTGGGCCGCAGCGACGACGGGGCGTGCGGCCTCGGCTCGGTCAAGACCAACATCGGCCACCTGGAGTCGGCCGCGGGCATCGCCGGGCTGCTGAAGGTGCTGCTCGCGCTCAAGCACGGCGTGCTGCCCGCGACTCAGCACCTCCAGGAGGTCAACCCGTACATCGAACTGGCCGGCGGCCCGTTCCACATCGTGCGGGACAACGAGGCCTGGCCGCGCCCCCGCAGCGGTGCCGGCGGCCCCGCGCCGCGGCGTGCCGGGGTGAGCAGCTTCGGGTTCGGCGGCGTCAACGCCCATGTGGTCGTCGAGGAGTACGTACGCGGCGACCGGGACGGGGAGGGCGACGGCGGGCCGGTCGCGGTGCCGCTGTCGGCCCGCACCGCCCGGCAGCTGACCGACCGGGCCCGGGGCCTGCTCGCCTACCTGGAGTCCCCGGAGTCGGAGCAGGTGTCGCTGCGGTCCGTCGCGTGGAGCCTCCAGGTCGGCCGCGAGGAGATGGCGGAACGGGTCGGCTGGGTCGTCTCGTCCCGTTCCGAACTCGTCGACGGGCTGCGGGCGTTCGTCGCCACCGGCGAGCGCGGAGCCGAGCCGGAGCCGATCGGGCGGTGGGTCGGCGGGGGCGCCGTCGACTGGCGTTCGCTGCTCGGCGACGGCACGCCCCGGCGCGCGCACCTGCCCGGATACCCGTTCGCCCGGGACCGCTTCTGGGCCCCCGGCACCCGGCAGGAGAGCGGCACGACCCTGCTGACCGCCCGCTGGACGCCGACGCCCGCCGCCGCGACCGGCCGGTACGACCGGCGCGTCGTCGTGCTGTGCGGGGTCGACGGGGAGGTACCCGAGGCGATCCGCCTCGACACGGTCAAGCAGCGGCCGGAGAGCCGGTTCCGCGACCTGTCGTGGCAACTGCTGGAAACCGTCCGCGGCCTCGACGCCCGGGACGGCACCACGCTCGTCCAGGTCGTCACGGCGGACCTCGCTCTCGCGGGCCTGCTGCGGACCGTCACCAAGGAGAACCCGCGGATCGTCGGCCAGGTCATCGGCATCGACGGCGTCCACGGCACCGACCTGGCCGCCGCCGTCGCGGAGAACGCCCGTGCCGCCGACGACCTGGTGCTCTACCGCGACGGTGTCCGGCACACGCGCAGCTGGGCCCCGGCCGAACTCCCGGGCCCGGGTGCGGGAACGGCCTCCGGCAAGCCCTGGCGGGACGGCGGCGTGTACCTGATCACCGGCGGGGCCGGCGGGATCGGCGCCTCGACGGCCCGGCGCATCGCCGCCGACGTCCGGCGGCCGACCGTCGTACTGGCCGGCCGCTCGCCGCAGGACGGCCGGATCGACCGCCTGCTCGCCGAGCTGCGGCAGGCCGGCGCGGACGCGAGGTACGT
The DNA here is from genome assembly GCF_056435345.1 of Kitasatospora sp. NPDC043950. NCBI lineage: Bacteria > Bacillati > Actinomycetota > Actinomycetes > Kitasatosporales > Streptomycetaceae > Kitasatospora > Kitasatospora sp. NPDC043950. The sequence continues at coordinate 53,360 of NZ_JBWKER010000046.1, forward strand.
GCGCGCCGACGTCTCCCGCTGGGAGGAGGTGCGGCACCTGATCGCCGAGGCGGGCGCCGTCACCGGCATCGTGCACGCCGCCGGCGTGGTGCGGGACTCGCTGCTCGCGGACAAGACCGCCGAGCAGTGGGACGAGGTCCTCGCGACCAAGGTGGACGCCCTCGTGCACCTCGACCGGGCCACCGGGCACTGCCCGCTGGAGTTCGTGCTGACCTTCTCCTCGGGCGCCGCTGTCACCGGCAACCCGGGGCAGTCCGACTACGCGACCGCCAACGCCTTCCTCGACGAGTTCGCCGCCGCGCGCAACGCGCGGGTCGCCGAGGGGCTGCGCCGCGGGCGCACCCTGTCCATCGCCTGGCCGCTGTGGGAGGACGGCGGCATGCAGGTCGGCGAGCGGACCCGGGCCTACCTGTGGGAGGACCGGGGGCTGGCGCCGATGCCCACGGAAGCCGGGCTCACGGCGCTGGTCGACGCCTGGAACGCGGGGGCGGACCAGGTGTGGGTGCACCACGGCGACCCGACGCGGGTGCCGACCGGGACACCGGCCCCGGCCGCCGCGCCGACAACTCCCGCGCCGACGGCTCCCGTTCCGGAGGCTCCCGTCCGTGGCGCCGACCCGAACGTCCTCGGCCACCTCCTCGCCCTGTTCGCCGAGGTCAGCGGGCTCGCCCCGGGCGCGGTCGACCCCGACCGCCCGCTGGTCGACATCGGCCTGGACTCGGTGATGGTCATCCAGCTCAACCGGGAGCTGGTGCGGACCTACCCCGAGGTCTCCTCGACGATCTTCTACGAGCACCCGACCCTGCGGGCCGTGGCCGGTCAACTCGCCGGCCTCCGGCGGGAACCGGCGCGCCGGCAGGCGGCCACGGCCGACCAGCCGGTGGCGGGCGACCAGCCGGCGGCGACTGCCGAACAGCGGGCCACCAGCGCTCGGCCGACCGCCGTCCCCGACCGGCCGGCGCCCGGCGCCGACGAGCCGATCGCGGTGATCGGGCTGAGCGGCCGCTACCCGGGCGCCGCCGACCTGGACGAGTTCTGGGAGAACCTCACGGCGGGCCGCGACTGCGTCCGCGAGGTGGACCGCTGGCCGCTGGACGGCTTCTTCGAGCCCGATCGCAACACGGCGGTGGCCACCGGCCGCAGCTACAGCAAGTGGGGCGGCTTCCTGGACGACTTCGCCGCGTTCGATCCCCGGTTCTTCGGCATCGCCCCGCGCGACGCCTACGCTATGGACCCGCAGGAGCGGCTGTTCGTGCAGGCGGCGTGGGAGGTGCTGGAGGACGCCGGGTACACGAGGGCGCGCCTCGCCGAGCGCCACGGCCACGGGGTCGGGGTGTTCGCGGGCGTCACCAAGGTCGGCCACGCCCGGCACGAGGTGGGCCGGCTGCCCTCGGGCGAACTCGTGGTGCCCGGCCTGTCGTTCGCCTCGCTGAGCGCCCGCGCCTCCTACCTGCTCGACCTGCGCGGGCCGAGCCTGACGATCGACACCATGTGCTCGGCTTCGCTGACCGCGATCCACGAGGCGTGCGAACAACTCCGGCGCGGCGCCTGCGAGGTGGCGATCGCCGGTGGCGTGAACCTCTACGCGCACCCGCTGGACTACGTCGAGCTGTGCCGCTCCGGGATGCTCTCGCCCGACCAGCACTGCCGCAGCTTCGGCACCGGCGGCCACGGGTTCGTGCCCGGTGAGGGCGTCGGGTGCGTGCTGCTCAAGCCGCTGTCCCGCGCGGTGGCCGACGGGGACCGCGTGCTCGCGGTGATCCGGGGCTCCAGCGTCAACCACGGCGGCCGTTCCACCGGCTACACCGTGCCGAGCCCGGTCGCCCAGGCCGATGTCGTCCGGCGGGCGCTGGACCAGGCCGGGGTCTCCGCCCGGCAGGTCGGCTACGTCGAGGCGCACGGCACCGGCACCGAACTGGGCGACCCGATCGAGATCACGGGCCTGACCAAGGCCTTCGAACGGGACACCGCGGAGCGGCAGTTCTGCGCGATCGGCTCGGTGAAGTCCGGCATCGGCCACCTGGAGGCCGCGGCCGGGGTGGCCGGCCTGACGAAGGTCCTGCTCCAGCTCAAGCACCGGCAACTCGTCCCGAGCCTGCACGCCGAACAGCTCAACCCGAACATCAGCTTCGAACGGACCCCGTTCCGGGTCCAGCGCGAACTGAGCCCGTGGCACTCCGACGGCCCGCGGATCGCGGCGGTGTCCTCCTTCGGTGCCGGCGGCTCGAACGCACACGTGATCGTCGAGGAGTATTCCGTGCAGCCCACCGACGGCGCGAGCAACGGCGCCGAACAAGCCCGACAACCCCAACAGGCCGAACAGGCCGAACACGTCGTCGTCCTCTCCGCGAGGACTCCCGACCAGCTCACCGCGTCCGTCGACCGGCTGGCCGGATTCCTCGACCGCAACCCGGACACCGCCCTCGCCGACCTGGCCTTCACGCTCCAGGTCGGGCGGGAGGCGATGGCCGAGCGGTACGCGGTCGCCGTCTCGTCGACGGCGGAGCTGAGGGCCGCCCTGCGGGGCGGCCGGGGGCACCGGGGCACCGCCGGGGAATCCGGCGGACTGCTCGCCGAGATCACCGGTGACGGCGACCTCCAGGAACTGCTGGTCCGGCAGTGGATCGCGGCCGGCAAGCTGTCCAAGCTGGCAGCGCTGTGGGCGGCCGGCGCCGAGGTGGACTGGGAGCGCCTGCGCCAGGGCGCGCCACGCCGGGTGGTGTCGCTGCCGACGTACCCGTTCGCCAAGGAGCGGTTCTGGATCGGCGACCTGACCCGGCAGACGCCGGCACCCGCGCTCGCGGTCGCACCCGAGTCCGTGCCGACGCCCGCGCAGATCGCGGCACCGATCGCGGCGCCGATCGTCCAACCCGCCGTCGCGCACAGGGGACTGGACGAGATCGTGCCTGCCGTGGTGCGGGAGAAGATCGCCCGCGCGCTGGCCATGGAGGTCGAGGAGGTCGAGGGCGGGCTGGCGTTCGCCGACTACGGCCTGGACTCGATCCTGGCGATCCGCGTGGTGGACCAGCTCAACGGCGCGCTGACGCTGGACCTGCCGACGAGCGTGGTCTTCGACTTCAGCACGGCCGACCGGCTGGCCGAGCACCTGCTCGCCGAGTACCGGGGCGTCATCGTCCACACGGAGGGAGCGACGGAGCCCGCCGACGAACGGGAGAGCACCCCGCCACCGGTCGTGCGGCCCGCACGGCCCGTGGCGGCCGGGCAGCCGCACGGCGGCACCGGGAGCGCGGAGCGCGGACCGATCGCGGTGATCGGCATGAGCGGCCGGTTCGCCGGCGCCGACTCGCTGGACGAACTCTGGACGCACCTGGCCGACGGCGACGACCTGGTCACCGAGGCGACCCGGTTCGACCTCGACGGCCTGAGCGCCTGCACCCGGGGCGGCTTCCTCGACCGCATCGACGAGTTCGACGCGATGTTCTTCAACATCTCCGGCACCGAGGCCGCGGTGATGGACCCGCAGCAGCGGCTGCTGCTCGAAGAGTCCTGGAAGGCCCTGGAGGACGCCGGCTACGCGGGCCGGATGGGCCGGGCGCGCTGCGGCGTCTACGTCGGGGCGTGGGCCGGCGACTACCAGGGGCTGCTGGATCCGGAGGCGCCGGCGCAGACCCTGTGGGGCAACATGACCTCGGTCATCCCGAGCCGGGTGTCGTACTTCCTCGACCTCAAGGGCCAGGCGATCGCCGTCGACACGTCGTGCTCCAGCTCGCTGGTGGCGATCGACCTGGCCTGCAAGGACCTGTGGTCCGGCGAGACCTCGATGGCGCTGGCGGGCGGGGTGTTCCTCCAGTCCACGCCGCGGCTGTACCGGCTCGCGGGCCGCGCCGGGATGCTGTCGCCGACCGGCCGCTGCCACACCTTCGACCACCGCGCCGACGGCTTCGTGCCCGGCGAGGGCGTCGGGGTCGTGGTGCTCAAGCGGCTCGCGGACGCGCTGGCCGACGGCGACCACATCCACGGCGTGATCAAGGCCAGCGGCGTCAACCAGGACGGCGCCACCAACGGGATCACCGCGCCGAGTTCGGTGTCCCAGGAGAGCCTGCTCGGCGAGGTGTACGAGCGGTTCGGCGTCGACGTGGAGCGGATCGGACTCGTTGAGGCGCACGGCACCGGCACCAAGCTCGGCGACCCGATCGAGTTCCAGGCGCTGAACCGGGCGTTCCGCGCCCGCACCGACCGGACGGAGTACTGCGCGGTCGGCTCGCTGAAGACCAACATCGGCCACACCCAGTTCGCGGCGGGCATCGCGGGCGTGCTGAAGGTGCTGCTGGCGATCAAGCACCGGAAGATCCCCGCCTCGCTGCACTTCGAGACCGCCAACGAGGCGATCCCGCTGGTGGGAAGCCCGTTCTACCTGAGCACCCGCACCCACGACTGGGAGAGCCCCGCCGGGGTGCCGCGGTGCGGGGTGGTGAGCTCCTTCGGCGCCAGCGGCACCAATGCGCACCTGGTGATCGAGGAGGCCCCGGCCGTCGCCGACGCCGTCGCGCGCACCGCCGTCGCGCCGCGGACGGACCACGTGGTGGTCCTCTCGGCGCGGACGGAGGAACAACTCCTCGAACAGCGGCGCCGATTGGCGCTCCACGTCCGCGCCCACGCGTCGATCGACCTCGGCGACCTCGCCTACACCCTGGCCGTCGGCCGGGAACGCTTCGCCCACCGCTTCGCCTGCGTGGTCCGCGACCGCGACGAGCTGGTCCAGGTGCTGGACGGCACGGTCCCGGCCCGGCTGCCCGACGACGACCTGGCGCCCGCCGAGGGCCGACGGATCCCGCTGCCGACCTACCCGTTCGCCCGCGACCGCCACTGGGCTCCGACCGCCGGCAGCAGCAACGGCGGCACCGGCAACGGCGGCACCAGCGGTGACGGCACCGGAGTCACGCTGACCCGCACGGACGGCCTGCTGCGCGACCACGTGGTGCAGGGCCGTCACCTCCTGCCCGCGGTCGCCTACCTCGACCTCGCCCGCAAGGCGCTGGGCGCCACCCGGGTGCGGATGCGCAACGTCACGTGGGTGCAGCCGCTGGAGGTCTCGGACACCCCGGTCGACGTCCGGGTCGAGGTCCGCGCGAGCGAGCAGGGCGGGCACCGGTTCGAGATCGGCACCGGCTCCACCGTGTGCTGCGAGGGCGCCATCGCGTCGTCCGACGCCCCGCGCCCGGCACCGGTCGACCTCGCCGCGCTGCGCGCGGACTGCCGGGAGACCGTGTCCGGCGAGCGGATCCACGAGGCCCTGGTGGCGATGGGCATCGACCACGGCCCGAGCCTGCGGGCGATCCGGCAGGCGCACGTCGGCTCCGGTCTCGTCCTCGCCGAACTGGCCCTGCCCGGCTCGGCGGAGCCCGGACCGCTGGCGCCCGCGATGCTGGACTCGGCGATTCAGGCGGCCGTCGCGCCCCACCTCACCGGCATGCGGGACACCGCCGTGCCGTTCGCCCTGGACCGGCTCGACCTGTACGCCCCGTGCCAGTCGGCGATGTGGGCCGTGGTGCGAGGCGGCGCGGCCGGGCCGCTCGACAAGCTCGACATCGACCTGGTCGACGCCGACGGCGCGGTCTGCGTGCGGCTGACCGGCTACACCTCGCGCCGCACCGTCCGGAGCGAGCCCGCGCTGTACGCGCCCGTCTGGGACCCGACCACCGCCACCGACGCGCCCGTACCCGCTCGCACCGACCGGGTCCTGGTCGTCGGCGGACCGACACCGCTCGACGGCGCCCTGACCTGGCCGCTGCCGCCGTCCGCCTCCGTCGAGGAGGTGACCGCCGCACTGCGCGACCTCGGACCGGTCGACCACCTGGTCTGGACGGCGCCCGAGCCCAAGCTCGACCCCGTCGACGCCGCCGGGTACACGGCCGCCCAGAACGACGGCGTCGTCGCCGCGTTCCGCCTGATCAAGGCGCTGATCGAAGCCGGGTACGACGCCCGGCCGCTGGGGATCACGCTGGTCACCACCCGCGCGCTCGCCACCCACGCCGACGACCCCGTCCAGCCGGCGCACGCCGGGCTGCACGGCCTGTTCGGCTCCCTGGGGCGCGAGTACGAGCAGTGGACCGTCCGGCGCGTCGACCTCGACGGCCCCGACTGGCCCGCCGACCTCACCGCCCTGCCCGCCCGCTCGTCCGAGGACGCCTGGGTCCGACGGGCCGGCCAGTGGCTGGCCCGGCACTGGGCGCCGTGCGAGACGCCCGCGCGACCGGTCTACCGCGAGGGCGGCGTCTACGTGGTGATCGGCGGCGCCGGCGGCCTGGGCACCGCCTGGACCCAGCACGTGGTCCGGCAGTACGGCGCGCACGTCACCTGGATCGGCCGCAGCGCACCCGACGCGGCCATCGAGGAACGGCTCCGCTCCGTCCAGGGACGCGGCACCGTCCGCTACCTCAGCGCCGACGCCGGGGACCCGGCCGCGCTGCGCCGGGCCGTCGGCGAGGTCAAGGAGCGCCACCCGCGGATCGACGGGGTCGTGCAGGCCGCGCTCGTCCTGCGGGACAGCACCTTCGCCCGGATGGACGAGGCCACCCTGCGCGCGGGGCTGGCGGCCAAGGTCGACGTCACGACGGCGATGGCCGAGGTCTTCGACGGCGAGCAACTGGACTTCGCCGTGCTGCTGTCGTCGATGCAGTCCTTCACGACGGCGGCCGGCCAGGGCAACTACGCGGCCGGCTGCACCTTCAGCGACGCCTACGCGCACGCGCTCGGACAGCACTGGGACACCCCCGTCAGGGTCATGAACTGGGGGTGGTGGGGCAACCTCGGGAGCGTCACCTCCGAGTTCTACCGGGAGCGGCTGAGCCGCGTCGGCCTGGTGTCGATCGAGCCGCGCGAGGGGCTCGCCGCCCTGGACGCCCTGCTCGGCGGGGAACAGCGGCAGCTGGCCTTCGTGAAGACCAACCAGCACAACACCCTGGCGAACTTCGACCGCGCCACCCAGGTCACCGTGCACGGCCGGACGCCCTCCCGGGTGCGCGGCGAGCTGTTGCTCGCGCCGGAGAGCGTGGACGGCCTGATGGACGAGGTCGTGCGGTGGCGCCGGACCGAGCGGGACCCGTGGCTGGCGAAGGTCCTGGCGGCCCAGCTGGCGACCGTCGACCACACCGCGATCCTGCCGGTGTACGCCGACTGGCTGGAGCACGCCCGGCGGGCCACCGTCCCGGCCGGGCCGGCGGAAGGCGTGCTCGCGGAGACCGTGCTCGCGCAGTGGGACCGGCAGTGCGAGTCCTGGTCGGCCGACGCCGACCGCAAGGCCGAACTGCGGCTGGCCTCCGCCATGCTCCGGGCGCTGCCGGACATCGTGACCGGCCGGACCAGGCCCACCGACATCATGTTCCCGCGCGGTTCGGTGGAGCTGGTGGAGGGCTGCTACCGCAACAACCACGTCGCGGACGTGTTCAACCGCGCCATGGCCGGCGCCGCCGTCGCCGTCGTGTCGGAGCGGCTGCGCCGTGAACCGGGGGCGCGGCTGCGGATCCTGGAGATCGGCGCCGGCACCGGCGGCACCAGCGCCGGGATGTTCGCCGCGCTCAAGCCGTACCAGGAGAGCATCGAGACGTACGTCTACACGGACCTCTCCAAGGCCTTCCTCAACCACGCCCGCGCCACCTACGGGCCGGGCGTGCCCTACCTGGACTGCCGACTGCTCAACATCGAACGGCCGCTGGCCGGGCAGGACGTCGGCGAGGGCGGGTTCGACCTGGTGATCGCGGCCAACGTGCTGCACGCGACCAAGGACACCCGCAACACCCTGCGCAACGCCAAGGCCGCGATGCGGGCCGGCGGGTGGCTGCTGCTGAACGAACTGTCGGCCTTCGACCTGTTCAGCCACGTCACCTTCGGGCTGCTGGAAGGCTGGTGGCTGTTCGACGACCGGTCGCTGCGGATCCCGGGCTCGCCGGCGCTGTCGCCGGAGAACTGGCGGGACGTGCTGGCGGGGGAGGGCTTCGGGACGGTGGTGTTCCCGCTGTCGCAGGCGCTGCCGCTGGGACAGCAGGTCATCGCGGCGGAGAGCGACGGGGTGGCCCGGCAGGCGGTCGGGACCAGGCCGAAGGGCGTCACCCGGCCGGTGCCTGCTGCGGCGCCTGTCGCGGCGCCTGTTGCCGTGCCTGCTGCGGTACCTGCCGTGGTGCCGACGCCCCGGCCGGAGCCCGCGCCCGCCCCGCCGGCCGCGAGCCCCGTGCCCGCCCCCGCTCCCTCCGCCGCACCGGCGTCGCGCTCCGACCTGTCCGCGCTCATCCTCGACAAGGCCGCGGCCGTGCTCGGCATCCCGGCCGAGCGGATCGACACCGCGGCCCCGCTCACCCACTACGGCCTGGACTCGATCCTGGTCCTCCAGCTCACCAACGCCCTGCGCGAGGAGTTCGGTGACGACGTCTCCGCGACCCTGCTCTTCGACGTCGAGACCGTCGACGGCCTGTGCGCCCACTTCGCCGGTGCAGGGGCCGCCGCGACGGCCACGGCGGATGCCCAGGCCGGCCCGGCGGGCGAGCGGTGGAACCTCTCGTGCGGCCAGCTGACCATGTACCGCGACCAGCAGCGCTCGCCGGAGTCGACCGCCTACAACCTCCCGCTCCTCTTCGAGATCCACGGCGAGCTGGACGAAGCCGCCCTGGAGCGGGCGGTCCGTGCCCAGAGCGGCATCCACCCGGTGCTGAGCGCCGTCTTCGGCGAGCGGGACGGCGTGCCGTTCATGGACATCGACCCGGGCCGGGCGCCGTCCTTCGAACGGGTCGACCTCACGGCCACCAAGCGCGCCGCCCAACTGGCCGGGCTGCGGGACTTGGTGAACCTCCCGTTCGACCTGGCGACGGGCCCGCTGGTCCGCGCGCACCTGGTCTCCCTCGCCGGGCGGCGGCGCCTGCTGCTGATCACCGCGCACCACATCCTGCTGGACGGCACGTCCACGGCTGTCCTGATCCGCACGCTCAAGGAGGCCTACCAGGGCCGGGGGAGCGTGAGCCGCGCCGACTACGGCGACTTCGTCGCCTGGGAGGAGGCGCTGCTCGCCGGCCCGCGCGCGCGGCAGCACCGGGACTACTGGCTGCGGGAGCTGGCAGGTCATCGACCGGCGCTCGCGCTGCCCTACGACCGGCCGTACGACCCCAAGCGGATGCCCCGGGTGGACGTGGCGACGGTCAAGCTGCCGCCGCCGCTGGCCGTCGCCCTGGCCGACGCGGCGCGCGAGCACCGGGTCAGCGTCGCCACCGTGCTGTTCGCGACGTACGTGCGGTTCCTGCACCGGCTGACCGGGCAGGACGACCTGGTCCTCGGCATGACGGCGGTCGCCCGCTACGAGGAGCGGTTCCAGGACGTCGTCGGCCAGTTCGCGAACTGCCTGCCGATCCGCTGCACGGCCGTCGGCGGCTTCCCCGAGCTGCTGAAGTCCCTGCAGCGCAAGGTGGTCGGCGGCATCGAGCACGGCGGCTACCCGCTGCTGGAGATCGCCCGGGCCGTGGGCGCGGACGACGAACCGCTGGTCCTGACCAACTTCCTGTTCCAGAACTTCGACGGCGCCGACCTGCTGACCAACGCGGCCCCGGCCGCGCCCGGGGAGTTGGACCTGCGGCTGTTCGACGACCTGCCCTACGCCGGGGAGTACGTCCTCGCTGCCGAGTCCTACCGGGACGGCGAGGGGTTCAAGGTCTTCCTCAAGTACGACGCGAACGTCTTCGACGAGGCCACCGCGCGGCGCATGACGGAGGAGTGGTACGCGGTCATCCGCAGGGAGCTGGGCCTGCGGTAGGCCGTTCCGCGGACCGCCCCCGAAACCCGGAAGCCGGGCCGCGACCGAGGTCGCGGCCCGGCTTCCGGGCGCCCGTTCGTCGAACGGCCCTGTCAGGCCAGGCTGGTGAGCACCGCCGGGTCGTACGGGACGGTCCGGGAGAGGTCGCCGCGCAGCGCCCTGGCGGCCCAGTCCGGATTGGCGAGCAGGGTGCGGCCGACGGCGACGAGGTCGAACTCGTCGCGCTTGAGGCGGGCCAGCAGTTCGTCGATGCCGGTCACGCCGGCCCGGCTGGTGTAGCCCTGGGCGAACTCGCCCTCGCCGTACTGCTGGTCCAGGCCGACCGAGCCGACCGTCACGGCGGCCTTGCCGGTGAGCTTGCGCGCCCAGCCGGCCAGGTTGAGGTCGCTGCCGTCGAACTCGGGCTGCCAGTAGCGCCGGGTGGAGCCGTGGAACGCGTCGACCCCGGCGTCGGCCAGCGGGGTCAGCAGCTGCTCCAGCTCGGCCGGGCTCTGCGCGATGCGGGCCCCGTAGTTGCCGACCTTCCACTGGGAGAACCGGAAGAAGACCGGGAAGCCCGGGCTGACGACCGCGCGGACGGCCTGCACGATCTCGGCGCCGAAGCGGGCGCGGGAGGCCGGGTCGCCGCCGTAGCGGTCGGTGCGCCGGTTGGTGCCGCTCCACAGGAAGTCGTCGATCAGGTAGCCGTGCGCGCCGTGCAGTTCGACGCCGTCGAACCCGAGTCGCTCGGCGGTCGCCGCGGCCTCGGCGAAGGCGGCCACCGTGTCGTCGACGTCCCGCTGGGTCATGGCCCGCCCGGCCGGGACGCCGTCCAGGCCGATCCCGGACGGGCCTTCGGCGGGCGGCTCCGTCCCGGTGCGCACGACCCCGGTGTGCCACAGCTGCGGGATGATCCGGCCGCCGGCCTCGTGCACCCGCCGCACCACGCGCGCCCAGCCGGCCAGCGCCTGTTCGCCGTGGAAGTGGGGCACGTGGTCGTACGCGCGGGCGGCGGCGCGGTCGACGTAGGTGCCCTCGGTGATGATCAGTCCGACCTGGTGGGCCGCCCGGCGGGCGTAGTACTCGGCGACCTCCTCGCCCGGCACGCCGCCGGGGGACTGCATCCTGGTCATCGGGGCCATCACGATGCGGTTGGGGACCGTCAGATCACCCACGACGAACGGCTCGTCCAAGCTGGACATGCTTTCTCCCGAGTTCTCGGCACTCATGGTGTGAACATTCCGTGTGCGCCTTCTCCGCCGCTCCGGCGAATCGCCGCCGGGCCGTGCGGAAAATGGTGTGGTCGGCCGCACATAGGTAACACACGATTATCGGCCCTGTTGATCGCGGCGTCCAGCGGGTGCTCTTGTCCGTGCTGCATTGCCTCAGGCGATCCACGGCATCGACACAATCATGTTGACCGTGTCCGGGAGATCACGGATAGTGGTGCAGGTGGTTCCGCGTCGCCTTCTGGGTCGCAACTGGAGAATTGATTCCCCTGCCGACCAGTGCCGCGGAAAGGAATTTCCCAGGAACGAAAGGTGGCGGAACCCAGGGTGAGCGAGAGTCGCCTTACCGCGCAGATTTCCCACGACTTGGACGGCAAACGGGCCGTGGTCACCGGCGGCAGCCGGGGCATCGGCGCCGCGATCGTGCAGCACCTGCTCGACGCGGGCGCCACCGTCGTCACCTCCGCCCGCAACCCCACCGAACACACCCCGTCCGCGGCCAAGTTCATCCAGGCCGACCTCAGCTCGCCGGCCGGGGTGCGGGCGTTCGCCGACGCCGCGCTGGACTCCCTCGGCGGGGTGGACATCGTGGTCAACAACGCGGGCGGCTGCCGGGCCTTCCAGACCGCGCTGGAAATCGAGAACGACTGGCAGTACACGGTCGACATCAATTTCCTGGCCGCCGTCCGGCTCAATGCCGCACTCGTGCCGGCCATGCGCGCGGCCGGCGGCGGGGTGATCGTGCACCTCTCCTCCATCGCGACCATTTCCTCCTACCCGATGATCCTGCACTACGCCGCCGCGAAATCCGCGCTGGAGGTGTACAGCAGGGGCCTCGCGGTCGAGTTGGCGCCGGACGGAATCCGGGTCGTCGCGATCTCCCCGGGAAACGTGATGACTCCCGGGGCGGATGAGGCGCGCGAGAAGATCGTCGACTATCTCGGCATGGAATCGGAGGGGGACTGGGCCGACGAGGTCCCGCTCGGGCGGATCGGCCAGACCGAGGACATCGCCGAGGCGGTCGGCTTCCTGGTCTCCCGGCGCGCCTCGTGGATCACCGGCAGCAACCTCGTCATCGACGGCGGCAAGAGCGCGTCCCTGTGACCGCCCGCCAGGACTGGAAGGACTGACACGATGACCGCGACAGAAGAGGGACCGCGGGCCTATCCGTTCGGTCCGGCCGAGCAGCTCGACGTGGACCCGAAGCTGGCCGAGGCCTGCGGCGAGCAGCCGGTGCTGCGGGTGAGCCTGCCCTACGGCGGCGACGCCTGGCTGGTCACCCGCCACGCCGACGTCAGGACGGTGCTGGCCGACCCCCGGTTCAGCCGGGCCGCCGCCGCGGGCGAGGACGTGCCCCGCATCGTCTCGGCCGGCCTGCCCCGCACCTCGATGCTGAGCATGGACCCGCCGGAGCACAGCCGGCTGCGGCGCAGGGTCGCCAACCCCTTCACCGTGCGCCGGGTCGAGGCGATGCGCCCGCGCGCCCAGCAGATCGTCGACGGCCTGCTCGACACCATGATCGCCACGGGCTCGCCCGCCGACCTGACCCAGATGCTCACCTGGCCGCTGCCGATCACGATGATCTGCGAACTGCTCGGCGTGCCCGTCGAGGACCGCGACCGGTTCAACGCCTGGGTGGACGGCCTGCTGATGCTCTCCGACCCGGCCCGCTCCGCACGGGACCGCGGGCACCTCAACGAGTACCTCGCCGGCCTGGTCGCCGAGCGCCGCGTCGAGCCCACCAGCGACCTGCTCGGCGAACTGGTCGCCGTGGAGGACGAGGAGAACCGGCTCACCGAGGAGGAGTTGGTCAGCCTCGGGGTCAGCCTGCTGTCCGCCGGCCAGGAGGCCACCGCCAACCAGATCGGCAACTTCGTCTACACGCTGCTGACCAGGCCCGAGCTGTGGCACGAGCTCGTCGCCGATCCCGGCCTGATCCCCGACGCGGTCGAGGAACTCTCCCGGATCATCCCGATCAGCGCCACCGCCGGCTTCACCCGGATCGCCACCGAGGACGTCGAACTGGGCGGGCAGACCGTCCGGGCCGGCGACGCGGTGGTCACCGAGTTCTCCCTGGCCAACCGGGACCCGGAGGTGTTCGACCGCCCCGAGGAGATCGACTTCCGCCGGAAGAACATCCCGCACGTCACCTTCGGACACGGCATCCACCACTGCCTCGGCGCGGCCCTGGCCAGGATGGAACTGCGCGTCGTGCTGGACACCCTGGTGCGCCGCCTGCCCGGCCTGCACCTCGCCGTGCCGGCCGACCAGGTGACCTGGCGGACGGAACGGCTCATCCGCGGAGCGGACGCGCTGCCGGTCGCCTGGTGAGACGCCGCCGGCCGGAGCGACCGCCTGACGTCAGGGAGTCGGCGGTCGCTCCGGCCGGGCCCCAGCCCGCACTTCGACATCACCCGGACACTACGGGAGGACTCAGCATGGCCGAACCACCGGAGGCGATCACCGCGGCCGTGCGTGATCCGGGCAAGGGACTCGCCGAGGTCATGGCGGCCATCATGGAGGGCTACGCCGACCGGCCCGCCCTCGGCGAACGCGCGCGGGAGCCCGTGACCGGGCGCCTGCTGCCCGGCTTCGAGACCGTCAGCTACCGCGAACTGTGGGCCCGGGTACGCGCCGTCGCCACCGAGTGGCACCACCACCCGGACCACCCGCTGAGCGCCGGCGACCGGCTCTGCATCCTGGGCTTCACCAGCACCGACTACGCCACGCTCGATCTCGCCTGCCTCCACGCCGGCGTGGTGGTCGTGCCGTTGCAGTCCAGCGCGCCGCTGTCCCAGCTGGCGCCGATCGTCGCGGAGACCGAGCCGCGCGCCCTCGCGGCGAGCATCGAGCGGCTGGACACCGCCGTCGAAGCCGTCCTCGGGGCGCCCTCGATCCGGCGCGTGATCGTGTTCGACTACCGCCCCGACATCGCCGAGCAGCGCGACGCCTTCGAATCCGCCCGGCGGCGCCTGGCCGGGGCCGGCCGCCCGGTGGCCGTCGACCCGCTGGCCGCCGTGGTCGAGGCCGGAGCCGGACTGCCGCCCGCGCCCCTGTTCGTCGCAGACCCGGGTGACGACCCGTTGGCGCTGCTCATCTACACCTCCGGCAGCACCGGCACCCCGAAGGGGGCCGTCTACCCCCAGCGGCTGGTCCGCACCGCGTGGAACGGCTTCAGCTACGGCGCGGAGGACGCACCCCCGGTCAGCGTCCACTACATGCCGCAGAGTCACCTCGCCGGCCACTGGGCGCTGATGGGCTCGCTCTCCCGGGGCGGCGTCGGCCACTTCACCGCCAGGAGCGACCTTTCCACCCTGCTCGACGACATCGCGCTGGTCCGCCCCACCGAGCTGACCATGGTCCCGCGCATCTGCGACCTGCTCTTCCAGCGGTACCGCAGCGAACTGGACCGGCGCTCCGGCGAACCCGGCGACGTCGACACGGCGGTCAAGACCGACCTGCGGGAGAACGTCCTGGGCGGGCGCGTCACCAAGGCCTTCTGCGGCACCGCCCCGCTCTCCGCCGAGGTGGCGGCCTTCGTCGAGTCCTGCCTGGGCTTCCACCTGTACACCGGCTACGGCTCCACCGAGGCCGGCGGGGTGCTGCTCGACTCGGTGGTGCAGCGCCCGCCGGTCATCGACTACAAGCTGGTCGACGTCCCGGAACTCGGCTACTTCCGGACCGACTCGCCGCACCCGCGCGGGGAACTGCTGCTCAAGACCGCCACCGCCATCCCCGGCTACTACAAGCGGCCCGAACTCACCGCCGAGATCTTCGACGCGGACGGCTACTACCGGACCGGCGACATCATGGCCGAGATCGGGCCGGACCGGCTCGTCTACGTCGACCGCACCAAGGACGTCCTGAAGCTCTCCCAGGGCGAGTTCGTGGCCGTCTCCCGCCTGGAGACCGCCTTCGTCGCCAGCCCGCTGATCCGGCAGATCTTCGTGTACGGCAACAGCGAGCGCGCCTACCCGCTCGCCGTGGTCGTCCCCGCCCCGGACGCGCTGGCCAGGGCCGACGGGGACGCCGAGTCGCTCAAACCGCTGCTCATCGAGTCGCTCCAGCGGATCGCCAAGGAGGCCGAGCTCAACTCCTACGAGATCCCGCGCGACGTCCTGATCGAGACCGAACCCTTCAGCGCCGCGAACGGCCTGCTCGCCGACAGCCACAAACCGCTGCGCCCCCGGCTCCGGGAGCGCTACGGCGAGGCCCTGGAACGGCTCTACGCCGAACTCGCCGATGGGCAGGAGCGCCGGCTGCGCGACCTGCGCCGGGCCGGGCCGGACCGGCCGGTTCTGGAGACGGTCGGCCGGGCCGCCCAGGCGCTGCTGGGCTGCGCGGGCGCCGAGCTGAGCGCCGACGCGCACTTCACCGACCTGGGCGGGGACTCGCTGTCCGCGCTGTCCTTCGCCGCCCTCATGACGGAGATCTTCCGGGTCGAGGTCCCGGTCGGGGTGGTGATCAGCCCGGCCAACGACCTTGCGCGGGTGGCGGGTTACATCGAGGAGCGGCGCCGCACCGGCGCCGCGCGGCCCACCGTCGCCTCCGTCCACGGCGAGCACGCCGTAGAGGCCCGCGCCGGCGACCTCACCCTGGACAGGTTCCTCGACGCGGCGACGCTCGCCGCCGCCCCGACGCTGCCCCGCCCCGACGGCGCCGTCCGCACCGTGCTGCTCACCGGGGCCACCGGCTTCCTCGGCCGCTTCCTGTGCCTGGAGTGGCTGGAACGGCTGGCGCCCGCGGGCGGCAGGCTGGTCTGCGTGGTCCGTGGCGCCGACGCGGCCGTCGCGGCGAAGCGGCTGGAGGCCGCCTTCGACAGCGGTGACGCCGAACTGCTCCGGCGGTACCGGGAGTTGGCCGACGGAACGTTGGAGGTGCTGGCGGGCGACATCGGCGAGCAGCGGCTGGGCCTGGCCGAGGACACCTGGC
This sequence comes from Kitasatospora sp. NPDC043950, assembly GCF_056435345.1. Taxonomy (NCBI): domain Bacteria; kingdom Bacillati; phylum Actinomycetota; class Actinomycetes; order Kitasatosporales; family Streptomycetaceae; genus Kitasatospora; species Kitasatospora sp. NPDC043950. The sequence continues at coordinate 69,254 of NZ_JBWKER010000046.1, forward strand.
AGCGGCTGGCCGACACCGTGGACCTGATCGTCCACCCGGCCGCCCTGGTCAACCACGTGCTGCCCTACGACCAGCTGTTCGGGCCCAACGTCGTCGGCACGGCCGAACTGATCCGGCTGGCGCTCACCACCCGGCTCAAGCCCGTCACCTACGTGTCCACCGTCGCCGTGGTGGCCGGCGCCGCGGCCGCGGCCCTCGACGAGGACGGCGACATCCGCGCCACCAGCCCGGTGCGCCACCTCGGCCGGGGCTCCGGCGGCGGCGCCGCGCACGGATCCGAGCACGAGTACGGGCACGACGACGCGTACGGGTACGACGGGTACGCGCACGGGTACGCGACCAGCAAATGGGCCGGCGAGGTGCTGCTCCGCGAGGCCCACGACCTGTGCGGACTGCCGGTCGTCACCCTGCGCTCGGACATGATCCTCGCGCACGGCAGGTACCGGGGGCAGCTGAACGTGCCCGACGTGTTCACCCGCCTGCTGCTCAGCCTGCTCGCCACCGGCATCGCTCCGGGCTCCTTCTACCGGGGCGGCGGGCGCGCCCACTACGACGGCCTGCCGGTCGACTTCACCGCCGAGGCCGTCACCGCGCTGGGCGCGCGGGCCACCGAGGGCTACCGGACCTTCAACGCGCTGAACCCGCACGACGACGGCGTCTGCCTGGACACCTTCGTCGACTGGCTCATCGAGGCCGGCCACCCGATCCGGCGGATCGACGACTACGACGACTGGCTCGCCCGGATCACCACCGCGCTGCGTGCCCTCCCGGAGAAGCAGCGCCAGCACTCGCTGCTGCCCCTGCTGCACGCCTTCGCGCGGCCCGGGGAAGGCGTCCCCGGGTCGGCGATCCCCGCCGCCGGGTTCCGGTCCGCCGTGCGGGCCGCCAAGGTCGGCGCCGACCAGGACATCCCGCACCTGTCGGCGGCCCTCGTCGGCAAGTACGTCACCGACCTGCGCCACCTCGGCCTGCTTCCCCGCTGACCGCAGCACCGCACCACCATCCCCGCATTCGACCCGACGGACACAGGAGTTCGGCATGGCACAGAGCATCGGCGAGACGGTCATCTCGGGTCTGCGGCTGCTGGAGGCGAACGACTTCGCCGGCTTCCGGGCGCTGTGCACCGAGAAGGCCACCGTGTGGCAGAACGACGGCAAGGACGAGCAGGCGATCGACGAGCGGCTCGTGCACTTCAAGGCCTTCGCCGCCGGTGTCGAGTCGCTGCGGTTCGAGGTCCTCCGCCAGTTCGAGAAGCCGGACGAGGTGCTCCAGCAGCACGTCATCCACCTGCTGTCGGCCGAGGGGGTCGTCCAGGAGGTCCCGACCGTCGTCTACTTCCGGTTCGAGGGCGGCCTGATCGACCGGATCGAGGAGTGCCTCTACACCGTGCCGAAGGCCGGCACGGCCTGACCGCCCGCCTTCCTGAACCCGAACCGTCAGGCAGGCGCTGCGGCGCGGGAGTCCCGGAGGCTGCGGCGGGCGGCGGCGGTGACGAGCAGGACCCAGAGCAGGCTGAGGCCGCCCAGGGCGTAGACGCCGCCGTGCAGGAAGGCGAGGTCCAGGTCGGTGCCGGCCGGCGGGGCCCAGCCGTCGGGGTCGACGAGGACGGTGGTGGTGGTGCCGGCGGAGGACGACCCGGAGCAGCCCGAGCCCTGGAACTCCGGGTGCGGCAGCGGCTTCCCGTCCGCGCGGCGGATCGCGCAGGACCAGCTGGTCCGGCCGCTGCGGTCCTTCGAGCTGTGGGCCTCGGTGACGACGACCTCGGTCCGCTCCCCGCGGTGCGCGAGCACCTCCGCCCGGATGGTGGTGGGTGGCAGGGCCAGCAGCAGGACCCCCAGCAGGACGCCGGGCCAGAGCACCCAGCCGGCGGCCCGGACCACCATCAGCCCGCCCAGCGAGGTGATGAGCACCAGCACGGCGAGGATCGTGAACAGGGCGGAATAGTCCGGGTCCACGGCGAGCGCCATCAGGCCGACGAGCAGCAGCGGGGCGAGCACCGCGACCAGGCCCGCCGCCCGGCGGATGGTGCGGGGCGCGAGCGGGTTGTCCTTCCGGGGTCTCCGCTTGGCGGTCTTCGGCCGCTGGGCGGCGGCCGCCGCGCTCAGTGGTCTCTTCTGCTTCTTCCTGCCCTGTGCCATGTGGCCCCCCGTTCGGTGCTGCGTCGGACTGCTCGCGACAGTCTGACCTGCGGTGCGGAGGTGCGGAAGACCGGGGCCGCAAGCCGTCACGGCCGGCCGGGTCGGGCCGGTCAGACCCGCCCGAGTCCGGCCTGCTCCAGGTCGAGGTCGCGCTGGAGGCGGCGCAGGGTGGTGTCGCTGATGAGGTGTTCCGCGTAGAGGCGGTGCAGCCGGGCGTTCTGCACGGTGATGACCTCGTGCCGGAGTTGACGGTAGGCGGCGTCGGCGGTGGTGCCGTCGGGGGTCTCGGGGGTGCGGTCGAGGCGGGCGGCGAGGCCGCGCCGGACCCGGTCGATCGCGGTGTCGGGCATGACCTCCAGCGCCGCGAGGTGGTCGACGTGGTCGAGGGCGGCGCGGTTGAGGGCGTCGCGGGCGTCGTCCTCCTCGCGGGCGGTGTGCTCGGGCTCCAGGGCGAGCCCGGAACGGTGGACCACGGCGGCGAGGGTCAGGCCCTGCACGACCAGGGTGAGGACGACCACCGCCGTGGTCAGCACCAGGACGAGCGGGCGCCCGGGTATCCGGTTGCCGTCCGCGGTGAGCAGCGGGATGGACAGGGCCGCCGCCAGCGGCATGACGCCCCGGGTGCCGGCCCAGGTGACGACCCCGGCGACCCGCCAGGACAGCCGGCCGCGGGCGGGCTTGACCCCGCGGGTCAGCGGCAGCGTCCACAGCACCCGGACGGCGATCAGCACGGCCGCCAGCGCGAGCGCCTGGAGCGGCCACCAGCCGGTGCCGGCCGGCAGGTCGCGGACCAGGGCGGGCAGTTGCAGGCCGACGATGCTGAACACGACGCTCTCCAGCAGGAACACCACCACCGCGGAGACGGCGTGCAGCTGGAGCCGGATGCGGGCGTCGGTGAGGCGGTGGCCGGAGCGGCCGAGCAGGACGCCGGCGACCACGACCGAGGTCACCCCGGAGGTGTGCGCGGACTCCGCGAGCACGTACGCCGCGTACGGGGTGACCAGGGCTATCACGGTCTCCAGGACGGGGTCGGCGGTGCGGCGCCGGATCAGCCACACCAGGCCGGCCACGGCGGCGCCGACCAGGCTGCCGCCCCCGCCGAGCAGCAGGAGCTCGCCGCCCGCCGCAGGCAGGTCCACCGTGCCGCCCACGGCCACGGCGACGCCGACGGCGACCTTGAACAGCACCAGCGAGGTGGCGTCGTTGAACAGGCTCTCGGCCTGCACCAGCACCTGGACGCGCCCCGGCAGCGCCAGCCGGCGGCCGAGCGCGGTGACGGCCACCGGGTCGGTGCTGGACAGGACGGCCCCCAGCACGAACGCCATCGCGGGCGGGAGCCCGGCGACGGCGACGGCGACGAAGCCCACGGCGGCGGCGGAGGCGAAGACCAGGCCGAAGGAGAGGATCGTCACCGGGCGCCACACCGTGCGCAGATCGCGCAACGACAGTTCCTCGGCGGAGGAGTAGAGCAGGGGTGGGAGCACCACCAGGGCGATGGCCTGCGGCGGTACGTGCAGCGCGGGCACACCCGGGACCATCGCGACCGCGAGGCCGACCAGGACCAGCAGGGAGGGCGCGGGCACCCGCAACCGCCGGGCGAAGGTGGCCACGCTCGTGGCCAGAACCACCAGAACCAGAACGATCCCCACGGCGTGCATCTGCGGAAACGACCCATCACGACGATCGGGGTCGCCGCCGCCCGAGCGCTGCGGTCGTCCCCCGAGCCGACCAGACTTCCCGGCACACCGTCAATCATCTTATCGGGTCGTTTGCGCGGGACGGCAGGGTGCCCGGCAGGTCGTGCCCCTCAGCGGCGCCCGAGCAGCCTCGCCAGGAAACCGCCGCTCTTGCGCTTCGTCCGGTCGCAGGCGCAGCGGCCGGACTCGGGCACCCCGGCGAGTACCTGGTCGACGTGCATGCCGCACCCCGCGTAGCTTGCCTTGCCGCACGTCCGGCAGGTGGTTCGTCGACACATCGCGCTGCTCCTCACGTCGCACCCCCGGATGGGGTGGCCAGTCCTTTCAGGATACCCCACCCGGTATTTTTGGACGCGTGCCCCGGGCTGGCGCCCCGGACCTGGGGGGGGGGGGGGGGGGGGGGGGGGGGGGGGGGGGGGGGGGGGGGGGGGGGGGGGGGGGGGGGGGGGGGGGGGGGGGGGGGGGGGGGGGGGG
>NZ_JBWKER010000047.1:0-24668 GCF_056435345.1 Kitasatospora sp. NPDC043950
CCCCCCCCCCCCCCCCCCCCCCCCCCCCCCCCCCCCCCCCCCCCCCCCCCCCCCCCCCCCCCCCCCCCCCCCCCCCCCCCCCCCCCCCCCCCCGGTCCGCGTCAGGGCCGCACCGGCGTCAGAGCCGGACGGCGCCAGGGCCGCAAGACGTCACGGCGTCAGCACGATCTTGCCGAAGACGTCGCCCTTGGCGAGCCGCGCGAAGCCGTCCCGGGCCTCTGCCAGCGGCAGCACCGAGTCGATCACCGGCCGGACGCCGCTGGTCGCGCACAGCGAGAGCAGCCCGGCCAGTTCCTCCTTGGTGCCCATCGTCGAGCCGACCACCTTGAGCTCCAGGAAGAAGATCCGGTTCAGCTCGGTGGCGCTCGGGTTGGGGCCGGAGGTGGCACCGGAGATGACGACGGTGCCACCCGGGCGCAGCGCCTTCACCGAGTGCGCCCAGGTCGCGGCGCCGACCGTCTCCATCACCGCGTCCACCCGGGCGGGCAGCCGGGCGCCGCTCTCGAAGGCGGCGTCGGCGCCGAGTTCGACCGCCCGGCGGCGCTTGGCCTCGTCCCGGCCGGTGACCCAGACCCGCAGCCCGGCGGCCTTGCCGAGGACGATCAGCGCGGTCGCCACGCCGCCGCCCGCGCCCTGCACCAGGACGGTGTCACCGGGCTTGACCCCGGCATTGGTGAACAGCATCCGGTAGGCCGTCAGCCAGGCCGTGGGCAGGCAGGCGGCCTCTTCGAAGCTGAGTTCGGCGGGCTTGGGCAGCAGGTTCCAGGTGGGCACGGCCACCTGCTGGGCGAAGGTGCCCTGGTAGCGCTCGGTCAGGATGGACCGGGGTTCGTCCGGGCCCACCCCGTGGCCGCTCTGGCCGATCACCGAGTGGAGGACGACCTCGTTGCCGTGCTCGTCGACACCGGCGGCGTCGCAGCCGAGGATCATCGGCAGCCGTCCGGCGGGCAGGCCGACCCCGCGCAGCGACCACAGGTCGTGGTGGTTGAGGCTGGCGGCCCTGACCGTGACCACGCTCCATCCGGGGCGGGCCTGCGGCTCGGGGAGTTCACCCAACTCCAGTCCGCTGAGCGGGTCATCGGCGTCGATACGTGCGGCGTAGGCAGCAAACATGCTGCGGACGATAGCCGCGCCGGCCGGGGCCGGGAACCACGCGCGGGTGTGACGCGTGTCCCGGCCCCGGCCGTGTCGGCGGCGGCGCTCCCGCCGGGTCCTGCCCGGCAGCGGCGACCGGATCGTCAGATCCGGGCCACGCCCTCGGCCCGGGCGGCCTCGGCGACGGCCTTGGTGACCGCCGGGGCGACCCGCTCGTCGAACGGCGAGGGGATGACCTTCTGCGGCGTCAGCTCGTCGGCGACGACACCGGCCAGTGCCTTGGCGGCGGCCAGCTTCATGCCCTCGGTGATCCGGCTGGCCCGCACCTGGAGGGCGCCGGCGAAGATGCCGGGGAAGGCCAGCACGTTGTTGATCTGGTTCGGGAAGTCGCTGCGCCCGGTGGCGACGACCGCCGCGTACTTGTGCGCGACCTCGGGGTGGATCTCCGGGGTGGGGTTGGCCATCGCGAAGATGAACGCGCCCGCGGCCATGGTCGCGACGACCTCCTCCGGCACGGTGCCGCCGGAGACGCCGATGAACACGTCGGCGCCGGCCAGCGCGTCGGCCAGGGTGCCCCTGAGCCCGGTGCGGTTGGTCAGTTCGGCGATCTCGGCCTTGACGTCGGTGAGGTCGCCGCGGCCGTCGTACACCACGCCCTTGCGGTCGCAGACCGCGACGTCGCCGATGCCCGCCGCCACCAGCATCTTGGCGATGGCGATGCCGGCCGCGCCGGCGCCGGAGATGACGGCCCGCAGCGAGCCGATCTCACGGCCGGTCACCTTGGCCGCGTTCCACAGGGCGGCGGTGGTGACGATCGCGGTGCCGTGCTGGTCGTCGTGGAAGACCGGGATGTCCACGGCCTCCTGGAGCCGGCGCTCGATCTCGAAGCAGCGGGGGGCGGAGATGTCCTCCAGGTTGACGCCGCCGAAGGAGGGCGCCAGCCGCACCACGGTCTCGACGATCTCGTCGACCTCGGTGCAGGCGAGCGCGATCGGCACCGCGTCCACGCCGCCGAACTGCTTGAACAGGATGGCCTTGCCCTCCATCACGGGCAGGGAGGCCTCCGGGCCGATGTCGCCGAGGCCCAGCACGGCGGTGCCGTCGGTGACCACGGCGACGGTGTTGGACTTCCAGGTGTAGTCGTTGACCAGCTCCGGCTGCTCGGCGATGGCCGTGCAGACGCGGGCGACACCGGGCGTGTAGGCGAGGGACAGGTCGTCCGCGTCGCGCACCGGGACGGTCGCCCGGATCTCCATCTTGCCGCCGCGGTGGAGCGCGAAAACGGCGTCGACCGGATCGACGGTGTCCTGGGTGCTGCTGATGATCTCCGCTGCCACGATGACCTCTTCGTCATTGATCTGGCGAGGGTGCGCGACCGACGGACAGGACGACCCGTCCGGAAACCGGAAACCGGGTACGCCGAAGCGGACCCGGGGGCTGGGTCGGGGCGCTGCCGTCGGGCGGCGCCCTCGGATGAGGGTTTTATGGGTCTTGTTGGTCCGCGTAGTGCTTCCGGGCCGAGCGTAGGACGGACCAAGGCATCGCACCTATGCCTTTTCGTCCTCGTCACGTGCAGTTCATCGCCGAGCTGTCGCGTCACTGGGGCCCGGCGTCGGAAGCGCCGGGCTCCGGCGGCGGCAACGGTGATGGCGGCACGCGCACCCGCAGGAGTGAACGCAGACGCGCTGGGGAGTCGGCGTCCCGGATACGGAGCCACGTGATGACTTCCGTTCCCGGACACCCCGAGCCTGTCGGGACTCGTCGGTCTGGTTCGAGCGTTCGGGGGTCACCCGGTACCGAATTCTGACACACCCGCCGCCGGGCCCGGCAGGGCGGGATGGCCGGATCGCGTGTCCGCCATTTCGCGTACACCCGCGCGTCACCGTGGCGGCCGCACACCCCTGCGCCGTGGTCGACGGCGGCATCCGAGCCGGGGCGGCGGGCCTCCGGGCACCGGGCGGGGGGATCTGCATACTTATGCACGGAGTGACAGGAACACGGAATAAGTCCGAATAGCGGACAGCCCGGGCCCTCGTTATCCGATTTTGATCTGGATGAGGGCCATCCGACCGTCCACAGATGGCAGGATTCCCCCCATCTCGGATCGAGCCGGCCACTGGTCGAGGCGGTTCGCTCGACGTCCACCTCGGCGGAGGGTGGCGGAAGCAGTACCCCGTAGCAACCTGGGCGGCCCTGCCGCGCAGGCATCGCACCACCCGGCCCTGCACGTACGACGACGTACAGCGAAATACACCCGTACAGCGCCGCACGGCCCTGCCACCCCGGTGTGCCGCCCCCGCGGCGCGCTCCGCCCGCCCCTCTCCCTCAGGAGGAGATCCCCCTCATGACCGCCCGTACCCAGCGCACCCGGCTTCTCGCGGCCGGCGCGGTTGCCGCCTCCGTCACCCTCGTCCTGACCGGCTGCAGCAGCAGCAAGAGCGACGGTGGCAGCGGCGCGCCCAACGCCTCCGCGACCGTCAACGCGGTCAAGGCCGACGACAAGCTCGCCGCCCTCGTCCCTGCCGACGTCAAGTCCTCCGGCAAGCTCGTGGTCGGCGCGGACGCCTCGTACGCGCCGGACGAGTTCAAGGACGACAGCGGCAAGGTCATCGGCATGGACGTGGACCTGGCCAACGCCATCGCGGCCAAGCTCGGACTGAAGGCCGACGTCCAGGACTCCGGCTTCACCGCGATCATCCCCGGCATCCAGTCGAACAAGTTCCAGCTCGGCATGTCGTCCTTCACGGACAACAAGGAGCGCGAGCAGATCGTCGACATGGTGACCTACTTCAACTCCGGCAGCGCCATCGCGGTCAAGAAGGGCAACCCCGACAAGGTCGACCCCGCCGACCTGTGCGGCAAGAAGGTCGCCGTCCAGACCGGCACCACCCAGGCCGACGAGATCAAGGACACCCGCAACCCGGACTGCGCCAAGAACGGGAAGCCGGGCATCCAGAACGACGGCGACAAGTTCGACCTCCAGACGGACGTCACCAACGCCGTCGTCTCCGGCCGCGACCAGGCGATGATGGCCGACTCCCAGGTCGTCGACTACGCGATCAAGCAGGCCGGCGGCCAGCTGGAGAAGCTCGGCTCCACCTACGGCGTGGCCCCCTACGGCGTCGCCGTCGCCAAGGGCTCCAAGCTCACCCCCGCGATCCAGGGCGCCGTCCAGTCGCTGATCGACGACGGCACCTACAAGCAGATCCTCACCAAGTGGGGCGTCGAGTCCGGCGCCCTCGACAAGTCGACCGTCAACGGCGCCGTGAACTGACCGTCCGCCTGCTCCATCTCTCCCCCGAGGCCACACCGTGAACTCTCTGGACAAGGGGAAGGCGGAGGAGGGACGGCCTGAGACCATCAAGGCCGTCCCGGTCCGCCACCCCGGACGCTGGGTGGGCGCCGTCGTCATCGCCCTGCTCGCGGCGATGCTGCTGAGCGCCCTCTTCACCAACCCCGCTTTCAAGTGGGACATCGTCGGGCAGTACCTGTTCCACGACAGCATCGTGCACGGCATGGTCGTCACGCTGGAACTGACCGTCCTCTCCATGCTGATGGGCGTGATCGGCGGCATCGTCCTCGCCGTGATGCGCCTGTCCCCGAACCCCCTGCTCTCCGGCACCGCCTGGATGTACATCTGGGTCTTCCGCGGCACCCCGGTGCTGGTGCAGCTGGTGTTCTGGAACTTCCTCGGCCTGATCTGGGCCAAGCTGTCGATCGGCGTCCCGTGGGGGCCGGAGTTCTGGTCCGCGGACACCAACGTCCTGATCCCAACCTTCGTCGCCGCCCTGCTGGGCCTCGGCCTCAACGAGGCCGCCTACATGGCGGAGATCGTCCGCGGCGGCATCCAGTCGGTGGACGAGGGCCAGACCGAGGCCGCCCACGCGCTCGGCATGAGCCGGTTCCAGACCATGCGCCGGATCGTCCTGCCCCAGGCCATGCGGGTGATCATCCCGCCGACCGGCAACGAGACCATCTCGATGCTCAAGACCACCTCGCTGGTCAGCGTGATCTCCCTGGAGGAGATCTTCCGGGCCGGTCAGGTCATCTACTCCCGGAACTACCAGAACATCCCGCTGCTGATCGTGGTCAGCCTCTGGTACCTGTTCTTCACCTCGCTGCTGACCATCGGCCAGTACTACATCGAGCGCTACTACGCCCGCGGCTCCAACCGGACCCTCCCGCCCACCCCGTTGCAGCGGCTGCGGGGCCTGTTCGCCGGGAAGCCCGCCCCGAAGACCGGCGCCGACGTCGTCCCGGGGCTCGAGGGAGGTGGTCACGTATGACCGACCTGAGCAAGACCCCGGCCGCCGCCACCGGACAGCCGATGGTGCGCGCCGAGGGCGTCCACAAGTCCTACGGCTCCGTGCACGTGCTCAAGGGCATCGACCTGGAGGTCAAGCAGGGCGAGGTGTTCTGCCTGATCGGCCCCTCCGGCTCCGGCAAGTCGACCTTCCTGCGGTGCATCAACCACCTGGAGAAGATCAACGGCGGACGCCTCTGGGTGGACGGCGAACTGGTCGGCTACCAGCAGAAGGGCGACAAGCTCTACGAGCTCAAGGACCGCGAGGTCGCCGTCAAGCGGCGCGACATCGGCATGGTCTTCCAGCGCTTCAACCTGTTCCCGCACATGACGGCCGTCGAGAACGTCATGGAGGCCCCGGTCCAGGTCAAGGGCGAGAGCAAGGCCGCCGCCCGGGAGCGGGCGATGGTCCTGCTGGAGCGGGTCGGCCTCGCCGACAAGGCGAAGAACTACCCCTCCCAGCTCTCCGGCGGCCAGCAGCAGCGCGTCGCGATCGCCCGCGCGCTGGCCATGAAGCCCAAGCTGATGCTGTTCGACGAGCCCACCTCGGCGCTCGACCCCGAACTGGTCGGCGACGTCCTCGACGTCATGCGCGGCCTCGCCGAGGAGGGCATGACCATGGTGGTCGTCACCCACGAGATGGGCTTCGCCCGCGAGGTCGGCGACGCGCTGGTGTTCATGGACGGCGGCGTGGTGGTCGAGTCCGGCAACCCCCGCGAGGTGCTCACCGACCCCCGGCACGAGCGCACCCGCGCCTTCCTCTCCAAGGTGCTGTAGAACCGTACCGACCGGCGCCCGGCAGGCTGCTCCTGCCGGGCGCCGACGTTTTCCCCACCCAGGTAATAGGCTGGACGCAATCAGCCCGTTACCGACCTTCTGGAAGGACCTCCGTGGAGCTCGCCTCGTACGCCGATCTCGCCGTTCGGCTGGTGAACACCGAGGAGCCCGGGCGCGGCACCGACACGCTGACGTCCGTGGACGCGGTGCGCGGCCTGTTCTCCGACTCCTCACGGGCCGCCGCACAGGCCGACGAGTCCGACCTGCCCCGGCTGCGGGCGGTGCGGACCAGGCTGCGCGGGGTCTTCGAGGCCGCCGCCGAGGGCGACGAGATCCGGGGCGTCGACCTGCTGAACAGCCTGCTGATGGAGTACCCGGTCAGCCCGCTGGTCTCCGGGCACGACTACCTGGACGACGCCGGCCGGCCGCGCTGGCACCTGCACCTGGCCGACAACTCGCCCACCGCCACCGCGCACTTCAGCGCGGTCGCCTGCATGGGCCTGGCCGTCCACCTGACCGAGCTGGGCGCCGACCGGCTCGGCATCTGCCAGGCCGCGCCCTGCCGCAACGCCTACCTGGACACCTCGACCAACCGCTCCCGCCGCTACTGCTCGGACCGCTGCGCGACCCGCGCCAACGTCGCCGCGTACCGGGCCCGCAAGCGCCAGGAGGCCGAGGCCGCGGCACTCGGCGCCGCCGGCTAGGTCCTGTCCGGGCCGGGCCGGGCCCAGGGGGTCAGAGTTCGTCCGCCCAGACGCCCAGGCGGCGGGCCAGACCCGGTACCCGGGCCAGCCGGGTGCCCAGCAGCAGCCGCTCCAGCCGCCGCCCCGGCGCCAGCCAGGCCGGGCGCGGGCGCAGCCGCAGCAGCACCCGGCCGAGCACCAGCTCGTCCGGGACCGGGCCGTAGCTGCGGCTGTCGCTGTCCACCGGCCGGTTGTCGGACAGCAGCCACCAGCCCCTCGGACGCCGCTCGGCGGCCCGCTTCACCACCAGCAGGTCCTGCTGGAAGGGGTGCCGGAAGAGCACCACCGCGCCGGGCCGGATCGGCGCGCCGTAGCGCACCAGCAACTGGTCGCCCTCGCGCAGGGTCGGGACCATCGACGGGCCCGCCACGTCGACCAGCCCGAACGGCACCGCGCCGCCGCCCCGGCCCCGGGGTTCCGTGCCCATCGGTTCCGCGTCCGCCGGTTCCGTGCTCCGCGCCACGACTCCTCCTCCCGGACCGCCCGGTCCCAGTCTGCCGTACGGACCGTCACCCCGTTCGATCCGTTCGATGTCCGGATTACCCCGGTTCCGGGTCCGCCTTTTGCCCTAGGCCCACCGCCCGATCGCGAAACCCCGGGTGCGGAAGGGTAATCTCGGGCGCGGGAAGACGATCTAAGGAAGGACTCCCATGTTCTCTCGTCTGTTTGCACCGCGCGCCACCGCCCACGCCCACTGTGACCTGCCCTGCGGCGTGTACGACCCGGCGCAGGCCCGGATCGAGGCCGAGTCGGTCAAGGGCACCCAGGAGAAGTACCAGGCCAACGAGGACCCGGCTTTCCGCACCCGCGCCCTGATCATCAAGGAGCAGCGTGCCGAGGCCGTCAAGCACCACATCTCGGTGCTGTGGAGCGACTACTTCAAGGCCCCGCACTTCGAGAAGTACCCGCAGCTGCACCAGCTGATCAACGACACCCTGAAGGCCGCCTCGGCCGCCAAGGCGTCCACCGACCCCGCCACCGGCCAGGCCCTGCTGGACCTGATCGCCGAGGTCGACAAGATCTTCTGGGAGACCAAGCAGGCCTGAGCCTGACGCGTCGCCACCCGACCGCCCCCGTCCGCGAGCCCGGACGGGGGCGGTCGTGCGTTCACGCCCCATCCGAGCCCGGTAAGGGTTGCCTAGCCTGAGTGGCTGTTATGCTGCCAGGGCGTCCGAGGGGGAAGTCCGGTGTGAATCCGGCGCTGACCCGCAACGGTGAGCACGGCCCCGGGGCCGCGCCAGCCCGATCGCCCCCGGCCGCTGAACTCCCGACAACTCGCCGTGGACTGCGAGGGGATGGCGCCCGGGCCCGCGCCCGACCGGTGCCGCCCCCGCGCACCCGCGGCCCGAGGCAAGGCGCACCGTGAGCAGCACCGCAGCCGCGGGCAGTGGCGCAACGAGCCCGCCCGCCCGCCGAATACCCGCCCTCCCGCTCGCCGTCGGCCTGGCCGCCGCCCTGCTGCTCTCGCTGCTCTGCGGCGTGGCGCTGGGCGCCTCCGGGATCGGCCTGCCCCGCGCCATGCGGCTGCTGGCCGCCGGGCTGACGGGCGGACGGCTGGAGGCGGACGAGGCCGCCGCCTACGCGATCGTCTGGGAGATCCGGCTGCCGCGCGCCGTGCTGGCCTCGGTGGTCGGCGCCGGGCTGGCCGCCACCGGGGTCGCCGTCCAGGCCCTGGTGCGCAACGCGCTGGCCGACCCGTTCGTGCTCGGCATCTCCTCCGGCGCGGCCGTCGGCGCCAACGCCGTGCTGCTGCTCGGCGCCTTCGCCTCGCTCGGGGTGTGGGCGATCTCGGCCTCCGCGTTCGGCTCCGCGCTGGTCGCCATGGTGCTGGTCTACCTCGCGGCGCGCACGGCCTACGGGCTCACCCCGCTGCGGCTGGTGCTCACCGGCACCGCGCTCTCCTACGGCTTCTCCGCCGTCACCGCGCTGATGGTCTTCGCGTCCGCCCGCGGCGAGGCCGCCCGGGACGCCATGATGTGGCTGCTCGGCAGCCTCGGCGGCGCCACCTGGGGCTCGGTGCCGATCGCCGCCGCCACCGTGCTGGCCGGCCTGGCGTACCTGGCCTGCGCCGCCGGCCGGCTGGACGCGCTCGCCATGGGCGACGAGACGGCCGCCTCGCTGGGCGTGGACCCGGACCGGCTGCGCCGCGAGCTGTTCGTGGTGACCGCCGCCGTCACCGGCACGGTGGTGGCCGTCAGCGGGGCGATCGGCTTCGTCGGGCTGATGGTGCCGCACCTGGCCCGGATGCTGGTCGGCGCCGGGCACCGCCGGGTGCTGCTGGTCGCGCCGCTCGCCGGGGCGCTGCTGCTGGTCTGGGTGGACATCGTCTCGCGCACCCTGCTGGCGCCCGCCGAACTGCCGGTCGGGGTGGTCACCGCGGTGCTCGGGGTGCCCTGTTTCCTGCTGCTGATGCGCCGTCGCGGCTATTCCTTCGGAGGCCGCTGATGGATCTCGCCCTGGACTCCGTCTCGGTCGAGCTGGCCGGCGCCCGGCTGGTCCACGACGTCGCCCTGGACGCCGCCGCCGGGCAGGTGGTCGGACTGGTCGGGCCCAACGGCAGCGGCAAGTCGACGCTGCTGCGCTGCGTCTACCGGGCGCTGCGGCCGGCCGCCGGGGCCGTCCGGCTGGACGGCGCGGACCTGCACGCGCTGACCGCGCGCGAGGCCGCCCGGCGGGTGGCCGCACTCCCCCAGGAGCACTCCGCCGAGTTCGACTTCACGGTGGCCGAGGTGGTCGCCATGGGCCGGTTGCCGCACCGGCGCGGGCTGGGCGGCCCGGGTGCGGACGACCACGCGCGCTGCACGGAGGCGCTGCGCAAGGTCGGCGCCGAACAGTTGGCCGGGCGGGGCTTCCTGAGCCTGTCCGGCGGCGAGAAGCAGCGGGTGCTGATCGCCCGCGCGCTGGTCCAGGAGCCCCGGCTGCTGGTGCTGGACGAGCCCACCAACCACCTGGACATCGGCCACCAGTTGGACGTGCTGGCGCTGGTCCGGGAGGCCGGCCCGACGGTGCTCACCGCGCTGCACGACCTCAACCTGGCGGCCGGCCACTGCGACCTGCTGTACGTGCTGCGGGCCGGCCGGATCGTCGCCTCGGGGCCGCCCGCCGAGGTGCTCCGACCCGCCCTGCTGGCCGAGGTGTTCGGCGTCCGGGCCACCCCCGTCCGGCACCCGGTGACCGGCGCCGTCCAACTGCTCTTCGACCGGATCTGACCCACCCCCCGAAGGAACCCCCGTGCGCACCAAGGCCGTTGCCATCACCGCCCTGCTCACCCTCGGGCTCACCGCCTGCGGCGCCGAGATCGCCCCGAGCGGCGACGCCACCGCCGCCTCCGCCCACTACCCGGTGACCGTGGAGAACTGCGGCACCAAGCTCACCTTCCCGCAGAAGCCCGCCCGGACGGTGACCAACGACGTCGGCATCACCGAGCTGATGCTCGCCCTCGGCCTGGCCGACCGGATGGCCGGCTACGTGATGCCCGACGACAAGGGCCGGGTCGACCAGGTCGCCTGGAAGGACGGCTACCAGCAGACCGCGTGGCTCTCCAAGAAGGAGATCACCAAGGAGATCGTGCTGGGCGCCAAGGCCGACCTGGTCTTCGCCGGCTGGCACTACGGCTTCGACGAGGGCCGCGGCTTCACCCCGCAGGCGCTCAAGGACCTCGGCATCCCCTCGTACGTGCTCAGCGAGTCCTGCCGCAGCGGCAAGGGCACCGAGCGCGGCGTGATGTCCCCGCTGGACGCGCTCTACACCGACCTGGCCAACCTCGGCGAGATCTTCGACGTCCGCGACCGGGCGGACAAGCTGGTCGCCGATTTCAAGGCGAAGGTCGCCGCCGCCCCGCAGCCCGAGCGCCGGCCGTCCGTGTTCCTGTACGACAGCGGGCAGGACAAGCCGTACACCGCCGGGAAGTTCGCCGCGGCCGACGAGATCATCGCCAAGGCCGGCGGGACCAACGTGATGGGCGACCTCGCGGACACCTGGGTCACCGTCGGCTGGGAGAGCGTGGTCCAGCGCGACCCCGAGGTGATCCTGATCAACAACTACGGCGAGACCGGCGCCGACGCCAAGCGCGCCTTCCTGAAGTCCTTCCCGCCGCTGGCCGGCGTCTCGGCGGTCAGGAGCGACCGGATCTTCGTCCTGGACTACGTCGACCTGGTGGAGAGCCCGCGCAACCCGGCCGCGATCACCGCGCTGGCCGACTACCTGCGCAGCGTCCCCGCCCGCTGACCCGCCCGCCCCCGGCCCGGGCCCCGATCCGGGCCTGGGCCGGGGGCGGGGACGCGCAGTAGGCTCGCGGCATGATCCGCACCGCCGTCGTGACCGACGTTCCCGTCATCCTCGCCCTGATCCGCGAGCTCGCGGAGTACGAGAAGGCCCCGCAGGAGGCCGTGGCCACCGAGGAGCAGCTGCGCGACGCCCTCTTCGGCGCCAACCCGGCGCTGTTCGCCCTGATCGCCGAGGACGACGCCACCGGCGAGCCGGTCGGCTTCGCGGTCTGGTTCCTCAACTTCTCGACCTGGCGCGGCACCCACGGGATCTACCTGGAGGACCTGTACGTCCGCCCGCAGTCCCGCGGTGGCGGCCACGGCAAGGCGCTGCTGCTGGAACTGGCGCGGATCGCCGTCGAGCGCGGCTACGCGCGGGTGGAGTGGTCGGTGCTCGACTGGAACACGCCCTCGATCGACTTCTACAAGTCCCTCGGCGCGGTGCCGATGGACGACTGGACCGTCTACCGGCTCACCGGCGAGGCGCTCGCCGCCGCCGCCGGCGGTCACTGAACGGACCGCCCGAACCCCTGCCACCCTGCGTCGCGATGGCTTACCATGAGTGACTCCCGAGCCCCGGCCGGCGTGCGGAAGGCGGTAAGGTCTCAGGCGGATACGCGGCGTCCGGTCGCCCCGCGAAGGGTATGACCGGTACGTACCGCACCACCCCTCTGGACAGTTGGGGCGAAGCAGTTGAGCCAAGCAACAGACAGTGCCGCGGCCACCGGCCCGGAAGCACAGCGCGTCACCCAGGAGGTGAGGGTGTCCCAGATCGACGGCGAGCCCGGAGTGCAGGACTTCGTGGAGGTCCGGCTGCCCGCGGCGGGTGCCTACCTCTCGGTCCTGCGAACAGCGACGGCCGGCCTGGCGGCGCGGCTCGACTTCACCCTCGACGAGATCGAGGACCTGCGGATCGCGGTCGACGAGGCCTGCGCCATCCTGCTCCAGCAGGCGGTGCCCGGCTCCGTCCTGACCTGCGAGTTCCGGCTGGTCGGCGACTCGCTGAAGGTGACCGTCGCCGCCCCCACCACCGACGGGAAGGCACCCGAACGGGACACCTTCGCCTGGACGGTGCTCTCCGCCCTGGCCGGCGAGGTCGACTCCTCGGTCGGCGAGGACAAGACCGTGTCGATCAGCCTGCACAAGAAGCGCGGCGGCCCCGTCGCCCACTAGCCGGGGCGTCGACCAGCACCGCACAAGGGCCGTCCGCCCGGTCCCCGATCAGGGGCCGCGCGGGCGGCGCCCGGTACCGCCCCCCACGCGGTACGACCAACGAGACGATGCCGGGGCCCGAGGGCCCCGGTGCTCCCGGAACGGAACGGGGGAATGGCCGTGAGTGATCTGGACCGTACCGGCCTCGCGACGGCGGGACCTGCCGTACCGACCCAGGCGAGCGTTCCTGGCCTCGCCGCCAACGACGATGCGCACCCGAAGGACGCCCACCGGATGAGCCACCCGACCGAGCCGACGTCTGAACCGTCGCCCGCATCCCCGCCCCCGTCCGATCCGGCGGACGAGGCCGCGGACCTGCGCACCGCGGTGCCCACCCAGGCGCCGGCCCCGGCCCCGCACCGCTCGGGCGCACCGGACCGGGAGGCGGCCCGCGCGCTGTTCGTCCGGCTGTCCGCGCTGCCCGACGGCTCCCCGGAGCGCGTCGAGCTGCGCAACCAGCTGGTGCGGATGCACATCCCGCTGGTCGAGCACCTGGCCCGGCGGTTCCGCAACCGGGGCGAGCCGCTGGACGACCTGACCCAGGTCGCCACCATCGGCCTGATCAAGTCGGTGGACCGCTTCGACCACGAGCGCGGGGTCGAGTTCTCCACCTACGCCACGCCGACCATCGTCGGCGAGATCAAACGGCACTTCCGTGACAAGGGCTGGGCGGTCCGGGTGCCGCGCCGCCTCCAGGAGCTGCGGCTGTCGCTCACCACGGCGACCAGCGAGCTCTCCCAGCGGCACGGGCGCTCCCCCACGGTGCACGAGCTCGCCGAGCACCTGGGGATCTCCGAGGAGGACGTCCTGGAGGGCCTGGAGTCCGCCAACGCGTACTCCACGCTGTCCCTGGACGTCCCGGACAGCGACGACGAGTCGCCGGCCGTGGCGGACACCCTCGGCGCCACCGACGAGGCGCTGGAGGGCGTCGAGTACCGCGAGTCGCTCAAGCCGCTGCTGGCCCAACTGCCGCCCCGGGAGCAGAAGATCCTGGTGCTGCGGTTCTTCCGGAACATGACCCAGTCGCAGATCGCCGCCGAGGTGGGGATCTCCCAGATGCACGTGTCCCGCCTGCTGGCCCGGACCTTGGCCCAGCTGCGGGAGAAGCTCCTGGTGGAGGAGTAGGACTGACGGCCGCCCAGCCGGCGGCCGACCCCCGGCGGCCCTGTGCGCTCAGCCCTCGTGCGAGGCGTACAGGGCCGCCGTCGACTTCGGGTTCAGCAGCGCGCCGATGCCGACCAGCCCGAGCAGGCCGACCAGCACGCCGACGCCGATCATCGCGCCGCCGCTCTCCAGCATGTAGTACCCGATCGGCAGGCAGATCGAGTTGGTGAGCACGGCCGGGCTGCGGCCCCAGCGGCGCTCCTTGAGCAGTGCGCGGGCGGCCAGCACCGGCAGCACGCCGAGCAGCACGATGACCAGGCCGCCGAACTCGTTCAGGGCGAGCTGCTTGGACTGGCCGGACAGCGCGGACACCATGTCCCAGACGCCGACGACGGCCAGCGCGGCGCCCTCCAGGGCGGTGATGGCGGCGCCCACGGTCAGCGGCAGGGGACGGGCCGGGCCCGCCGTGGGTACGGGTGCGGAGGATTCTGCGGTCACTCCAGCAGGGTAGCCGCCGGTTGGTCCGTACCGACCCGTAGGCTTTCCCCATGCGCGCTCTCCTGGTCGTGAACCACAAGGCCACCACCACCAGTGGCCGCACCAGGGACGTACTGATCCACGCGCTGCGCAGCGACCTCAAGCTGGAGGTGGCCGAGACGCAGTACCGGGGCCACGCCCGCGACCTGGCCCGCGAGGCCTCGGAGGACGGCACGGTCGACCTGGTGGTGGCGCTCGGCGGTGACGGCACCGTGAACGAGGTGGTGAACGGGCTGCTCGCGCACGGCCCGGGCGAGAAGGTCCCGCGACTGGCCGTGGTGCCGGGCGGTTCGACCAATGTGTTCGCCCGCGCGCTGGGCCTGCCCAACGACCCGGTGGAGGCCACCGGCGCCCTGCTGTACGCGCTGGAGCACGGGAGCGAGCGGCCGGTCGGCCTGGGCAAGGCGATGACCGACGGACTGCCGGACCGCTGGTTCACCTTCACCGCCGGCCTGGGCTTCGACGCCGGGGTGGTCGGCCGGGTCGAGGAGCAGCGCCGGTTGGGGCGCAAGTCCACCCACGCGCTCTACGTGGGGCAGGCGCTGCGGCACTACGTCACCCAGCGTGAGCAGCGTCGTTCCGGCCCGGTGGCCCTGGAACTACCGGGCCGCGAGGGCGTGCCGGGCCTGGCCCTGGCCATAGTCAGCAACACCTCGCCGTGGACGTTCCTCGGCAACCGCCCGGTGTATCCCTCACCGCTCGCCTCCTTCGACACCGATCTCGACGTCTTCGGGATCACCCGGATGACGGCGTTCGGCACCGTCCGAACGATCCGTCAGATCCTGCGGTCGTACGCCTCTTCGAGCGAAGGCGCCCCGCCGGCCGGCCCGTCCGGCAAGCACGTCGTCTCCTATCACGACGTCAGACACTTCACCTTGGTTTCAGAGGAACCGGCCCCGTTCCAGGTTGACGGGGACCACCTTGGAGACAGGAGTCGCGTCAGTTTCACAGGCGTACGGCGGGCACTGCGTGTGATTGTGTGACCGGAAGGGGGTTTCACCCTTCTTCTCGAACGCACAAGCCCCCTTCACTCCATAGAAGTACTGGCTGTGAGCTAGGCGACACCGAAGAATCAAAAATTCCTCCCTGAAGGGGGTTGTATCCGGGCCCGAGGTTTGCGAACCTCTACATGGCGATCGGGACGCATCGCAGCGACGGCAACCTCAGAACCTGGCGGGTGTCGACCGCGGGGCGTCCCTCGAATCGCCGAATCCCTCCCCAGCACAGACCACCCGGGCCCCGGCGGGCCTTTGGTCTCTTTTGCTGTTGCGGGATTCGTGAAAGCGTTCACATTCACAAGCCACATTCACAAGCCATCGATTATGCCGACCGGGTGCCCCCCGCCGGCAGGAGGAGTTGGACGACCATGGACTGGCGCCACCGCGCTGTCTGCCGCGAAGAGGACCCGGAGCTGTTCTTCCCGATCGGGAACACCGGTCCTGCTCTGCTGCAGATCGAGGAAGCCAAGGCCGTGTGCCGCCGCTGTCCGGTCATGGAGCAGTGCCTGCAGTGGGCTCTTGAGACCGGCCAGGACGCCGGCGTCTGGGGCGGTATGAGCGAGGACGAGCGTCGCGCAATGAAGCGCCGTGCCGCCCGCAACCGCGCCCGCACCGCCTGATCACACGCCGTAACACCAGCAGTAACCGAAACACCGATCAACACATGATCAAAGGCTTCCCTGCACCTCCTGGTGAAGCCTTCCACACAAAGGGCCTTGCCTGGCGAGGTCCCGCGACACCGGACCGTCCAGCCACTTGATACTGTTCACTTAGAGCAATATCGTGGAGCTGTGGCGCTCACCGTGTGCAACGCACGGGCGAGGTGTCGCACCACCCAGAGCCCCCGTTCCGGCCGACTCCCCCCGACGGCCGGAACGGGTTGAGAGGCCCTGTCGACCCACCCCCCCCGGTCGACAGGGCCTCGTTTCTGTTTTCACGCCCCGGTTCGTGTGCGCGCCCCGGCGCGCCCGCACCCTGACACGCCCTCGCGCGGGCCGACCCGCGCCGGGCTCGCGGGGTGGGCACCCGGCGCCTTTCGCCGAGTGCACGCCCCCACCGCGCGCCTCGATGCACCTTTCCGCGCACCGCACCGCGGACCGCACGCAGACCGGACCGCGGACCCGCACCGCAGACCGGCCGGCGGATCAGCGGACCGGGATCTCCAGGATCACCTTGGTGCCGCCGTCCGGACCAGCCACCATGTCGAAGGTGCCGCCCAACTCACCGGTGGCCAGCGTGCGGACGATCTGCAGGCCGAGGTTGCCGGCCGTCTGCGGGTCGAACCCCTCGGGCATGCCGCGACCGTCGTCCTGCACCGTGATCAGCAGGAACTCCTCCGGCCGGGCGCCGCCGTTCCAGCTGTCCGACCAGCCCGCCCCGGTCGCCGGGGCCCGCCCGCGCAGCGCGCTGACCTCCAGGTTCCCGGAGGCGGACGGGCCGAAGGCGTGCTCCAGAGCGTTCTGCAGCAGTTCGGTCAGCACCATCGACAGCGGGGTGGCCACCTCGGCGGACAGGATGCCGAAGCTGCCGCTGCGGCGGGTCGCCACCCGGCCGTCCTGGGACAGCTCCATCACCATCGCCAGCACCCGGTCGGCGATCTCGTCGAAGGCCACCTGCTCGTCCAGCGCCTGGGACAGCGTCTCGTGCACGATCGCGATCGAGCCGACCCGGCGCACCGCCTCGTCCAGCGCGGCCCGGCCGGCCTCCGACTCCATCCGGCGGGACTGCAGCCGCAGCAGGGCGGCGACGGTCTGCAGGTTGTTCTTCACCCGGTGGTGGATCTCCCGGATGGTGGCGTCCTTGGTCATCAGCTCGCGGTCGCGGCGGCGCAGTTCGGTGACGTCCCGGCACAGCACCAGCGAACCGGTCAGCGTGCCCTTGGGCTTGAGCGGGATGGCCCGCAGGGTCACCACCCCGCCCTGCACCTCGACCTCGGTCTGCCGCGGCGCCCAGCCGCTCGCCAGCTTCACCAGCGCCTCGTGCACGGCCGCCCGGGAGGGCGGGACCAGTTCGGCGGTGGCCCGGCCCAGGTGGCTGCCGACCAGGTCGGTGGTGAGGCCGAGGCGGTGGTAGGCGGAGAGGGCGTTGGGGCTGGCGTAGGTGACGATGCCGTCCGCGTCGAGCCGGATCAGGCCGTCGCCGACCCGGGGGGCGGCGTCCATGTCGATCTGCTCGACGCCGTGGAAGGGGAAGCTGCCGGCGGCGATCATCTGGGCCAGGTCGGAGGCGCTCTGCAGGTAGGTGAGCTCCAGCCGGCTGGGGGTGCGGACGGTCAACAGGTTGGTGTTGCGGGCGATCACCCCGAGCACCTTGCCCTCGCGCCGGACCGGGATGGACTCGACCCGGACCGGCACCTCCTCGCGCCACTCCGGGTCGCCCTCGCGCACGATCCGGCCCTCGTCGAAGGCGGCGTCCAGCAGCGGGCGGCGCCCGCGCGGGACGAGGTGGCCGACCATGTCGTCCTGGTAGGAGGTGGGGCCGGTGTTGGGCCGCATCTGCGCCACCGAGACGTAGCGGATGCCGTCCCAGGTGGGGATCCACAGGACCAGGTCGGCGAAGGAGAGGTCGGAGAGGAGCTGCCACTCCGAGACCAGCATGTGGAGCCATTCCACATCGGCCCCGGTCAGGGTGGTGTGGCGGCGGACGAGTTCGTTCAGCGAGGGCACATGGCGAGGGTAGCGCCGCCGGTCGGGGCGGGGCGCGGCGGACCGGGGAACGGATCATGCGCCGGGCCTGTGGCGGAGCCCACTGCCCGAAGTTGTCCAGACCAATTTCCGGAGCGGCCTGGACAACCCAGATTGGTCTAGTCCACAATGAAAGGGCACCAAGGAGAGGCCCACCGCGCAACTGCCCTGACCGCGCGAGGCCTTTCCTCGGTCGGACGCCACCGAACGAGGACCCCGCACAGTTCTCGATCGACTCCGGCGACCGACGACAGCTCCGGGCTGCGGTGCCGCATGGGTTGAGGGTCCCGTGTCGGCGCCGTGGCCCGTAGTGCTTTCCGGGTGCGCCGAGCCCCGGGGGTGCGACGCGTTCCCCGGGCGCTCCCCCGCCGAAGCCATGTTCCGCCGCTCAACGAGTCGGGCCCCCGTCCACAGCCTGTGGACGGGGGCCCGATCGCGTGGCGCCGTGCCTCAGTGCGTCTCGGTGACCTTGGCCAGGGCGCGCGGGGCGTCCGGGTCCTGGCCGCGGGCGATGGTGACCTCGTAGGCCAGCAGCTGCAGCGGGAGGATCTCCAGGATCGGCTGGACCTCCTCCGGCACGCCGGCCGGCAGGGCGAAGCCGGCCGAGGCGGCGTCCACCTGCGCCTGCTGGCCGACCACGACCAGGTCCGCGCCGCGACCGCGCAGGCGGTCCAGCACCGGCTGCAGGGCCTCGCCGCCCTTGCCGTCCGGGACGATCGCGATGACCGGCGAGACGTTGTCCACCATGGCCAGCGGGCCGTGCAGCAGGTCGGCGCCGGAGAACGGGGAGGCCGGGATGTAGGTGGTCTCCATCAGCTTCAGCGCCGCCTCGCGGGCGGTCGGGTAGCCGTAGCCGCGCGAGGTGATGACCAGGCGCTGGGCGAAGCGGTACCGCTCGGCCAGCGCCTTCACCTCGGCGTGGCGGGCCAGGACGCCGGCGGCCAGGCCGGGCAGCTCCTTGGCCGCCGCACCGTCGCCGCCGCGCAGGCCCTCGACCAGCAGGTAGAGCGCCAGCAGCTCGGCGGTGTAGGTCTTGGTGGCGGGCAGCGCCTTCTCCGGGCCGGCCAGCACGTCGATGTGGAACTCGGAGACCTCGGCCAGCGGCGAGGACGCGTTGTTGGTGACGGCGAGGGTGATGGCGCCGGCCTCGCGGGCGGCCTTGGTGGAGGCCACCAGGTCGGGCGAGCCGCCGGACTGGCTGACGGTGACGACCAGGACGTCGGTGAGGTCCGGCTTGGCGCCGTAGGCGGTGGTGGTGGACATCGAGGTCAGGCCGGCCGGCTTGCCGAGCAGGATCTCGATCAGGTACTTGGCGTACAGCGCCGCGTTGTCGGACGTGCCGCGCGCGGTCAGCAGGACGAAGCGAGGGTTGCGGGCGGCGATCTCGGCCGCGATCTGGCGGATCTTCGGGGCACCCTCGTCGAGGATGCGCTGGAGGACGGCCGGCTGCTCGGCCATCTCCGCCGCCATGATCCGGCCGGGAACGGAAACAGTCTGCGGGTCGGACATCAGGATGTGCCTCCGATGAGATGGTTCGACCCCTCCGGGCAGGTTGCCCGACGGGGACCTCTACGGCGGCGAGTCCGCACACTCGCTGCGGTGGTTTCCTGCCGCAATCCTACGGGGGCCGCCCCCGGCGGGCACACCCGAAGGCCCGCCCCGGACGGGACGGGCCCTAGGACCTGGACGGCGGCGCGGGGTCAGGACGCCTTGTTGATCAGCTGGTCGATCGCGGCGTCGGCGTCCTTGGTGGCCTGGTCCACCGACTTGCCCTTGAGGATGCCGGTCAGCATGTCGGGCAGGATCTTCTGCTTCTCGATCGCGCCCCAGCCGGGGGCCAGCGGGGTGAACCAGGCGTCCGGCACGGCGTTGGCCGCCGCCGCGGTGGTCGGCTTGTTCTTCAGCGGGTTCAGCTGGGTGAGGTTGTTCGGCAGGATGTCCTTGTCGGCCAGCGTCTGCTGGGACTTGGTGCTGGTGAACATCCGCACCCAGTCGGTGGCCAGCTCGACCTGCGTGGACTTGGCGGTGACCGCGAGGTCGGAGCCGCCGATGAAGGTGGGCAGCGGCTTGCCGTCCGGGCCGGGCATGGTGGCCATCTTGACGGTGTCCTTGAGGCTCGGGTCGCCGGTGCCCGGCGCGACGACGCTGGCCGCCTCGTAGCCGTTGCCGTAGAAGGACGCGGCGCGCCCGCGGGCCATCGACTCGAACTGGTTCTGCTCGTTCACCGTCAGGTCGCCCTTGGTGTACTTGCGGACCAGGTCGACGAAGTGGCTGATGCCCTGCTGGGACTTGGCGTCGTGCAGGGTGCCGTGCCAGTTGCCGGAGCTGTCGAACTTGGCGATGCTGCCGCCGTACGCGGCCACGTAGCTCATCGCGGCGTACCAGTACGGGCCGGGCAGGTAGAGCGAGGAGTAGCTCTTGTCGGCCTTGTTCTTGTCGGCGACCTTGTCCAGGGCCGCCGTCAGGTCGGCCTCGGTCTTGGGGAACTCGGCGCTGCCGGTGGCCTGCTGGAAGGTGGCGGCGTTGTAGATGGCGACCCGGGCGCCGGCGTAGTAGGGCACGCACCAGAGCTTGTCCTGGTACGTACAGGTGTTGGCGAGCGCCTTGATCCAGCTGTCGGAGTTGTCGAAGGTGGTCCGGTCGACCGGGGCCAGCGCGCCGGAGAGCACGTACTTCATGGTCTCGGTGTTGCCCAGCTCGACCACGTCGGGCGCGGAGCCGTCGGCGATCGCCTTGTCGAGCTTGGTCACCTTGTCGGCCCAACCCTGGTAGGCGAGCTTGAGGGTGACGTTCGGGTACTTCGCCGCGAACTGGTCGTTGACCTGCTGCACCAGGTCGGGCCAGTTCTTCTGGGCGTCGTCCATCAGCCAGACGGTGACGGTGCCGCTCGCGGCCTTCGGGTCGGCGCCGGGGCTCTTGCCGTCCTTCGACGCCGTGCCGGCCGATGAACAGGCCGTCAGCCCGATCGCCAGGGCAGTGATTCCGAACGTCGACATGAGCTGACGCTTCTTCACGCCATCCTCCGAGGGTGCTAGAGCCGTGTTGCCCGCCGGCAGCGTGATGGCGCCCGCAACGGAGGGTCCGGGCAGGGGCGAAGAGCTTCGGGGAGGGCCGATACCACATCCGGTGAGGTTGAATTTCGAACCGGATGACTGGACTCTGGCCTAGACCATAGGTGGTGTCAACGGCCAAATGGCCTCGTCGCCACGGCCGTTGCAGAGCTGTTGTACCCCGTGGCGATCAGTCGCCGTATCGTCACCCTAAGTGGAACTTAAGGTGGATTTAAGGCCCACTTGAGGGAGCACGGTCACCTGACGAATCCGCAGGTCAACGGCGGGGAAACAGAACGGGCCCGCCATGCGACATGCGCATGACGGGCCCGTCGGCCGACGCCTCCCGGACACTCCCGGTGACGCCCCCCTCGGTCTCAGCCGATGGCTCCCGGCTGCCCGGTGAGCACCTCCACGGCCGCCAGCCCGCAGACCCGGGCGGCGCCGTGGGTGGCGATGTAGAGCGCGCCGACCGGCTCGGACTGCGGCAGCCCCATCTCGACCACCGCGGCGTCCGGCCGGGCCGCCACCAGGCGGCCCAGCGCGGCGGACATCCAGGCGTGCCGGTGGGCGTCCCGGACCACCAGCACCAGGCGGCGGCCCTCGGCGCCGGCCACCAGCTCGGCGACCAGGGCGTCCAGCAGCTCGGGGGCGGCCTCGGCCACCGAGACCGCGCGGGTGCGGGTGCCGGGGAAGCGGTCGGCCAGCATGCCGGCCACGCCCCACGGGGTGACGTCGCCGACGGCGATGTTCGGCTCGTCCGAGAACGAGGCCACGAACGGGCGCTCGGACACCGGCTGCGGCTCGCGGCCCGGCGCCCGGACCACCTTCAGCGCCCGGCGGGCGGCCCGCAGGCCGACCGCGAGGTCCGGCTCCGGCCGCTCGCCCTGGGCCGAGATCCGGCCCCAGCTGCCGAGCGAGCGCACCCGGTCGGCGGCGTCCGCCAGCCGCTCCTCGGAGAGCACGCCGGCCCGCACGCCCGCCACGATGGCGTCGCGCAGCATCAGCACGGTGTCCTCGTCGGCCAGCCCGCCGCCGACGCAGATCGCGTCCGCGCCGGCCGCCAGGGCCAGCACGGTGCCGTCGCCCATCCCGAAGGTGTCGGCGATGGCGCCCATCTCGATCGCGTCGCTGACGATCAGGCCCTGGTAGCCGAGGCCGCCGTCGGCCGGGGCCGCGCGCAGCAGGTCGCGCAGCACGAGCGGGCTGAGGGTGGCCGGCAGCTTCGGGTCGAGCGCCGGGATCATGATGTGGGCCGTCATCACGGCCTTGGTGCCGGCCGCGATCGCCGCCTGGAACGGGATCAGGTCGCGGGAGCGCAGCACGTCCAGGTCCACGTCGATGACCGGCAGCCCGTGGTGCGAGTCGACGGCGGTGTCGCCGTGGCCGGGGAAGTGCTTGGAGCAGGCGGCCACGCCGGCCGACTGGAGGCCCTCCACCCAGGCGGCGGTGTGCCGGGCGCACAGCTCCGGGTCGGCGCCGAAGGAGCGGACGCCGATGACCGGGTTGCGCGGGTTGGAGTTGACGTCCGCGGTGGGCGCCCAGTTGTAGTTGACGCCGGCCGCGGCCAGCGCCCGGCCCAGCTCGCGGGCGACGTCCCGGGTCAGCGCCGGGTCGTCGATCGCGCCGAGCGCGAGGTTGCCGGGCCAGGACGAGCCGGAGCCCGCCTCCAGCCGGGTGACGTCGCCGCTCTCCTCGTCGATGGCGATCAGGAGGTCGGGGTTCTCCTCGCGCAGCGCCTTGGTGAGCGTGGCGAGCTGGTCGAGGTCGACCACGTTGCGGTCGAACAGCGCGACCGAGCCGAGCCCGGCGGCGAGGTGGCGGCGCAGCCACTGCGGCGGCTCGGTGCCGACGAAGCCGGGCTGCAGGACGGTCAGGGCGTCGCGGTGCAGCTGGTCGCTGACCGGAGCGGTGGGGACGAGGATGCTCACGTTTCTCAGCCCTTCACGGCGCCGTCGGTCAGTCCACCGACCGCCTTGCGCTGCAGGAAGACGAACAGGATCAGCACGGGGATGGCGAACATCGTGGACGCGGCCATGGTGGCGCCCCAGTCGTTGCCGAAGGCGGTCTTGAAGGACGACAGCCACAGCGGGAGGGTCTTGCCCTCCTCCTTGTTGAGGATCAGGACGAGCGGGAACTCGTTCCACGCGGTGATGAAGCCGAACAGCGAGGTCGACATCAGGCCGGGGGCCAGCAGCGGGAAGATCACCTTCACGAAGGCCTGGGAGCGGGTGCAGCCGTCCACCATGGCCGACTCCTCCAGCTCCTTCGGCACCGCCGCGATGAAGCTGCGCAGCGTCCAGATGGTGAAGGGCAGCACCATCATCATGTAGAAGAAGGTCAGCGGCACGAGGCTGTTCAGCATCTCGTTGTCGCGCGAGATCATGTAGACCGCGATGGTCATGACCTCCCACGGCGCCATCTGCGCGACCATGACGACCAGGACGAAGGCCTTGCGGCCGCGGAACTTCATCCGGGCGATGGCGAAGGCCGCGAGGGTCGCGATCACCAGCGAGATCAGCACCGCGCCGATGGTGGCGATGAGGCTGTTGGTGACGTACGTCCAGAAGTTGGGCGCGTTGATCGCGGTGGTGAAGTGGTCCAGGGTCCCGTTGAACGGGATGAAGACCGGCGTCTTGCTGATGATGTCGTTGTCCTGCTTGAAGGCAGTCGCGATCATCCAGTAGACGGGGAAGATGAAGAAGACGAAGAGGACGACCGCGATCACGTTCGGCCAGGTACGTCCGATGAGCGAGCGCCTCACAGCTCGTCCTCCTGCTTGATCATGATGCGGAAGTAGTACGCCATCATCGCGCCCAGCATCAGGATGGTGAGCACCGCGATCGCGGAGCCGATGCCGTAGTGCTGCCCGGACGAACCCTCCAGGAAGGCGTGCACGGGCAGGGTTCGGGTCAGGTTCTCGGGGCCGCCGCCGTTGATCGCGTACACCTGGGTGAAGGCCTTGAAGACCCAGATGATCTCCAGGAACGTCGTGGCCAGGAAGAACGGCTTCAGGTTCGGGAAGATCACCGAGCCGAAGATCTTGGACGCGCCGGCGCCGTCCATCCGGGCGGCCTCGTAGAGCTCCTTGGGGATGGTGGTCAGTCCGGCGTACATGTTGAACGCCACGAAGGGGACCGACTGCCAGACGATCAGCAGGATCACCACGAAGAAGGTCGAGTACTGGTCGCTCATCCAGTTGTAGTCGGCCATCGCGTGCCAACCCAGCTTGTCCAGGAACCAGTTGACGACGCCCCACTGCTGGTCGAACAGCCAGGTGTAGACGGTGGTCGCGGCGACCACGGGCATCGCCCAGGCCATCAGCAGGCCGACCGAGAGGAGCAGCCGCATCCGCTTGCCGAGGCGGTTGAGCAGCAGGCCGATCAGGGTGCCGCCGGCCATGATCAGCACGACGTTGACCAGGGTGAAGGCGACGGTGCGCCCGGTGACCGCCCAGAAGTCCGGGTCGGTCAGCTGTTCCTTGTAGTTGTCGAAGCCGTTCCACTCGGTCAGGTGCTGGACGAACTGGCGCTTGTTGAGGTTCTGGAACGACAGCAGGACCGTCTTCACCAGCGGCCAGCCGAGCAGGGCGACGGTCGCCACGGTGGCGGGCAGCAGCAGCAGGTACGGTGCCAGGCGTGCGCCGAGGCCCGGCCCGCCCGTGGGTCTGGCGCCCTTGCGGGGGGTGCCGTTGGCGCCACCACCGGCGGCACTCGTCTCAATTCCGGCCACGGCAGCCTTCCCTGAATCCGGGGACTGCGTCTGCACCCGCTCCGAATGCACAGCCATCGTTCTCACTTCCTCACAACCCGAACCACGACGGACAGGCGTGGGGGGGGGGGGGGGCCCGCCGGGGGGGGGGGGGGGAAGTGGTGCTTGTTGTTGTGTCTTGTCTTCTTT
>NZ_JBWKER010000047.1:24676-27373 GCF_056435345.1 Kitasatospora sp. NPDC043950
CCTCCCCCCCCCCCCCCCCCACCCCCACCCCCCCCCCCCCCCCCCCCCCCCCCCCCCCCCCCCCCCCCCCCCCCCCCCCCCCCGCCGCTCGGTGCCTACTGCTTCTGGTTGAGCCGCTTCGCGATCTCGTCGTCGTACTTCTTCGCGGTGGCCGCGTAGTCGCCGCCCTGGAGGGCGGCGGTCAGGAACTCCTTGATCGGGTTCGGCTTGTCCTCGACGCTCGCCCAGTTCGGGGTGATCGGGGTGACCGCGCCGACCGCCGAGGCGGACTGGGCGGC
The DNA here is from genome assembly GCF_056435345.1 of Kitasatospora sp. NPDC043950. Lineage (NCBI taxonomy): Bacteria > Bacillati > Actinomycetota > Actinomycetes > Kitasatosporales > Streptomycetaceae > Kitasatospora > Kitasatospora sp. NPDC043950. The sequence continues at coordinate 24,955 of NZ_JBWKER010000047.1, forward strand.
CTTCGCGAAGTCGCCGGTGAGCTGGCTGTTCAGCGCGGCCTTGTTCGGGATGTTGCCGGCGGCGGCGACCGCACCCTCGTTCTTGTCGTTGAGGGCGATCTTCAGGAAGTCCTTGGCCATGTCGGTGTTCTTGCTCTGCGCACCGATCGCCAGGTTCGAGCCGCCGAGGAAGACGCCGGAGGGCTTGTCAGCGGTCTTGCCCGGGAGCGGGAAGAAGCCGATCTTGTCCTTCGGCATGTCCTTCTCCGCCGGGAGCTCCCAGCCGAGGGCGATCATGGTGCCGACGTTGCCCTTGCCGAAGACGTCCTTCTGCTGCGGGGTGGCCTCGTCCTTGTCCTTCGGACCGGTGGCCGAGTAGCCCTGCAGCTTCTTGTAGGTCTCGAAGGCCTTCTGCGCCTCGGGCGAGGACAGGCCGCCGACCCACTTGTCGCCGTCCTTCTTGGCGATCTTGCCGCCCTCACCGGCGAGCAGGCCGAAGTAGGTGTACCACTCCTGACCCGGCAGGTAGATCGGGTCGACGACGCCCTCGGTGGCCTTCAGCTTGTCCAGGTCGGCGTAGAACTCGTCCAGGGTCTTCGGCGCGTCGGTCAGCTGGGCCTTGGCCCAGAGGTCCTTGTTGTAGGCGACGACGCGGTTGGAGACCCACCACGGGGCGGCGAACTGCTTGCCGTCCAGCTGGGCGGCCTCGTTCTGGTTGGCGTTCCAACCGTCGCCGCCCAGGGCGGACTTGTCCTTGGTGATGTCGAGCAGGCCGCCCGAGGCGGCGTAGCCGGAGGTCTGGGTGTTGCCGAGCTCGACGACGTCGACCGAGCCCTCGGACAGCGCGGCGGTCACCTTCTGGCCGATGCCGTCCCACTCCTGGATCTGGAAGTCGACCTTGGAGCCCGGGTAGGTGGTCTCGAACTCGCTCTTGACCGCGTCGGTCCAGCCCTTCGGGGCGGAGCCGGTCATCAGCCACACCTTCAGCGTCTTGCCGCTGTAGTTCTTGGCGCCCGCCGCGGACGACGAGTTCGAACCGGCGTTGTCCTTGCTCTTGCCGTCCGAGCCACAGGCCGCCAGGCCGACGACCATTGCTGCGACGCCGACCGCCGCGATGAGCTGACGCTTCACGCCATCCTCCTGAGGGATGCCTGGGTTACCCCCGTCGGGCGGCAGCGGCAGACCCACGTAAAGCGGGGGGAAAGGTGCCGCGGACCCCTTCGAGCGGGTGGGGGGATTCATAGTGACCGGCCTAGTGGTGTAGACCAGATGCCTGGAGCTTGGCCTAGACCAATGGGCCTGTCAACGGCTGTTCGACCGATCCGGACCACCCGTTATCAAGCCGACACCGCACATCGTTCATCGCGTGATGAGGTATTCGTTCCGTAGCCATACATGCAACGATGTCACCCGTTAACTATGTGGCGGGGCCCGTAAAGGCCCCGCGAGAAGCGGGAGAACAGGTCCGATGAGCAGCGACGGGGGAACCACCGCCCAGGTCAACGACCCCGAGGTGAAAAACCTCCCGACGCAGGCCGGCGCCGACCCGACCGCGCGCGTCCCCAAGTACTACGGTCTCAAGCGCCACCTGCTCCAGCTCACCGAGACCCAGCCCGCCGGCACCCCGGTCCCGCCCGAGCGCGCGCTGGCCGCCCAGTTCGACACCTCCCGCACCACCGTGCGCCAGGCGCTGCAGGAACTGGTCGTCGAGGGCCGGCTGGAGCGCATCCAGGGCAAGGGCACCTTCGTCGCCAAGCCCAAGGTCGCCCAGGCCCTCCAGCTCACCTCCTACACCGAGGACATGCGGGCCCAGGGCCTGGAGCCCGCCTCGCGACTGATCGAGATCGGCTACATCACCGCCGACGACCGGCTCGCCCCGCTGCTCGACATCAAGCCCGGCGGCCGGGTGCTGCGGATCGAGCGCCTGCGCCTGGCCAACGGCGACCCGATGGCCATCGAGGTCGCCCACCTGTCCGCCAAGCGCTTCCCCGCACTGCGGCGCAACCTCGCCAAGCACAACTCGCTGTACGCGGCGCTGCGCGAGGTGTACGGGGTCACCGTGGCCGAGGCCGAGGAGACCATCGAGACCACCCTCGCCAACCCGCGCGAGGCCGGCCTGCTCGGCTCCGACCTCGGACTGCCGATGCTCCAGCTCTCCCGGCACTCCTTCGACGCCGACGGCGACCCGGTGGAGTGGGTCCGCTCGATCTACCGCGGCGACCGCTACAAGTTCATCACCCGACTCAAGCGCCCGGAGTAGTCCGGGCGAAGCAGTTCGGGGCGAAGCAGTTCGGGGCGAAGCAGTCCGGGCGGGGCACTCCCCCCGCGCACCACGGGCACCGGGGGGGGGGGGGGGGGGGGGGGGGGGGGTGGTGGGGGGGGGGGGGGGGGGGGGGGGGGGGGAGGAAAGGGGGGGGGGTGGGGGGGGGGGGGGGTGGTG
>NZ_JBWKER010000047.1:27383-72378 GCF_056435345.1 Kitasatospora sp. NPDC043950
TGCTGGGAGGAATTGGTTTGGGAGGGAGGGGGTCTAGCACAACCCTTCCGTCTCCCCCCCCCCCCCCCCCCCCCCCCCCCCCCCCCCCCCCCCCCCCCCCCCCCCCCGGTGCCCGTTCGCGTCACGGAAGGGGCAGTACCGGTCGAATACGACCGGATGCCGTCCGGATGGCGGGAAGTTGCGCCGACCCCGGTGACATGGATCACCCCATGCCCTAGATTGCGCAGCCGTACTGACTGTCGATCACCGATGGTGCTGCTCGGCGGGTTCGCGGGGGCGTGCGGTGCCCCGCGGGCTGCGGCGCCGACGGGGAGAACCCTCCGGAGCGGAGCCGAAGATGCCGTCTGATCCCGATACCGTCGAACCTGTCATGCCCGAGCCACCCGGGGAGCGGGTGCCCGCAGTGACCCCCGAACGGGTGCTGGCCGGGCTCGCCCTGCTCGTGCCGATCGTCGCGACGCTGTGGGTGTCCTCGTACGACAAGACCGACCCGGGCGTCGGCGGGGTGCCGTTCTTCTACTGGTACCAGCTGCTCTGGGTGCCGGTGTCGGCGGTGTTCACCGTGGCCGCGTACCTGCTGATCAACCGGGACGAGAAGGCCCGCAAGGCGGCGCGGAAGGCGGGTGGCGCGCGATGAGCCACGTCAACGTGCCGGCCCTCACGGTCTTCGTGCTGTTCTTCGTCCTGGTCACCGTGATGGGCTTCCTCGCCGCCCGCTGGCGGCGCGCGGACGACGCGGCGCACCTGGACGAGTGGGGCCTGGGCGGCCGCAGCTTCGGGACCTGGGTCACCTGGTTCCTGCTCGGCGGCGACCTCTACACCGCGTACACCTTCGTCGCCGTCCCGGCGGCGGTCTACGCGACCGGCGCGGCGGGCTTCTTCGCGGTGCCGTACACGATCGTCGCCTATCCGCTGGTCTTCCTCTTCCTGCCCCGGCTCTGGTCGGTCTCCCGGGTGCACGGGTACGTCACCCCGGCCGACTTCGTCCGCGGCCGGTACGGCTCGCGGCCGCTCTCCCTGGTCGTCGCGCTGACCGGGATCCTGGCCACCATGCCGTACATCGCGCTCCAACTCGTCGGCATCCAGGCGGTCCTGGACGTGCTGGGCGTCGGCGGCGGCGAGAACGCCAACTGGTTCGTCAAGGACCTGCCGCTGTTCCTCGCCTTCGGCGTGCTGGCCGCGTACACCTACTCCTCCGGGCTGCGCGCCCCGGCGCTGATCGCCTTCGTCAAGGACGCCCTGATCTACATCGTGATCATCGTCGCGGTGATCTACATCCCGATCCGGCTCGGCGGCTACGGGCACATCTTCGACGCGGCCGCGCACAAGTTCAGCGCCCCCAAGTCCGCCGGCTCGCTGACCCTCCCGGGCGACAAGCAGTGGACGTACGCGACGCTGGCGCTGGGCTCGGCGATGGCGCTGTTCATGTACCCGCACTCGGTGACCGGTGTGCTGGCCTCCAAGTCCCGCGGCACGGTGCGCCGCAACATGGCGATCATGCCCGCGTACTCGCTGATGCTGGGCCTGCTGGCGCTGCTCGGCTTCATGGCCATCGCGGCGGGCGTCGGCAAGGGCGACAAGAAGTTCAACGCCCAGCTGTCCGTACCGCAGCTGTTCGCCGACATGTTCCCGGACTGGTTCACCGGCGTGGCCTTCGCGGCGATCGGGATCGGCGCGCTGGTGCCGGCCGCCATCATGTCGATCGCGGCGGCCAACCTGTTCACCCGCAACGTCTACAAGGAGTGGCTGAAGCCCGCCGCCACCCCGGCGGACGAGACCCGGATCGCCAAGCTGGTCTCGCTGCTGGTGAAGGTCGGCGCGCTGGTCTTCGTGCTCGGCATGGACAAGCAGGCCGCGATCAACCTCCAGCTGCTCGGCGGCCTGTGGATCCTCCAGACCTTCGTGGCGATCGTCGGCGGCCTGTTCACCCGCTGGTTCCACCACTGGGCGCTGTTCGCCGGCTGGGCGGCCGGCATGGCCTACGGCACCTGGAAGGCCTACGGCATCGCGAGCCCCGCCACCAAGCACTTCGGCGGCAACGCGGCCGCGATCCCCGGCATCGGCGAGATCGGCTACATCGGCCTGACCGCCTTCGCGCTCAACCTGATCGTCGCGGTGGCGCTCACCCTGGTGCTGCGCGCCGTCAAGGCACCCGAGGGCCCGGACGAGACCAGGCCCGCCGACTACAGCGCCGAGGCCGGCGACGAGGAGCCGGAGAACGCGCCGGAGCCCGTAGCGGCGCACTGATTCGCGCCGCACGCGCCCTGTGATCGCGCCGCCCTCTCCGTGAACACTGGAGAAGGCGGCGCGATCATATGTATGAACAGCCGCCTTCGCAGGGCACCACCAGACCGGACCGGCGACCGGCCGGCAACTGATCGACCCACGGGGAGCACGCGGCCATGGCAGAACTCGGCACCACCCTCAACGGCCAGCACCAGTCCACCCAGAGCCCGCACCACCTCACCACCCACCGCCCGGCGTCGGCCACCCGGCTGCCGTCCCTGCTGATCGCCACCCGGCACGGCGAGTCCACCGCCAACGTCGAGTTCCAGCTGGCCGAGGCCGCCGGCGCGCTCAGCGTCCCGATCAGCTGCCGGGACGCCGACATCCCGCTGTCGCTGCACGGCCAGCAGCAGGCCCAGGCGCTCGGCCGCTGGTGGGCCGCCCTGCCCAGCACCGACCGCCCGCGCAGCGTCTGGTGCTCGCCGTACGTGCGCACCACCGAGACCGCCCGGATCGCGCTCGCCCAGGCCGCCGGGCTCGGCGCCGTCCCGGTCACTCTCGCCGTGCGCCACGACGAGCGGCTGCGCGACCGCGAGCTGGGCGTCCTGGAGATGCTGACGCGGGCCGCGATCGAGGCCAAGCACCCGGAGGAGTCCGCCCGGCGGCGCAAGATGGGCGAGCTGTACTACCGGCCGCCCGGCGGCGAGTCCTGGGCCGACGTCGCGCTGCGGGTGCGCAGCCTGCTGCGGGACGTCTGCGAGGAGGAGGCCGGGCGGCCCGTCCTGCTGGTCGCGCACGACTGCACGGTGCTGATGCTGCGCTACGTGCTGGAGCGGCTCACCGAGGAACGGCTCACCGCGCTCGCGCCGGTGCGCAACTGTTCCACCAGCCTGTGGCGCGCCCAGGACGGGCGGCTGCACCCGGAGCGCTGGAACACCGTCGACCACCTCGCCCTGGAGAATTGACGAGCCGTCACGCGCCCTCGTCCGGTCGCGCCTCGTCGCCCGGGCACTCCCCGTCGTCCGGTCACTCCCCGTCGCCCGGTCACACCTCGTCGCCCGGTCACGTCTCGTCGTCCGGGCAGGCGAAGCAGCGCCGGTAGGCCAGCGGCGTGGTCCCCAGCCGGCGCCCGAAGTGGTGCCGCAGCGCGGCCGCGTTGCCGAAGCCGCAGCGGGCGGCGATCGCGTCCACCGGTTCGGCGGTGGACTCCAGCAGCCGCTGGGCGAGCAGCACCCGCTGCCCGGTCAGCCAGCGGTGCGGCGTGGTGCCGGTCTCCTGCTGGAAGCGGCGGGCGAAGGTGCGCGGGGACATGTGGACCCTGGCGGCCAACTGCTCGACGGTGCAGTCCCGGTCCAGGTGGTGGCGCATCCAGTCGAGCAGCGGCGCCAGCGAGTCGCCGTCGCCGCCGGGCAGCGGGCGGCTCACGAACTGGGCCTGCCCGCCCTCCCGGTGCGGCGCCACCACCATCCGGCGGGCGATCCCCCGGGCCACCTCGGCGCCCTGCACCTTGCGCACCAGGTGCAGGCAGGCGTCGATGCCGGCGGCCGTCCCGGCCGAGGTGATCACCGGGTCGTCGTCCACGTACAGCACGTCCGGCTCGACGGCGGTCCGCGGGAAGCGCCGGGCCAGGTCCTCGCTGTGCCGCCAGTGGGTGGTGGAGCGGCGGTCGTCCAGCAGCCCGGCGGCGCCGAGCACGAAGGCGCCGCTACAGATGGACAGCACCCTGCCGCCGTCCGCCACCACCGAGCGCAGCGCCGCCAGCAGCGGCTCCGGGTACTCCGGGCGGATCGCCGTCGCGGTGACCACCACCAGGTCGGCCCCGGCCAGCCGCTCGGGGCCGTGCGGGACGTCCACCGCGAACCCGGCGTGCGTCGTGTGCGGCCCGGGGCGGGCGCCGGCGATCGCGAAGTCGTACCCGGGCAGGCCGTCGGCCGTGCGGTCGAGGCCGAAGACCTCGCAGGCGACACCGAGCTCGAAGGGGTGGATCTCCTCCAGCACCACCGCGACCACGTTCTTCAGCATGCCGCCCAGGATGCCCCGGCCGGCACCGGCGACGGAAGGGCCGGATGGCAGTTTTTCGATGAGATCAGTCATTCCTGCCACTCGTGGCCGCCGCCCCGCCCGACCAGAGTGGAGCCATGGACAGCGGCACTCTCGCAAGCGCAATCGCCCTGGTCGGGGCCGTCGGCGGTTTCGGCCTGCTCGGCACCCTGATCGGCCGGGAGGTCGCCCGCGGCGCCGCCACCGGCCGCGACAACTGGCACCGCCCGGGCGGCTACCCGGCCGGCCCGGAACGCCTGGACCGGCTGTACGGCACCATGCCCGCCGCCTCGCTGCGCCCCTCCGCCGACCCGGCCACCCTCCCGGTCCGGGCCACCCCGGAGATCACCACCCCGGACGGTTCCGGCACACTGACGGGATGGACATCCTCATCCGCCAGGCCCTTCCGGAGGACCTCGACGACGCCGGCCGCATCACCGTCGAGGCCTTCGTCGGCGACGGCCACACCTCGCCCGAGAGCAGCTACGTCGAGCTCCTGCGCGACGCCGCCCGCCGGGCCCGGGAGGCCGAGCTCCTGGTCGCGGTCGACCAGGCCGAAGGACGGGTCCTCGGCTGCGTGACCTACGCCGTCGGCGGCACCGAGTGGGCCGACATCGCCGGCCCGCGCGAGGGCGAGATCCGGATGCTCGCCACCGCCGCGGCCGCCCGCGGCCGGGGCGTCGGCGAGGCCCTGGTCCGCGCCACCATCGCCCGCAGCCGCGAACTCGCCCTGGACGGCATGGCGTTCTCCACCCGCCCGCAGATGACCGCCGCCCACCGCGTCTACGAGCGGACCGGCTTCCGCCGCACCCCCGAGCGCGACTGGTCCCCGTACCCGGGCATGGACCTGATGGTCTACAGCCTGGCGTTCTGAGCCCGGCCGGGGCGCCGTCGGCCCTCCTCCTCCCCGGTGACCGACAGACGATCAACGGACGTCTTTTGATATAAACCACAGATCACGTCTGATGCCACGTCGCGGCAGCCGACCGATCCCGGGGGGACGCACCACATGGACGACGGGCCCGGCCTCGGCACGCCCGCGAGCGGCCCCACGCTCCAGGACATGCGCACGTCCCGGGGCATCGAGCCCCCGGCCACCAGCCGCTACGCGATCCCCGCACCGGCGCCCCGGCCGCGCGGGCCGCTGCCGCCCTCCGTCCGCTTCCCGGCGGTCGACGGGCTGCGCGGCCTCGCCATCGCCTCCGTCCTGCTCTACCACACCAACTGGTTCCAGAACGGCCTGTTCGGCGTGGACGTCTTCTTCGTCCTCTCCGGCTTCCTGGTGACCCTGGTGCTGATCCGCGAACTGGACCGCACCGACGGCATCCGGCTCGGCGTCTTCTACCGCCGCCGGGCCAAGCGGCTGCTGCCCGGACTGCTCGCCACCGTCCTCCTCGTCGTCGCGCTGTCCGCACTGGTCAGCCCGCTACGGGACGTCAGGGACCTCCGCCCGCAGGCGCTCGCCGCGCTCGGCCAGGTCGCCAACTGGGCCCAACTGGCCCGCGGCGACGCCTACTGGCAGCACTTCGCCTCCATCGACCCGCTCGCGGCCATGTGGTCGCTCAGCATCACCGAGCAGTTCTACGCGCTCTGGCCGCTGCTGCTGCTCGCGGTCTTCGGTCTCTGCCGCCGCTCGCTGCGCGCGACCGGCGTCGTCACCGCCGGGCTGTTCGTCGTCGCCGCGCTCGTCGCCCCGCTGATGTGGAACGGCGACAACAGCGACCGCCTCTACCTCGGCACCGAGACCCGCGCGGTCGGCTTCGCGGCCGGCGCCACCGCCGCCTTCGCCGTCCACCTGCGGCTGCGCCGCCAGGTCCGCGCGGCGGCCCCCGGCGGCGACGGCGCCACCCGCTCCCGGCGGCGCCTGCTCGACCGCTCCGGAGCGGCCGGCACCCTGGCGCCCGCCCTGCTCGGGACCGCGGCCCTCGGCGGCCTGGTCTGGGCCAGCCTGTCCGTCAGCGGCTACCACGAGCCGCTGCTCTACCAGGGCGGGCTGGCCGCGGTCGCGGCGCTGGCCGCCGTCCTGGCCGCCTCGCTCTGCCACGACCGGGGCCCGCTGGTCCGGCTGCTGTCACTGCCCCCGCTGCGGCTCACCGGCACCATCTCCTACAGCCTCTACCTGCTCCACCTGCCGGTGTACTGGCTGCTCCAGCACTACGTCGACGACATCTCGCCGCAACTGCTGCTCGCCATCGGCGCACCGCTCTCCTGGGTGCTGGCCTGGCTGATGCACACCGGCACCGAGAAGCTGCGGGTGCTGCGCTGGCGGGCCTTCCCGGCCGTCCCGCTGCTGGCCGTCGCCACGGCGGTGGCCACCACCGGCGCCTGGTACCTGCCCGCCTGGGTCCAGTACGACATGCGGTCCGGGCCGAGCGGCAAGCCCGCGGTCCTCGTCCTCGGCGACTCCTTCGCCCAGGACCTCGCCACCGGCCTCTACCGGCACGGCGACCGCTACCGGGTGGTCGACGGCGGGATCAGCGGCTGCGGCGTGTTCGACCCGGACAAGGTGCGCACCACCTCCGGCGAGGAGTTCGACACCAGCCGGGAGTGCCGCGACCGGGCCGCCGCGTGGGACCGGCAACTCACCGGCGCCGCCCCGCAGGCCGTCGTGATCCACCTCGGCTGGGACGCCGCCGAGCAGTACCTCGACGGCAGCTGGCTCAGCCCCTGCGAGGAGGACTACCGGAGCCGCTACACCACCCAGCTCACCCAGGCCGTGGACCAGGTCCGTCGCCGCGCGCCCGGTGCCCGGGTGCTGCTGATGAACGAACGGGTCGAGAACGGCGCCATCGACAAGGGCTGGGGCACCTGTTACGACCAGCAGGTCGCCGCCTACGTGAAGGCCACCGCCGGCGCCGTCCGGCTGGTCGACCTCAACACCTTCTTCTGCCCGTACGAGACCTGCGCGTGGAAGGACCGCGACGGCCACTGGGTCACCCCCGCCAACGACGGGGTGCACCTCACTCCGGCCGGCATGCGGTTCGTGACGCCGTGGCTGGAGCAGCAGATCGCGGACGGACTGACCGGACCGCCGACGGGGCCGCCCACGGCCGCCCCGACGCCGACCTCGACACCGACGCCCACACCCACGCCGACTCCGACGGCCACGACGCCGACCACCACCAAGCCCACGGGCCGGCCGAGTTCGGCCAAGCCCGGCCGGACCGCGCCCTGACCGGAGCCTAGGACGGCGGCAGTTCGTAGGTCTGCGCGAAGCAGTCGCGGATCGCCTGCTCGGAGGCCGGGCGCCCGGCGTAGTCCATCCGCGGGGTGTCCTGGTTGGTCGGCAGGTTCGGGTCGATGCCGAAGTACAGCGACCAGAAGTACAGCCCGCGCAGCTTGCGCTCCTGCGCCACCTGGCAGACCGCGGTGAACCAGGTCGCCTGGACGGTCTCGTTCAGCTCGGTCTTCTTGTAGTACTCGCCGGGCGTCTTGTAGGCGCCCTTCTGCGCCGGGATGCCCACCTCGGTGAGCTTGGTGGTCGGCTGCGGACCGCTGCCGCGCTTGTCGAGCCAGGCGTTCCAGCTGGCCCTCAGGTCGGCGACCGGGGCGTCGTCACCGGCCGACTTGGCCGGCGGATAGGCGTCCACGCCCGTGCCGTCCGCCGGTACCGCTATCGGGCCCTTGGACCAGTTGTCGAAGTTCGCGTCGTACACCAGCTCGCCGTGGAAGGTCTTCCGCGCCTGGTCGATGAGACCGGGCCACCGCGGGTCGCCCTCCAGCGAGTTGAACTCGGTGCCGATGGTGACCTCGGCCGCGGAGTGCTCCTGGGCGGTCTTCAGGTAGGGCGTCAGGAAGGCGGCGTAGCTGGCGAACCAGGCGTCCCGGTCGGTCGGTGCGATGTTGCCGCGCCACTTGAGGGTGTTGAGGTAGTCGAAGACGTCCTCGTCCATGATCGGACGGATGGTGGTGCGCAGGCCCGCCCGGTGGGCGGCGTCCAGCAGCAGGGCCAGCCGCTCCGGGGTGGGGGTGGTCGGCCGGGCGGCGACGGCGTTCGACCTGGTGCCCGTCGTGTAGTACGGGAAGGTCACCGACAGGGAGTTGGCGTTCAGCCCGACGACGTACTTGACGATGCGGTCGACCTTGCCCTGGACGAAGTTGTCCGGGTCCGCCGGATCGTCCAGCCAGTACACCTGCACACCCCACTCGGGGCTGCCCTCGGCCCACGGGCGGGCCACCCTGGGGCCGGTGTCCTCGACCGGCGGCGCGTCCTTGCCGAAGCCCCAGACCCGTCCCTGCTCGGTCGCGGAGCCGGCCCAGTGCACGGCGGTCGGGCGCTGGTGGACGAACTTGAGCGGGTGGTCCCCCCAGACCACCGGGACGGCGACGGTGATGGCGACCACCACGGTCGGCAGGATGAAGATGGCGGGGCGCTTCACAGCGGTGACCTCCGATCAGGCCGGCTTGGCGATGACGACGAACTTGTTCTCCTCGCCCTTGAGGAACTTGACCAGCCCGCGCAGGCCGCCCCAGCCCTCCAGGAAGGAGAACAGCGGGATGGCCGCCACCACGACGATCGGCTCCCACCACTTGCGCCGGTGGTTCGCCGAGGCGACGACGTTCAGGCGCAGGCCCTCCCAGTACGTCCAGATGACGTAGGCGAAGTTGATCGACCAGACCAGCACCACGGACTGGGTGACCGGGGAGGTGTTCCAGGTGCCGGTGAACCAGGCGACCAGCAGCACCAGGCCGACGTGCTGGAGCGGGCCGAGCACCCAACTGACCATGCCCATCCCGATGAACAGCCGGTACCGCAGCGGGATCGTCCTGTTGAAGCAGAGCGCGACCAGGCCCCAGGCCCAGCGCTCGCGCTGCTTGAGGAAGTCCTTGACCCCGGCCGGCGAGGCGCCGTAGCAGCGCCCGTTGAACCAGTCGCTGCGGCCCGGGTAGCGCTGGCAGAAGTTCAGCGCCATCTGGGCGTCCTCGACGATGGTCTTCGGGCCGAAGTCCCAGCCGATGGTGGCCTCCACCGAGGAGCGCATCAGGAGCAGTTCGCCGTGCACGCCGGCGATCGGGGTGCCGGTGCCGGTCATCGCGCGGAAGCGGGCGATGTCGTCGGCCGGGCGGATCGCGTCGGCGAGCCAGGTGAAGGTGGAGACGGCGTTCTCCCGCGGGTACGTCAGGATGCCCTGCGCCATGTGCTTGGCGTCGTCCCCGGCCCGGCGCTGCCGGTTGACGAACTGCGCGACGGCGGCGGCGGTGTCCGGGCCGACGCCGGTGTCGTCGTCCATGTGCAGCACCCAGACGTCGTCCTCGGCCTCGCCCTCCTCGATCCGCAGCTCGTGCGAGTAGTGGTTGGCGCGGGCCTTGAACTTGGTGCCGTTGGCCGTCTCGTAGGCCTTCGGCACGGTCACCACCCGGATCAGCGGGTTGCGGGCGGCCAGACCGTCGATCTTCTCGGCGGCCGCGCAGCCCTCCTCGGTGAGGACGTCCACCCGCATCCACGGGAAGTAGGCCGGCAGGTGCTCGACGTACGAGAGCACCGAGCGCTCCAGCGCCGGATAGGTGTCGTGGCGGCCGATGGTCGGCACCAGCACGATCAGGAAGTCGTCCTCGACCGGCACGGCCGGCGTCATCCGGCTCACCTGGCGCAGCCGGCGGCGGACCATCAGCACGCCCTGGAAGCCGATCAGGACGCCGAACACCGGCATCCCCCACAGGATGGTGATCGTCCAGCCGAGCGGGGTGGGGTTGGGCACGTAGGCCCAGACCGAGAAGGCGAAGATGACCGTGAAGGAGAAGTAGAACGGGAGGACCCGGGGCTTCCACGACATCTGTCGCTCGGCGAGCCGGGCGGCCTCGCGGGACGTGGTGAGCACCGTCCGTGCGGGGGATGTCGATGGCATGGCGAAAGTCGCTCCTCGTCTGGTGTCGGGCCGATCCCGTGCGGGAGCCGGGTCGTTCGCGAGCGGTCCGGGGCTGCGGAGGTTCAGGCCTGCGGCGGGCGGTCGGCCGGCGGGCGGTCGGCCGGCGGGCGGTCGGCCGGGGAGACGACCGGACCGGGGGCGACCGGACCGGGCGTCACCGGCGGCGCGGCGGGCCACGGCTGCTGGGCGAGCGTCGACGGGTGCGGGGCCGGCTGGGCGGGCTGCTGCGCGTACGGCACCGGCTGTGACGGCTGCGAAGGCTGGGCCGGCTGGGCCGGCGCCGACTGCGGCCAGGCAGCGGGCTGCGACTGCGGCTGCGAGGCCGGGGGCTGCTGCGGCCACGCGGGCTGCGGCTGCTGTTGGAAGGGCGGCTGCGGTGGCCAGGCGGCCTGCGGCTGCGGCTGCGGCTGCGGCTGCGGCCAGGCGGACTGGTGCTGGTGCTGGTGCTGGAACGGCGGCTGCTGGTACGGCTGCGGGCCCGGGGCCGGCTCGGCCGGGATCGTCTGCAGCAGCGACCAGTGCACCTGGCCGCCCGACGCCGCGGCGGCCTCCGGCGCCCGCGGCTCCCGCCACTTCAGCCGGGCCAGCAGCAGGATCAGCGCCGCGGTGACGGCCACGCCGAGCGCGAAGGTCGCGAGCTTGAGCCCGCCCTCGATGGTGCTGGTGAACCACTCCCGCTGCGGCTTGTCCAGGAGCGCGCCGGTCAGGCTGCGCACCCGGTTGTACCCCTCGACCAGTGCGACGCCGGCCGCCACCCCGAGCGCCCAGCTGCGCCCGCGCAGCAGCAGGATTCCCGAAAGCAGGTAGATCAGGCCGTAGTTGAGGCTGCCGGTCTCGGCGTCCACCGAGGTGCCGCCGTAGTAGAAGATGCCTTTGACGTAGGTCGCGAACCCGACCTGGCCGAAGCAGTTGTACGCCGCCCAAGCCAGCAGCACCACGCCCCAGCCGACGGCGATGCCGCCGGCCGCGCGCATCGCACGCGCCTGTCCCATCCCGCACCCCCGCCCCGCCGGGCCCGTCCCGGCGTCAGCCCCTCGGCTTCGCCGCCACAGGATGCCACACGGCACAACGGACACGGTATTCCGGCCGTTCAACGGAATTCGGTGGTGTAGCGCACCTCACGGCGACCGGCTCGGCGGACGCGCGGGGGCGGCTCGACGACCCTGCGGACCGGCTCAACGAACGTGCAGGCCGCCCCAGTCGACGTTCGCGCCGAACGGCCCGGCGCCGCCGGTGAGCGCCAGCGGGCTGTGGTAGGTGGCGTTGACGTCCGCGCTGGCGTTGCGCGGCTGTTCCGGCGTCAGGTTGTCCGAGGTGAGCGACTGCCCCCAGACCGTCCAGATCGTCCAGGGCGTGCGCCGCAGCGTTTCCGGCTGGCGGGAGTTGACCGGGACGGCGAAGGACTCGGCCAGGATCCGCGGCTTGCCGTAGCCGGCGAGCCCGTCGTAGTACCGCTTGGTCCACACCTCGCCGGTGCCGATCGGGTGCGCGGGGCTGCCGCTGTAGTCGTCCACCCCGACCACGTCGACGTACTGCGAGCCCGGGTAGTAGTCCCACGGGTCCGCGCCGGGGGCTCCGTCCCAGGACACCGGCGTCCAGACGAACAGCAGGTTGTGCAGGCCCCTGGTCTCCACCAGGTAGCGGTAGGTGATCCGCCACAGCGCCTGGTAGTCGGCCGGCTTCTGGCCCGACCACCAGAACCTGCGGGAACAGTCCTGCACGTTCATCTCGTGGTACGGGCGCAGCAGCACCGGCACGTCGTGGGCGGCCAGGTACTCCAGGTGGTCGGCCAGGTAGGACAGGTCGGTCATCAGCGCGCGGTACTCGGGGGTGTCGTGCGCGCTGTCGACGACCCGGCCGAACCAGCCCTTGTCCTTGGCGGCCGGAGAGTTCGAACAGAGCACCTGCTCGAAGGACTTGACGTCCGAACCCGGGTAGGGCTGGTGGAAGGACATGCCGACGATCCCGGCCGGCCCCCCGCCGTTGTCGGGCAGTTCGGTGGTGGTGCCGTCGCAGTTGTGCTGGACGCCGGCCGTGCCGTAGCTGCCGTCGTCGGCGCGCGGGTGACCGGACCAGACGGCGGAGAGCAGGTCGACGGCGTCGTCGGTGTACTGCCAGCCGGCCCGGCAGGTGGGCCACCGGCCGGCCGAGTAGGAGCGCGGGTCGCCGACGCCCCAGCCGGTCTGGCCGTAGCCGGGGCCGAGGTCGGTCTCGACGAAGCCGGGCAGCTTGCCGGTGAGGTCGGCGGCCTTCTTGTAGTAGTAGCCGACCTGCTTGGTGCCGCGGTAGTCGCCGTACTCGGGGTTGTTGCGCTCGTTGTGCGCCTCGACGTGCTGGCCGATCACCGTCCCGCCGCTCTGCCCGGTGCGGGCCCGGCCCTCCAGGTCGGCGAGCAGCTGCTGGACGGCCCGGGCGTTCGGCGAGGCCTGCGGATCCCGGGCGAGCAGGTCCCGGCCGACCTCCGGCGGCAGGGTGCGGCCGGGGAGGCCGACCGTCACCGGGACGCGGGCGGGCCGTTCGCCGTCGGCCCGGCCGTCACGCTGCAACAGCGCCACGGCGCCCGCGGCGACCACGACCCCGGCCGCGGCCAGGACGGCGGGCCTGCCGCGCAGGGCTCTGGGCAGGGCCACGGACCGCTCCTCCGGTTGCTCGCCGGCACCGGCCCAGGCGGACACAACCGGAACACTCGTGCGAATGACTGCCCCGAGAGCCTGCCACACTCCCCCGGCACCGGCGAGCGAACCCGCCGGGGCCGGGGTGCCACGGCGGATCAGCCGGCCGCGGCGGCCCCCGGCGCACCCGGCGCGGCCGCGGACGCGGCCTTGGCGCGCTGGAGCAGCTGGCCCTTCACGTGCTCGCCGAAGCCGACGGCCGCCGCGGTGGCGGTGGCGTCGGCGGTGTCGCCGCCCTTCGCCGAGCCCTCGACCGTGAAGTAGGCGTACCGGCCCAGGGTGTTGTGCGTGTTGGTGCAGCCCGGAGTGGCGCAGAAGGCCGGCGCGCCCGGCGCGACGGCGCCCTTGAGGTGGCCGGTGTAGCTCTTCATCGAAGTCTCGGCCTGGATCTTGTGGTCGAAGACCGCGACGCCGACGGTCACCGCGCTGTCGCCGGAGACGTAGGTCGCCCGGAGCACCTTCTGGCAGCCCTGGTCACCGAGGACCTTGCCGAGCCCGCCGGTCGTCGAGTTCCCGTCCCAGCAGGGCGAGTCCAGCGAGACGAAGGTCCGGTTCCAGGTGGCACCGTTGACCGTCACCTGGAGCGCGGAGAACAGTGCCCCCGCGTCCTGCGGCGCCGGGTCGGTGGCGGCCTCCCAGATCGGCTTCGACGGGTCGTCCGGCGCTCCGCCCGGGGTGCCGGACGGGTTCCCGCCCGGGGTTGCGGCGGCACTCGGCGCGGCACTCCGGGCGGCACCCGATGCGGCGGAGGACGGCCGGTTGGAGGCCGAGGCGATCGGCCCGGCGACCGGCTTGTCGCCGCCGCCCTTCGTCAGCAGCACCGCCCCGCCCGCGATCAGGCCGCCGACCAGGACGACCGCGACCGCCACGCCGAGGGCCCGCAGTCGGCGGCGGCGCTTGCCGTCCGCCGCGTTGCGGTCGGCCAGCGCCTCCCAGTTCGGCTCGGCGCGCTGCGGCGCCTGGGGCTGCGGGTACGACTGCGGATGCGGCTGGGGGTGTGCCTGGGGATGCGGCTGGGGGTGCGCCTGGGGGTTCGGCTGCCACTGCGGCGGCAGCTGCTGCCCTGGCGGTCCCGGCTGCGGCAGCGGAGGCTGCCCCGGCGGACCGGGCTGCGCCACCGGCTGCGCGGGCGGCACCGGAGGCCCGTACGAGGCCGGCGGCGGCCCGAAGCCCCCGCTCGGCGGCAACACCGGACCGGGCACCACCGGCGGCTGCTGACCGTGCGCGTCCCCCGGCCCGGGGGGAGGCGTTCCCTGCGGACCCTGCCCGGGTGCGCCAGTTCCGTCGCTCACGCGCCCCCTCGCTTCGCTCGATGATCGCTTCGCGAAACGCGCCCCTCGGCGCTTCGCTCGCTCATGCGCCCAGATCGTAGGGCATGCCCGCGGCAACCGGTCCGCCCGGTGACCGTTCCGTATCGAAACCAGGACGCCGGGGCCCGGAATCAGGGCGCCGGGAGCCCGGAATCAGGGCGCCGGAAGCCCGGATCCGAGGCGCCCCAAGGCCACGACCCGCCCCCTCCCGGCACCACCGGTTATCGCTCCGACACACCGCGCCGTACTACATGTGGGGTCGCATCAGAGAGACACCACTAGATGTATGCTCAATCCTGCTGTCGATGCAGGGGAACCCGGTGCGAATCCGGGACTGCCCCGCAGCGGTGAGCGGGCGGCTACCAGTAGCCGCCCCGCGAGTCCGAGTACCTGCCGACGGTGTGCGCACGGGCCCTCCCGCAGAGGCCGCGCCAGCACGAGAACTACCTTCCGGGCCTCGCGGGCGGGCCGGGGACGCCACTGTCGCGCGACGCTTCCTGCGTACGTGCCGTGCTCCCCTGCCCCGAACGGCCCGGTACCCCCCGATCACCGCCGCCGATCGCCGCCAGGAGAGAGCGCCTTGACCACCGCTGCCTCAGCCACCCTGCCCGCCCAGGGCACCGGCCCCGCCCCCACCGACCCGACGGTCTCCGACCCCGGCGGCGCGCTCCTTCGGCTGCTCACCGACCGCAGCGTCGATCTCCCCCAGGTGGACCCCGGCCATGTCGCCGCCGCCGCGCTGCGCGGCCGCCACGCCGGCTCGGACTTCGCCGAGCTGCGCGGGCTGGCCGTGGACGCCGCCGCGTCGATGATCGCCGAGGACCCCCAGTACTCGAAGCTGGCCGCCCGGCTGCTCGCCCTGGAGATCGTCGACGAGGCGAACAGCCAGGGCTCGCGCTCCTTCGCCGCCTCGATCGCCGTCGGCCACGCCGAGGGCCTGATCGGCGACACCACCGCCGCCTTCGTCACCAAGCACGCCGCCGCCCTGGACGCGCTGATCGACGCGCACGGCGACGACCGCTTCGAGTACTTCGGCCTGCGCACCGTGCAGTCCCGCTACCTGCTGCGCCACCCGATCACCCGCAAGGTCATCGAGACCCCGCAGCACTTCCTGCTCCGCGTCGCCTGCGGCCTGGCGGTCGGCGACAGCGAGCAGTCGGTGCGCGAGGTCGCCGAGCTGTACGGCCTGATGAGCCGGCTGGAGTACCTGACCTCCTCGCCGACCCTGTTCAACTCCGGCACCCGGCACCCGCAGATGTCGAGCTGCTACCTGCTCGACTCCCCGCTGGACAACCTGGACTCGATCTACAACCGCTACGCGCAGATCGCCCGGCTGTCCAAGCACGCCGGCGGCATCGGCCTGTCCTACTCGCGCATCCGCTCGCGCGGCAGCCTGATCCGCGGCACCAACGGCAAGTCCAACGGCATCGTCCCGTTCCTGCGCACCCTCGACTCCTCGGTCGCCGCCGTCAACCAGGGCGGCCGCCGCAAGGGCGCGGCCTGCGTCTACCTGGAGACCTGGCACGCCGACATCGAGGAGTTCCTGGAGCTCCGCGACAACACCGGCGAGGAGGCGCGGCGCACCCACAACCTCAACCTGGCGCACTGGATCCCGGACGAGTTCATGCGCCGGGTCAACGCCAACGAGGACTGGTCGCTGTTCTCCCCCGCCGACGTGCCCGAGCTCGTCGACCTGTGGGGCTCCGACTTCGACGAGGCCTACCGCAAGGCCGAGCTGGCCGGCAAGGCCGTGCGCACCATCCCCGCGCAGACCCTGTACGCCCGGATGATGCGCACCCTGGCGCAGACCGGCAACGGCTGGATGACCTTCAAGGACGCCTCCAACCGCGCCGCCAACCAGACCGCGCTGCCCGGCCGCACGGTGCACTCCTCGAACCTGTGCACCGAGATCCTGGAGGTCACGGACGACTCCGAGACCGCCGTCTGCAACCTCGGCTCGGTCAACCTCGGCGCCCACGTCGCCCCGGGGGCCTCCGTCGACGACCTGCTCGGCGCCATGGACTGGGAGCGCCTCGACGCCACCGTCCGCACCGCCGTGACGTTCCTCGACCGCGTGGTGGACATCAACTTCTACCCGACCACCGAGGCCGGCACCTCCAACTCCCGCTGGCGCCCGGTCGGCCTCGGCGTGATGGGCCTCCAGGACGTCTTCTTCAAGCTGCGGATCGACTTCGACTCCGCCGAGGCCGCGCGACTGTCCACCCTCATCGCCGAGCGCATCATGCTCACCGCGTACGAGCGCTCCGCCGACCTGGCCGAGCAGCTGGGCCGCCACGAGGCCTACGGCGAGACCCGCGCCGCCCGCGGCGAGCTGCACATCGACCACTTCCCGACGGCCGCCCCGCAGTGGGCCGACCGCTGGACCGCGCTGCGCGCCCGCATCGCCGAGACCGGCCTGCGCAACTCGCTGCTGCTGGCCATCGCGCCGACCGCGACCATCGCGTCCATCGCCGGCGTCTACGAGTGCATCGAGCCGCAGGTCTCCAACCTGTTCAAGCGCGAGACGCTGTCCGGCGAGTTCCTCCAGGTCAACCCGTACCTGGTGCGCGAGCTCAAGGAGCTCGGCGTCTGGGACCAGCAGACCCGCGACGCCCTGCGCGAGGCCAACGGCTCCGTCCAGGAGCTGGGCTGGCTGCCCGCCGAGGTCCGCTCGCTGTACCGCACCGCCTGGGAGCTGCCCCAGCGCGCGCTGATCGACCTGGCCGCGGCCCGCATGCCGTACCTCGACCAGAGCCAGTCGCTGAACCTGTTCATGGCGGCGCCGACCATCGGCAAGCTCAGCTCGATGTACGCCTACGCGTGGAAGGTCGGTCTCAAGACCACCTACTACCTGCGCTCGCGCCCGGCGACCCGGATCGCCCAGGCCGCCTCCGGTACCGCCCGCGCCGCCGCGCCCGCGCCCGCGTCCTCGTCCGCGCCCGTGCCCGTGAACACCCCGACCCTCACCCCGGAGGAGGAGGCCGCGCTGGCCTGCTCCCTGGAGAACCCCGAGTCCTGCGAGGCCTGCCAGTGAGCACCCCCGACCGCGAGAAGATGCTGCTCGACCCCGGCTTCGAGCTGACCCTGCGCCCGATGCGCTACCCGTCGTTCTACGACCGGTACCGGGACGCGATCAAGAACACCTGGACCGTCGAGGAGGTGGACCTGCACTCCGACGTCGCCGACCTGGCCAAGCTCAGCGAGGGCGAGCGCCACCTCATCGGCCGCCTGGTCGCCTTCTTCGCCACCGGGGACTCGATCGTCTCCAACAACGTGGTGCTGAGCCTCTACAAGCACATCAACTCCCCGGAGGCGCGGCTGTACCTGTCGCGCCAGCTGTTCGAGGAGGCCGTGCACGTCCAGTTCTACCTGACGCTGCTCGACACCTACCTGCCCGACCCCGAGGACCGCAACGCGGCCTTCGCCGCGGTGGAGAACATCCCCTCCATCCGCCAGAAGGCGCAGTTCTGCTTCAAGTACATGAACGCCGTCGACCACATCGACTCGCTCCAGACCAAGGAGGACCGCCGCGCGTTCCTCCTGAACCTGATCTGCTTCGCGGCGTGCGTCGAGGGCCTGTTCTTCTACGGCGCGTTCGCGTACGTGTACTGGTTCCGGTCCCGCGGTCTGCTGCACGGCCTGGCCACCGGCACCAACTGGGTGTTCCGCGACGAGTCCATGCACATGGACTTCGCGATGTCGGTCGTCGACACCGTCCGCGAGGAGGAGCCCGACCTCTTCGACGACGAGATGGCCAAGCAGGTCACGGAGATGCTGGAGGAGGCCGTCGAGGCCGAGCTCCAGTTCGCCCAGGACCTGTGCGGCGACGGCCTCGCCGGCATGAACACCGACTCCATGCGCCAGTACCTGGAGGCCGTGGCCGACCAGCGCCTCGCCCGCCTCGGCCTGCCGATCCGCTACGGGTCGACGAACCCGTTCGGGTTCATGGAACTCCAGAACGTCCAGGAGCTGACCAACTTCTTCGAGCGCCGCGTCTCCGCGTACCAGGTCGCCGTCGAGGGCTCCGTCGCCTTCGACGACGACTTCTAAACCGCTCAGACACACCAGAGGTGCCCCGCCCGGCTCACCGCCGCGCGGGGCACCTCTGGAGTTTCCCCCATCGGCGGGTTGCTGGTCAGCGAACTCGTCACCAACGCCATCCAGCACGCCCGAGCCCCGCGCGACCGGCTGATCTTCGTCCGCTACCACCTCGCCCCGGACGACACCCTCCGCATCGAGGTGTACGACGCCGACAGCGAGAAGCCCGCATTCCGCCCCGCTTCCACCTCCTCCGAGACCGGCCGAGGCCTGCTCCTCGTCCAGGAGTTCGCCACCCAGTGGGGCTGCTGCCCCGCGCCGGCGGCATCGGCAAGCTCATCTGGTGCCACGTCTCCGCCGCCGCGACCGCCGCATGACCGCCGTACGTCCCGAGATCACGGGCATCATGTTCCCCGCCCCGTGCCCCAGCCTCGACCACGCGCTCCCCGTCCTCTGGGAACACGTCCGAACGCTCCCGATCCGCGCGGCCCACCGGGATTTCATCCGCCTC
The DNA here is from genome assembly GCF_056435345.1 of Kitasatospora sp. NPDC043950. Lineage (NCBI taxonomy): Bacteria > Bacillati > Actinomycetota > Actinomycetes > Kitasatosporales > Streptomycetaceae > Kitasatospora > Kitasatospora sp. NPDC043950. The sequence continues at coordinate 46,048 of NZ_JBWKER010000047.1, forward strand.
TGCATCGGCCCCGGCGGCGGCAACGGCGTCGCCCGCCGCCTCACCCGGGGCAGCAGTTGGAGCACCACCCTCTACATCGGCGAGATGACCGACTGGACCGCCCACCCCATCACCACCCACCAACCCTGAACTCCCTCGCCCCCGACCGGCGTTCGCACCGATCGGGGGCGGCCACAACCCACCCGACCGATTTCCCGTTCTCGAAAGATCGAGTCCTTGACCCTGCACCCCGGGAGTCGGGAACATCGAACGAGACGCCAAGGGGAGGAACAGCCATGAAGCTGACCGAACTGGACAGCTCCTGCGACAACGGGCCCTGCCCGACGATCTACTCCACCGACACCGGGGAACTGGTCGTCCAGGGCTTCCGGGTGGACGACCCGGAAGCCCTGGCCACGATGCAGTTGCCGGACACCGAAACAGCCGTACGTATCCCGATCGACCTCCTGGTGAGGGTTGCCCGTGACCATCTCTCCTGACACCTTCGGCGCACTCTTCGACGGCTTCCAGCGGGAAGCGTTCCGGCTGGAGACGCTGGACGACTACAGCAAGTCCGGCAGCGTCGACGCCTATCAGGCCTTCTTGGCCGGGGAGCCTCAGCCCGCCGACTACAACGCCGCCTGGCTGACGCAGGTCCGGCGGAACACCACTGCCGGCCGCAGGATGTACCGCGTTCACATCCTGACCCGGCCGCTCACCCCGTATCTCCAATTCGAACTGGGCTGGGGCTACCGGACGAACACCACCGCTGGTGAAGAGTTCTTCATCCTCGACATCACGGAGAAGCCAAACCCCATCGAAGGCGTTCCCGACTTCTGGTTGTTCGACGAGTCCACGACCGTTTCGATGACCTACGACAACGAGGGCGGTTTCCTCGGTGCAGAGGATGAGCCCAACGTGAAGAAGTGGATTCACTGGCGAGATGCGGCGCTGAGTCACGCCGAACCGTTCACGGACTGGTGGGAGCGGTACGGAAGCAGGTGAAAGGCAGTATCGGTAGCACGCTGCGGGAGCTGCGAAAGGCCAGCGGGAAAGAGGCCAAAGCAGTAGCCCGCAGCGCTGCCATGTCCGCGTCCAAGCTGAGCCGTATCGAGACGGGGAAGATCGCTCCGACGGCCATGGATGTTGACCGCATCCTCACGGCGATCGGGGTATCCGATGAAGTCCGAGCCGGACTGGTCGAGACGGCCCGGAGAGAAGCCACAGAGGCTACAGCATGGCGCCTGTACCGCCGCAGCGGCTTCCACTTGCACCAGGACGCCATCCGCGCCGTAGAAGCCGAAACGGTCGTTCAACGGATCTTCCAGCCGTCCTGCATCCCTGGCCTGTGCCAAACGCCGGAGTACGTCCGGGCAATCCTCAGCACAAAGGGCCTGACCGAGGAAGTGCTTTCCCGGACCATCGGTGCCCGAATCCAGCGCCAAGCCGTACTTTTCGAGTCCGCCAAGTCATTTCGCTACCTGATCACCGAATCGGTACTGCGCTGGCGACTTATCTCCCCACCCGAAATGGCCGTCCAGCTGGACCGACTTATCGCTCTTTCTCGCCTCCCGAACGTCTGGATCGGCGTAGTACCGCTCTCAGCTCACATGACGGAAGCACCATCCTCATCATTCGCCATCTACGACAACCGGATGGTGATCGTGGAGATCCCTCATGCGGAGATCACCACCAGCGAGCCGAAAGATGTGGAGCTATACCTGGAGCGGTTTGGCCGATTCGAACTGAAAGCTCTTGCTGGAGACGCCATGCGAGATCTGGCTGGGACCGTCCGGGACGAGTTCTTGCGGGATCAGGAAAGTGTGCGGGAATAATCCCAACGCCCCGGTAATTTGGTGGCTCGCCGAAATGATTCGAGAGCCACAGGAGCGCTCCATGCCCACTGACGGTTTCGCACAGCCGACCGGCGCCACACGCCGCCGTACGCACGCGGAGCTCATGGAGCGGATCGACAACAATCCGGTCCGGAAGGACCTGACGACCGGGTGTCTGGTCGAAATCGTGGGCGCCCAGGACGGCCGGGCGCTGGTCCGGCCGCTGTTCGAGCCGGACGCCAAACCGCGCCAGGTGCCGGCCGACCAGCTCACCACCCGCATCAGCCTGTGGGGCTGAACTCCCCCTCATTCTCCCGCCCAAGTCCTGGGCGGGGCGGGGCCGTTCCGTGCTGCCCCGAAGCGATACCGGAAGGTGCAGGCGATGACTGAGCGCAACCTGTACGAACTCGACCTCTCCCAGGTCGAGTTCAACCGTGCGTGCGGCGGCAACCAGGGCGGGGGCGACGAGGGCGAGTCGTGCGTGACCCTCGGCCTGGTCGAGCACGGCGTCTTCGCCCTCGGCGACAGCAAGCGTCCCGACCGCGAACCGTTGCTGTTCACCGCCGAGGAGTTGACCGAGGCCGGAATCGACCCGGCGCGGTTCGGCCTGTCCGTCTGAAGTCCCCTGACAGCCCCGGCCGCCCGCAGTCCCGTGCGGGCGGCCGGGGCTTCAACGTCTCCGAGGAGAAGCACAGTTGCACTTCCACGGCTACGAGTGGACCGGTGACGGCCGGCTGTTGGCGAAGGAGCCGGAGCGTCGCCCGATCGAGGCCGCACGGTTCGGCCTCTCGGAACTCCCGCCGATGATGACCGGCTGGTGGCTCCTGCGCCCGGCCGCCCAGGTGCGGGGCACCTGGGAGACGGCGGCAGGCGCAGCCAACTGGCTTGCGGAACGGTACGAGGAACACACTCCTGGCGGCGACCCCCAACTTCCCTTCGAGGCACGGCGACTCCGCGCGGTTGAGCAGTTGGAGGGCGCCTCGGACGTCGTCTGGTCCCGCTGGGTGTCCGACAGCCGCTGGTCGGGCCACTACGTGATCGCGTGCCCCAACCGGATCTGGCCGGACATCCCGTGCCCGATCCGACACGTCGCTCGGCCGTCGGTCTCAGGCTGACGAAGTGCTCCCGCCGGGCAGGGGCGCTTCGTCGTGCCTGATGTGCGATCGCCGGCCAGGCCAGTCACCCGACGTCCAGGTCCTCGATGACCGCCTCAGCGGTGCGGCACTCCGCACAGATCGGCATGCTCCTTGGCCCTTCTCGCTGTCTCAGGCCCAGGTGGAGCCACAAGAGGCGCAGCCCCAACGGCCTTCCATCGTCTGGTACATGGTGCCCGACCCGCACACGACGAAGGAGTTGCTGCCAACCGGTCGCGTGTGGGTGTTGAGCTGCTGGTCGTGGCGCTCCTCGACTCTAACCAGGCCCTGGTGACGTCCGATCCCAGTTTGCATCGAAGCGGGCTTTCTCCGCCTCGACCAGTGGCCGGACCACCTCGTCAACGGATCGGTGAGAGATCTCGGCGAACTCGTGGAGCCAGTCGACGAGGTCGGCGGGTAGGTGGAGGGTGATGCGGCGTGTGGCGGGAAGTTCAGGCATTGGGCTCTCTTGTGAGGGCTGTGTAGGTTGCAGGGCCATAGCAACGCCTGGTCAACCTTTGCCGAGACGGACAAGCCGGTCAATCTTCGCCGGGACAGGACGCGCCGCTCAGGACTCTCGTGACGGCTCCGGTACCGGCCAGGCCTGCGGGGGAAGACACTGACCGGTCCCGCCTGCACGAGACTTCCGGAGGAATGGTGAGCACAGCGTCCCTGCACGGCCACCACGACGACCAGCAGCCGATCCCGCGGACCCAGGCCTCAACGTTCCTTCGCCGTCTCGGGGCCCAGTGAGCGACCACATCGAGGACCCGGACGACCCGATCGCCCTGTCCCGGCCGCGACGCTGACAGTCCCCGCCCGGCGTTCGTGCCGGGCGGGGACAAGGGGATCGACGGGTCACACCTCCGCGACCGCCACCAGCGGGCTGAGGGCGGCGGCCCGGCGGGCGGGGACGGCGGCGGCGAGGGCGCCGATCGTGAGGGACGCCAGGCAGACGAGCGCGATCGTGCCCCAGGGCAGCACCAGCGCGTACTGCTTGACCGCGCCGCCCGCCAGCGCGCCGACGGCCCAGGCGCCGAACAGGCCGCCGGCCAGGCCGAGCAGGGTGCCGAACGCCGCGACCGTCACGGCCTCCAGGCGGATCATCCGACGGATGCCCGCGCGATCCATGCCGATGGCGCGCAGGGCGCCGATCTCACGCGTCCGTTCGGTGACGGACATGGCCAGGGTGTTGACGATGCCGAGCGCGGCGATCACGACGCCGATGCCGAGGAGCCCGTACATCAGCGTCAGCAGGTCGCCCATCGTCCCCGCCGCCTCCCGCACCAGCTCGGCCCGGTCCTGCACCTTCAGCAGCGGGTTGTTGCCGACAGCGGTCCGCAGGTCGCGCCCGGACAAGCCGTCGCCCCGGACGAGGATCCGCTGGACGGAGCCGGGCTTGAAGCCGTGCTGCTGCACCTCGCCCCGGGCGCCGACCGCGTCGTGGGCGGTGGGGTTGTCCTGGTAGACGCCCGCGACGGTGTACCGCGTGAACTCCTCGCTCCGGCCCATCCGCACGTTGACCTGGCCTCCCGTGCTCACCCCGGTCTCCCGGGCGACGCTGCTGGAGACGGCGATCCGGCCGGGCCCGAGGTCCTGCACGGAACCGCTCACGAAGTCGAGCTTCACGGCCTGTTCAACAGAGACGGGGTCGATGCCGGAGATCTCACGGACCTTGCCGCCGATGACCACCGTGGAGTCCGCGACCGCGCTCGCGCCGCGCACCCCCGCAAGACCGGCCACCCGCTGCACGGCCGCCGGGTCGATGCCGGTCATGGTGTCGCCGGTGCTGATCACGTAGTCGGCGGCGAGGCCGTCCGCCGCCTGCCGGTCGAGGGCCTGTCCGGTGGAGCTGCCGATGGTGGCGAGCCCGCTGACCAGCGCCGTGCTGATCAGCAGCGTGGCGGCGGTCGCCGCCGTGCGCCGGGGGTCGCGCAGCGCGTTCTGCCGGGCCAGCAGGCCGACGACGCCGAACCGCCGGGTGAGGCGGCCCGTCAGCCGGATCACCGGGACGGCGAGCGTCGGTGCCAGCACGATCAGGGCGACGACCAGGAGCCCGCAACCCGCCATCGCACTCCGCAGATTCGCCTCGGAGGCGTCCTTCGCCGCACCCGCGAGCGCGACCAGCCAGCCGACGCCGAGGACGAGCAGCCCCACCCCCACGATCGGACGCAGCCGCGAGCGCCCGCCCGGCTGCGCGGCCGCCGCCCGCAGCGCCTCGATCGGCGCGATCCGCGCCGCCCTGCGCGCGGGCAGCCAGGCGGCCGACACCGTCACGCCGACCCCGACGAACAGGGCTGCCGCCACCGGCCGGGGCCCGATGACCAAGGGCCCCTCCGGCAGCCGACCGCCCTCGCCACTCAACAGCCCGGGCAGCACGGCCGCGATGCCGAGCCCGAGGACGAACCCCACCACCGACGCGACGACCCCGACCAGCACCGCCTCGGCCAGCAGCGAGCGCACCACCTGGCGCCGGGTCGCGCCGACCGCCCGCAGCAGGGCGATCTCCCGGGTGCGCCGGGCGACGAGCATGGTGAAGGTGTTGACCACGAGGAACGAGCCGATGAACAGCGACACCCCGGCGAAGACCATCGGCAGCTTCTGGTAGCCCCGGGTCAACGTGCCGACGTAGATGGCTTGTTGGTTCGCCTGCGCCTGTCCGGTGGTGACTTCGGCCCGGCCGGGCGGCAGGACGGCGGCGATCCGCTCCGCCAGCTCGTACTGGCCGGCGCCCGGCCCGGCGGAGACCTCAAGGCTGGTGTAGTGCCCGGGAGTTGCGAACAGCCGCTGCGCGGTGGCCCGGTCGAACAGGGTGAGCGTACCGCCGGCCGTGACCCGGGTGTCCGTGGTGGTCACGATGCCGACCAGCCGCGCGGTGAGGGCCGGGCCGTCCGTGGCGAGCGTGACCGGGTCGCCCACCCGGTACCGGCCCGCCGCCGCGGTGCCCCGGTCGACGGCGATCTCGTCGGCACCGGCCGGGGCACGCCCCTCGACCACGGGGTAGCGGGCGTCCTCGCCGTCGCGCCCCGGGACGTAGGCGTCCGCGAGGTTCGTCCCCCGCTTGACCCGCAGCGGCCTGCCGTCGGCCGCGTTCAACGTGGCGCTCCCGTCGACCGACGACCGTACCGCCGCGACGCCGGGCACGTCCGCGATCCGGCGCGCCAACTCGTCCGTCAACACGTTCGGCTGGTCGGGGGCGGCAGGGGACTCCTTCGCGGTGACGCTGACCGCGATGTCGGCGAAGGTGCGGGACGCGGCCGCCCGGTGGGCGGCGGCGGTCGAGTCCGCGAAGACGAGGGTGCCGGAGGCGAAGGCGACGCCGAGGCAGACCGCGAGGACGGTCATGAGCAGCCGGGCCTTGTGCGCCAGGACGTTGCGCAGGGCTGTGGTCAGCATGATCAGCTTTCGAGAGTCGGGGGGTGCGGGTCAGCCCGCGAAGGACTTCATGATGTCCAGCACCCGGTCCGGCGTCGGGTGCGCCATCTCGTCGACCAGCCGCCCGTCGGCCAGGAACACCACCCGGTCCGCGTACCCGGCGGCCACCGGGTCGTGGGTCACCATGACCACCGTCTGCCCCAGCTCCCTGACGGAGTCCCGCAGGAAGCCGAGCACCTCGGCCCCGGACTGCGAGTCGAGGTTGCCGGTCGGCTCGTCGCCGAACACGATCGAGGGCCGCGCGACCAGCGCCCGGGCGACCGCGACGCGCTGCTGCTGCCCGCCGGACAGCTCGGCCGGCCGGTGGTCGAGGCGCCGGGAGAGCCCGACCATCGACACCACGCGGTCCAGCCACTGCCGGTCCGGCGTCCGCCCGGCCAACGACAGCGGGAGCGTGATGTTCTCCAGCGCGGTCAGGGTGGGCAGCAGGTTGAACGCCTGGAAGATGAAGCCGACCCGGTCCCGCCGCAGCCGGGTGAGCTGCCGGTCGCCCAGGCCGCCCAGCTCCGTCGTGCCGATCCGCACCGACCCCGACGTGGGGGTGTCGAGCCCGGCCGCGCAGTGCATCAGGGTGGACTTGCCGCAACCGGACGGGCCCATGATCGCGGTGAACTCGCCCTCCCGGAAGGCCACGCTGACCCGGTCCAGGGCGGTCACCCGGGTGTCGCCGCCGCCGTAGGTCTTCGTCAGGTCGGCGACGGCGGCCGCGACCCCGGGGGTCGCGTGCAGGGCAAGGGGGTTGGCGATCACGGGAGGGGCTCCTGTCCGAGGTGCGAGTCGGTGCACTTCGAAGGGTGTCCGGAGCACGTATCAGGCCCCTGCGCCGCCGTGTATCGACGACCGCTCCGCTCGGCAGCAGTCCGGTAGCAACCGAGGCGGTCAGCCCGGCAGCCGCAGAGTCGCCACCGCGCCGCCGTCCTCCGCGTTGTCGAGGCGCAGCTCCGCGCCGAGCAGCCGGGCCTGCCCCAACGCGATGGTCAGCCCCAGTCCGTGGCCCGTGCCGCGCTCGGCGGCGCCGGTGTGGAAGCGCCGCGGGCCGTGGCGCAGCAGGTCCGGCGGGAAGCCGGGGCCGTGGTCGCGCACGACGACCGTACGGTCCTGGACGGTGACCAGGACGGGGGCGGCCCCGTGCCGGTGCGCGTTGACGACGAGGTTGCCGACGATCCGCTCCAGCCGCCGCGGATCGGTCTCCACCGTCAGCTCCGCCGCCACGGCGATCTCGGCCTCGTACCCGGTGCGCAGCACGGCCTCCCGGACGACGGCCGCGAGCGGCACCCGGGCCCGCGCCACCTCCTCCGCCCCGGCGTCCAGCCGCGAGATCTCCAGCAGGTCCTCGACCAGAGCGCGCAGGTCCCGCACCCGCGCCCGGATCAGGTCCTCGGTCTCGCCCGCCGGCAGCAGGTCGACGGCGGCCAGCAGTCCGCCGACCGGCGTGCGCAGCTCGTGCGCCACGTCCGCGGTGAACTGCCGTTCGGAGCGCAGTCGTCGGCCGAGGCTGTCGGCCATCAGGTCCACCGTCGCCGCGATGTCGGCGACTTCGTCGCCGCCCTTGGTGGGCCCGGTCCGGGCGTCGAGGTCCCCGGCGGAGATCCGGCCGGCCGTCTCGGCGACCCGCCGCAGCCGGCGGGCGAGCAGCCCGGCCCCGTAGACCGCGGCCGGTGTGGCCGCCGCGAGCGCGACCAGCGAGGCCACCGCCATCGCCACGTCCAGCCGGGGCAGGTCGGAGAGCTGCGGTCCCAGGTTGACCCGGATGGCGAGGACGGGGCTGCCGGGCCCGCCGGTGCGCTGGGCGGCCCAGTAGCTCGGGCCCGAGTTCCCTTCGGCGTGCCCGTCGTAGGCCGTGTGCCGTTCGCCGTCGACCGGGTGGCGCAGGGCGGCGGGCAGGTCGACGGGGTCGAGTTCGGCGCCGTCCGCCAGCGATCCGGTGCGCCGGTAGACGTCCATGGCCGAGTAGACGGCGTTGAAGGCCTGCGCCTCGGCCCGGCTGCGGATGTCGTGCGCCGTCCACAGGTGCACCAGCACTCCGACCGCCGCCGCGACGAGGCAGGCGGTGGCGGCGGCCAGCGCGGCGATCTTCCAGCGCAGGGGGGCGCGGGCCGGCCGGGGAATCGTGTGCACCGCTCTCAGCGCCTGAGCTTGTAGCCGAAGCCGCGGACCGTCTCGATCCGCTCCCGGCCGAGCTTGCGGCGCAGCCGCTGCACGCACAGGTCCACGACCCGGCTGTCGCCGTCCCAGCCGTACTCCCAGACGTTGCGCAGCAGGGTGTGCCGCTCCAGCACGACGCCGGGGTGGGCGGCGAACTCCAGCAGCAGCTTCAGCTCGGTCGGGGTCAGCGCCACCGGCGCCCCGCCGACGGACACCTCCATTCCGGCGGTGTCGACGGTGAGGTCCCCGAACACCAGGACGTCCCCGTCGGCGGCTCCGGGCGAGGGCGCCGGGGCGGGTGGCGCGTACGTCGCCCGCCGCAGCAGCGAGCGGATGCGCGCCACCAGCACGTACGTGTCCACGGGCTTGACCACGTAGTCGTCCGCCCCGGCCTCCAGGCCGGCGACGACGTCGAGGCCGTCGCCGCGCGCGGACATCATCAGGACGGGCACCAGGCTGGTCTCCCGGACCTTGCGGCACAGGCCGATCCCGTCCAGGCCGGGCAGCATCACGTCCAGGATCAGCAGGTCGAACTGCTCGTCCCGGAACAGTTCCAGCGCCGTGAGGCCGTCCGCCGCGGCGGACATCCCGTAGCCGTAGCGTTCCAACGCGACGGTGAAGGAGCGGCGCATCAGCTCGTCGTCCTCGACCAGCAGCACGCGGACGGGGTGCGAGGGCGGCGCGGGCGAGGACACGGGCGGACGGCTCCTGCTCGGACGGCTGCGGGCGGTGGGCGGTGGGCGGTCGGCGGTCGGCGGCGGACAAGGGCACGATACGGCAGATACCGGACGCATCGGCCTCCTCGCCCGCATCGACGTCAGGCCGCGCGCTCCCTGATACCCGGCGGATACAAACCCGCCGACGAACCCGCCGACGAACCCCCCGCCGCACCCGCCACCGGTCACCCCTTGACCGACCCGGCGGTCAGGCCCTGGGCCAGGTAGCGCTGGAGGAACTGGTAGACGACGATCACCGGCAGCGAGGTCACCAACGCCCCGGCCGCGAACAGCCCGTAGTTCTGGTCCTGTTGGCCGGAGATGATCCCGTAGAGGCCGACCGCGACGGTCTTGGAGTCGTTCGAGGTCAGGAAGATGTTCGCCAGGATCACGTCGTTGAGCGCGGCGGTCAGCGACAGGATCGAGATGACCACCAGCATCGGCGTGGCGAGCGGCAGGATCAGCCGGAAGAAGATCTGCGCGTGCCCGGCGCCGTCCACCTTGGCGGCCTCGTCGATCTCGCGCGGGATGGTGTCCAGGTAGCCCTTCATCAGCCAGGTGTTCACTCCCATCGCGCCGCCGAGGTAGACCAGCACCAGGCCCCACGGGGTGTCCAGGCCGATCGCCGGCAGGACGTCCCCGATCTTGGCGAACATCAGGTAGAGCGAGATCACCGTGAGGAACTGCGGGAACATCTGCACCAGGAAGACCGCCATCAGCCCGATCCGCCGGCCCCGGAAGCGGAACCGCGAGAAGGCGTACGCGGCCAGCACGCCGAGCAGCACGTTCAGCACCGCGAAGGTGCCGCAGACCAGCGCCGTGTTCCCCAGCCACCGGGCGAAGGGGTACTGCCCGCTGGTGAACAGCGCGGTGAAGTTGGCGAGCGAGGCGTGCCGGGGCAGCAGCGTGGACGACTGGAGCGTGCCCAGCGGGTTCAGCGCCGCGGACAGCACGAACAGCAGCGGGAACAGCGCGAAGCAGACGGCGAGCACGGCGATCAGGTGCCGCCAGCCGAAGCGGCGCAGCCAGCGGGCGGCAGTGGAGACGGCGGGGGCAGGGGCGGGGGCAGGGGCAGGGGTGGCGGTCATGCGTTCAACTCCTCCAGGGCGCGGGTGCGGCGGAAGCCCACCAGCGTGATCAGCCCGACCAGCAGGAAGATGACGATGGACAGCGCGGCGGCGAAGCCGTACTGCGCGCCCTGCCCGCCGAAGGCCAGCCGGTAGGTGTAGCTGATCAGGATGTCGGTGGATCCGGCCGTGCCGCCCGCGCCGTCGAACGGCCCGCCGCCGGTGAGCAGTTGGATCGCGTTGAAGTTGTTGAAGTTGAAGGCGAAGGACGAGATCAGCACCGGCGCGGCGGCGACCAGCAGCAGCGGGCAGGTGACCGCCCGGAACGCCGTCCACGGCCCGGCGCCGTCGATCCGGGCGGCCTCGTCGAGTTCGGCGGGCATCGCCTGCAGCACGCCCGTACAGATCAGCAGCATGTTGGGGAACCCGAGCCAGAGGCTGGTGAGCACCACCGCGAACCGGGCGTTCCAGGCGTCGCCCAGCCAGTCGACCCTGGCGTGCAGCAGTTGGTTGAGCAGCCCGAAGTCCCGGTAGTACATGCTCTGCCAGATCAGGATGCCGATGAACGCGGGCATCGCGTACGGCAGCAGCATCAGCGAGCGGTAGACCCGCTGCCCGCGCAGCCGCGGGTGGTGCAGGGTGAGCGCCAGGCCGAGGGCGAAGGACGCGCCGGTGGAGAGCAGGGCGAAGCCGAAGGTCCAGGCGAGGACGCCGAGGAAGGGCCCGCGGATGGCGGGGCTGGTGAGCACGGCGGTGAAGTTGGCGAAGCCGACGGTCAGCGCGGTGCGCCCGGTGGCCAGCGGGCGCAGCAGCCCGTGCGGCGAGACGGCCGCGACCTCGGGCCGCTCCACCCGGTATTCGGCCTCCAGGGCGGTGTACCGCACGCCGTCGGCCCGGACGGCGACCGGGTTGACGGCGCTCCAGGTCTCGCCGGGGGCGAGCCGCAGCCGCTCGGCGGCGCTGAGCGAGACGACCGGCGAGGGGGCGCCGAAGAGGTGCAGCAGCGCGTGCCGGGAGCGGGGTCGCCAGGCGTCCTCGTGGTGCGGCGCGGCCGGGTCCTCGTAGTAGAGGAGGTCCGCGCCGGAGGTGTAGCCGGCCTCGTCGAGCAGTTGGACGGCCAGCTCGCGGGCGGGCCTGGCCATGATCAGGCCCGCCCGGCCGCCGATGTCCAGCCAGAGCCGGCGCGGGCCGCGTCGCCGGTAGCGCTCGTGGACCACCTTCTCGCCGAGGTCGGCCGGGTCGACGTGGGTGAGGAACGGCGAGAGGACGGCGTTGGGCACGCCGACCGCGATCAGCTCGGGGATCAGGCCCTCGGCGTACAGCTGCTCCAGCGTCCGGTCCAGCGCCCAGGTGGGCCGCTGCCCCCGGTCGAAGACCTGCTGGCCGTCCTGGAGGTAGAGCACGGGGTAGTCGGCGCCCGGGTCGTCGTCGTAGCCGGGCCGCAGGTGGACGAGCAACTCGCGCTCGTTGCCGAGCAGTTCGGAGCGGAAGCCGGGGATGCGCTCGATCCGGCCGCGGCGGGTGCCGGCCCCGGCAGTCCCCGTGGTGCGCACGGCGCTCATCGGGCCACCGACCAGACGTGCACGGCCGGGCCCTCGGCGGGCAGGTCGCGGCCGGGGACGAGCTGGGGCCCGCCGAGCAGGTGGGTGGCGTGCCACTCGCCGGCCACCGGCGGGTGGTCGGCCCGGCTGATCTGCACCAGGATCCGCTCCCGCTCGTCCTCGCGCTCGAACAGCAGGACGTCGCGCTCGGCGAGCAGCCAGCGCAGCCCGCCGCCGCTGAGCGCGCTGTGGCTCCGGCGCAGCCGGATCAGCTCGCGGTAGGTGCGGTAGGTGTGCTGGTCCCAGGCGGATTCGTCCCAGGGGAACGGCTTGCGGCCCTCCTCCAGGCCCTCGCCCTCGACGCCGACCTCGTCGCCGGAGAACACCATCGGGGTGCCGGGCAGGGTGAACAGCAGGGCCGCGCCCAGCAGTTGGCGCTCGGGGCCGGCGAAGCTGCGGAACCTGGCGGTGTCGTGCGAGTCCAGCAGGGTGAGGTTGTGCACCCGGCTGCGCCAGGGCAGGGCGGCGCCGAACGCCGTCATCACGGCCCGCACCTGGGCGCCGCCGTAGTCGGGGATCGGCCCGGGCACCGCCCAGAAGTCCTTCTGGTCGTGCCGCTCGGCGAGCCAGGACCACACCGGGCGGGTGAAGCCCGCGTAGCTCATGGTGCCCTGCCAGCCGTCGCCCTTGAGGGTGAGCGAGGCGTCGTGCTGGTGCTCGGCGAGCAGGACGGCGTCGGGGTTGGCGGCCCGGACGGTGGCCGCGGTGGTGGTGGCGACCCGCTGGTTGAGCTCCACCTCGCCGCGCCGGCCGGCCATCTGCGCCACGTCGACCCGCCAGCCGTCCAGGTGGAACGGCGCCTTGAGGTACTTGGCGATCACCGAGTCGGGGCCCTCGTAGAGGCGGCGGCGCAGTTCGGGCGAGCGGTGGTCGAAGGTCGGCAGGGTGCGCACGCCGAGGAAGGTGGCGTAGTCGTCCGGGCCGCCTTCGCCGAAGAAGTAGAAGCCGGCCTCGGGGCTGTGCGGGTCCTGCTGCGCGGCGCGGAACCAGTCGTGGTCGCTGCCGGAGTGGTTGAGCGTGATGTCGCCGATGACCTTGATGCCGCGCCGGTGGGCCTCGGCGGTGAGCGCGATGAGCGCCTCGTCGCCGCCGAGCGCGGGGTCGACGCGGTCGAAGGAGACGGCGTCGTAGCGGTGGTTGGAGCGACCCTGTGGCGCCAGCTGGAGGGACACGGCGGGCAGGCCCGGGACTACCTGTTCACGCCGGAGCTGGTCGCCCGCGAGTCCACCGGCCGGGCACCCGGCTGACGGGACGCGACCGGCAGAGCGCGACCGGCAGCGTCAGGAGCGGGAGCGTCACGTGCGGGAACGCCGAGGGCCGGGACGCCCGTCGCGCCCCGGCCCTCGGCGGTTCGTCAGTCGTTCGCCACGGTCGCGTACCGCGGGGTGCCCTCGGCCATCTGCTTCAGCGCGTCCTTGCGGTCCCGCTTCGACAGCTTGTCGATGTAGAGGGTGCCGAACAGGTGGTCGGTCTCGTGCTGCAGGCAGCGGGCGAAGAAGCCGGTGCCCTCGACTCGGATCGGCCGGCCGTCCTTGTCCACGCCGGTCACCGCCGCGTACTCCGGGCGGGGCAGCTCGGCGTACGCGCCCGGCACCGACAGGCAGCCCTCGTTGCTGTCGTCCAGCACCCGCCGGCGGTCCGCCGGGTACTCCTCCAGCTTCGGGTTGATCACGTGGCCGACGTGGCGCACGCCCTCGTCGTCCGGGCAGTCGTAGACGAAGACCTTCAGGTCCACGCCGATCTGATTGGCCGCCAGGCCCACGCCCTCGGCCGCGTACATCGACTGGAACATGTCGTCGATCAACGCGGACAGCTCACCGTCGAACGCGGTGACGTCCTTGACCTCGCGGTGCAGGACCGGGTTGCCCACCACGGTGATCGGGCGCGCGGTGCCCTTGGAGAGGTCCGGCTGCTCGCCGACCACCTTCAGCGGGGCCTCGTCGGCCGCCGACTCCTGGTCATGGTCGTGGTCGTGCTGGTGGTCCTGCTGCTCCGCCATCGCTGCTTATCCGCTTCCGCTTCCGAGAATGGTCCAGGTATTCGGCTCTCGCCGGGTACACCGCTCAAGGGTAAGCGGCGCGCTCAACAGACTTCTTCCAGATCGCGGTACGCCCGCGTGCCGGGCGAGGACGCGGCCCAGCGGTCCAGCAGCGAGCGGACCAGCAGGGCGGGCGCGGCGATCCCGCACTCGCGCTCCACCAGCCAGGACATTCCGGCCTCCCCGCCCTGGCTGAGGTGGCTGAGGTGTCCGGGGTGCGCGGCGTCGCCGTCGTCGTGCGGGTCGTGGTGGGCGGTGTTCCCGTCGTCCGCGGCCATCCGGCTCTCCGAACAGGCCCGGCAGAGCAGCCGCACCGAGGACGTCCAGTCCTCCGCCGCGTAGCCGGCGTCCGCGACCACCCGCTCCAGCGCGTCCCGGTCCCCCGCCGTGGCGGCCTGGAGCAGCACCACGTAGGTCGGCACCGGGGACGGCGCCCACAGCTCGATCTCGTCGAACACCGGGTAGGCGACCCCGTCCGTGACCCGCTCACCGTGCGGGGCGCCGTCGTGCAGCACCACCTCGCCCCAGCGGCGGCCGGAGGACGGCAGCGGGATGGACAGCACCTCGATCCGGGCCGGGTCCAGCCGGCGGCCCCACACCACCTCGGACTCGCCGTCCGGGGAGAGCCGCACCGGGGTGGTGCCGAGGTCCAGGCTGACCGGGCCGTCCTGCTGCCCGCCCGGGCCGCCGGGCAGCTTCAGCCCGTACGCCTGCCAGGCGCGGCGGGCCAGCGGCCAGTCCTGCAAGGCGGTCGCGGTGATGCCGAGGTTCCACCAGTCGGGGGCGCCGTGCTCGCGGTCCAGCAGGGCGACGGCCCGCAGCCCGGCCGAGCGGGCCTGCTCCCAGTCCCGGCGGAACTTGTGCAGCAGGGCGAGGTTGAACCAGGAGTCGGACAGCCAGGGCTCCAGGTCGGCGGCCATCACCAGCAGCGCGCCGGCGTCCTCGTAGCGGCCGTCGCCGATCAGCGTGAAGGCCCGGTCGGTCGTCTGCCGCCAGGTGGCGGACGGCCGGTGCCGTGCCCGGTGGAAGATCCTCACGTTCGTCCCTGCCGTCGTCGTCCGCTCAAGTCCCGTACCGCCGCGTCCGGATCCACTTCCGCGGGGGTCCGGGGCACGGTGCCCCGGGTCGGTGTTCCACGCTACGACCGCATCCAACCACGCCCGCCCCCGCCCGCGCTCCCCACCGCCGAGGTTGGGGCCGCCCCTACCCAGCCTGCCCGCCTGGCCGCCCCGCCTCAACCCCGACGGAGGCCCGCCGGTCCGCGGCGCTCCGCCGGAGCCCGGGTCAGCCGCCGAACTCAGGCCCGCGCCCGAGCCCGCCCGAGCCCGGGCCTGATCCACCGGACAGGGCCTAGCCGCCCACCCGGGCCAGTGCGTCCACCACCCGGGCGTCGTACACCCGGCCGCGCCCCAGCCGCAGCACCTCCAGCGCCTCCAGCCGGCCCACCGCCTCGCCGACCCCGCGGCCGCGGGCCGCCGTCAGCAGGTCGTCGTGGGCGTTGGCCACCCGGATGATCCGGGCCGCCAGCGGCACCGCGCCGTCCCCGCCGGCCGTGCCGAGCACCGGATCGGCCAGCCGGGCGACCTGCTCGGCGACCTGCCGGGGCACCCCGGTGCGGCGGATCACCTCGCTGCCCAGCCGGGCGATCCGCTGCTGCTCGGCGCAGGGCAGCAGCGCGGTCGCGCCGTCCGGCACCGGCTCGACCAGCGACAGCTGGCCCACGTCGTGCATCAGCGCCGCGTACTCCAGCAGGGCGAGTTCCCGGGTGCCCAGCCCCAGCTCGCGCCCCAGCGCGCACGCCGTGTCCGCGACCCGGCGGGCGTGCCCGTGCGGGGTGTAGCCGGCCACCTCGGTGGCCCGGGCCAGGCTGGCGATGGTCTGCCCGGTGGTGGCCCGCACGGCCGCGGCCCGCCGGAAGGACACCTGGGCGAGCAGCAGCGGGGTGCAGAACAGCGGCAGCGCCCACAGCCCGACCTCGCCGGCCGCCAGGCTGACCAGCATCCCGGTGGCGACGATCGCCGAGCCGATCCCGAACAGCGAGCGCAGTTCGTCCTCCAGCGCCGCCGGGAACCGCAGCCCGCCCTCCAGACCCGCCGCCGACCGGCGCAGCAGCGCCGCCAGGGTCGCGTCGCAGAGCGCGGCCAGCGCGGCGACGGCGGTCAGGAACGCCCCGTACGCCGGGCCCTCGGGCGAGAAGCGGTCGACCAGTCCGCCGTTGTAGAGCGGCTGGAAGACGGCGGCGGCGAAGCCGACCCCGAGCAGCCGACGGGCGGCGCTGTCCCGCCGAGCCGGGTCGGCCCAGGGCGGGCGCCGGTGCGGGCGGCCGGGGCGAGCCCGCTGGATCAGGCCCGGTCGGCCCCGGCCCGGGCGGCACGCCCTGAGCCGGGGCAACGCGAGGCCGGGCAGCCAGGACAGCAGCAGGCCGACGCCGGTCACCGCGACGACCTGGAGCATCCCGGGCGCGGTGGGCACCCCGCGCAGCGGCCCGAGCAGGGAGTACGCCAGCGCGCCGGCCGCGCCGATCGGCGCCTGCTCGCGGTCGCCCGGAAGAGTGATCCGGACGCACTCGCCGAGCGCGATCAGCGCCGTGAACGCCAGCGCGACCCGCGCCCCGGCCACCCCGCGCAGCGCGACCGCGCCCACCGCGAACACCAGCAGCGCGGCCGCCGCCGCGTGCACCACGCGGGCCTCCCGGCCGGCCGCGGTCACGGCTGCCCGGCCGTGGGGACGCTCCCGCCCTGCGCGGGCACCCGGCCCGGCGCCGCCCGGGCCGGCTCGGGCACTCCGAGCGGAATGTCGGGGACGGCCCGGATGCCGTCCCCGGGCGGCGGCAGCACCGGCTGCCAGTCGTGCCCGGCCAGCGCGTCGATCAGCGCCCGGACCATCACCGGGTCGAACTGGCTGCCCGAGCAGCGCTCCAGCTCCGCCACGGCCTCGGCGACCGGGCGGCCGCGCCGGTAGGAGCGGGTGGAGGTCATCGAGTCGAAGGCGTCGGCGACCGAGATGATCCGGGCGAACTCGGGGATCTGCTCGCCGACCAGCCCGCTCGGGTAACCCCGGCCGTCCATCCGCTCGTGGTGGTGCAGGATCCCGGCGTGCGCCTCGCCGAGGAAGGCGATCCCGCGCACCAGCTCGTACCCGTACACGGGGTGGACCTCGACGGCCCGCCGCTCCGCCTCGCTGAGGGGACCGTTTCTGCGCAGCAACTCGGTGGCCACGCCCAGCTTGCCGACGTCGTGCAGGATCCCCGCGAAGCGCAGGGTGCGCAGCCGCTCGGCCTCCATGCCGAGCTGACCGGCGATCAGCACCGAGGCCCGGCCGACCCGTTCGCTGTGCCCGCGGGTGTACGAGTCCTTGATCTCCACGGCCTGCACCAGCGACTGCACGGTGGCCTGGTGGGCGTCCCGCTCGCGCTGCCCCTGAGCGAACACCCAGGCCGAGATCGACAGCGGCAGCAGCGCCAGCAGCGCCGCGAACGCCCCGTACGGGCCCTGCCAGAGCACGGCCACCATCAGGCCGCCGGCCGCGTGCACCAGCACCGGCAGCCCGCACACCGCGACCGCCCCGCGCAGCAGCACGACGGGCCGGCGGTCCTCCGCGAGCATCAGCATCGCGCCCACCAGCACCCCGTTGACCAGGCAGAACGTGACGACGGCGGCGAAGCCGGGCAGCAACGCGGCCGGGAAGCGGGAGCCGAGCAGCAGTTGCGGCCCGTGCAGCAGGTGGAAGGCGGCCGCGGAGGCGAAGGCGCACAGCGCGAGCTGGGAGCCGTTCCACAGCTGGCGGGTCCGGCAGCCGTGCCCGGCCGGGCCGCCGAGCACCGCGGTGGGCACCGCGACCAGCGCTGCGGCGGCCGGCGGCAGCATCAGCACGCCGGCGAACAGCACCGGGAAGAAGGCGTTGACCCCGGGGCGGGAGAGCGCCCGCTCGGGCGGCGGCGGGCGGCGCAGCAGTCGGCGGACCAGTCGCAGGCAGGGTGTCGGCAGGCCCTGGGCCAGTGACTCCCAGCAGCCGTGCAGGAAGGCCAGCAGCCCGACCTTGGGCCAGTCCACCGGGGCGCCGAGCCAGCGCGGGACCCCGGGCGGCACGCCGGTCGGCAGCAGCGGCAGCAGGCAGCACAGCGCCGCCACCGGGACGGCCACCAGGTAGCGCATCGCCCCCTCCGGCAGGGCCGCGTCTTCGCCGTCGATAGCGATCTCGACCTCCCCGACGTCCGGGCCCGCGTTGCCTCAGCTCGCCGGGCGGACCGGCGGTGAGCGTCCGTCAGGAGGATAGGCCGCCACCCGGGCGTAAGGACGCATGATGGCGCGACGACGCTGCTGGCGCACCGCCAACTCACTCGAACGAGTGAGGGGCGCATGCAAGCACAAAGGGAGCGGCCCCGGGAGCGCACGCTCCCGGGGCCGTCTGACTCCGTGTCCGGACCGCTCGGCCCGCCCTCGCCGGCAGGCCTGTCCGCTTGCTCCGCCCGGCCGTTGAACGGCCGGGCGGCTACTCCGCCGGGGCGCCCGCCTCGACGGTGGCACCGGGCCGGACCGTCGACTCCTCCGGGGCCTCGCCGGCGCCCGGCGCCGGCCGGTCCGCCTCGACGTGCAACTCGACCGTGGTGTCGACGGCGACCACCACCTGCTCGCCCGAACGCTGCCCCGCCCGGATCGAGTCGATCCTGGCCAGCACCTTGCTGCGCAGGTCAGCCGGGGTGTCGTCGCAGCCGCAGGAGCGCTTGATCAGCGCCTTGATCGCCTGCTCCAGCCCGTACTGCTTCAGGCAGGGCGAGCACTCCTCGAAGTGCACCCGCAGCTTGGCGCAGTCGCCCTCGGCCATCTCGTTGTCGAGGAATTCGTAGAGGTGGTCGAGGACCTCGCCACACTCCGTGTCGTGCGGATCGCCGCAGCTCATGAGCCCGAGCCCTTCGCTTCCTGCCCTGCCCCGCTGCCGGCCGGGACGAGCCCGCGCTCACGGGCGTAATCCTCCAGCATGCCGCGCAGCTGACGGCGGCCGCGGTGCAGCCGGGACATCACCGTACCGATGGGAGTACCCATGATGTCCGCGATCTCCTTGTACGCAAAGCCTTCTACGTCCGCGAGGTACACGGCGATCCGGAATTCCTCCGGAATGGCCTGGAGCGCGTCCTTCACATCGCTGTCGGGGAGGTGGTCGAGCGCCTGGGTCTCGGCCGAGCGCAGACCGGTCGACATGTGCGACTCGGCGCGGGCCAGCTGCCAGTCCTCGATCTCCTCCGCCGCCGTGCGCTGGGGCTCGCGCTGCTTCTTGCGGTACGAGTTGATGAACGTGTTGGTGAGGATGCGGTACAGCCAGGCCTTGAGGTTCGTGCCCTCGCGGAACTGGTGGAAGGACGCGTACGCCTTGGCGAACGCCTCCTGGAGCAGGTCCTCCGCGTCCGCGGGGTTGCGCGTCATGCGCAGCGCCGCCGAGTACATCGGATCCAGGTAGCCCAGGGCGTCGCGCTCGAAGCGCTCCCGCCGGGCCTCCTCGCTCTCCTGTGCCGACACCCGGAAGGTGTCCTCACCGATCGCCTCGGCCAGCTCCTCACCGGTGAGCGCCTCGCCCGTGGGCTGGCCCTCCTCCGGGCCCCGGCCCGGCTCGGCCTCGTGCTCGGTCCCGACGACCGGACCCACCTCCTCGGCATGGCGGGCACGACCCACGGCGGGCCGCCCCGAAATGGAGGATATCGGGCTGACGGGCTTCTCGCCCGCGACAATCCAGTCGGACCAGGCGGGGCCGAACGCCGCGGCGGCCTCGCGCTGCTCTGACCGCTCGGGGCACGCGATCGAACCCATCTGCCCTGCCTCTCAACCGGGAATCGTGCTGACGAGAGTGCCAACCACCCCGGCCCCGCCCGCATTCCCGCGCCCGCCCCGAAATCGCTCGTACGGGTGATCGAGTGGAAACCCCCCGCTCACGGCCGCCCCCACCGCCCCCGCCGCCTCAGACGACCCGCAGCACCCAGTCCCCGACCGCCCGGCAGATCGCCTCCAGCACCTCGTCCTGCCCCACCGGCGCCCGCTTGGGCACGTCGAAACCGTGCCCGCCGTACGGCACCGCCACCAGCTCATGCCCGGGCGGCAGCTCCGGGAACTCCTGCGGCCCGCCGAACGGATCCGCTGTACCCTGCACCACCAGCGTCGCCGTCCCCGACTCCAACAGTTCCTGCGCCCGGCTCTTCTCCGGCCGGCCCGGCGGGTGCAGCGGGAACGCCAGCGCCACCACCCCCACCGCCCCGCTCGCCGCCCCGGTCCGGCAGGCCACCCGCGCCCCGGCGCTGCGCCCGCCGACCACCAGCGGCAGCCCCTGACCGGCCAGCCGCCCGGCGACCGGGGTCCAGCCGCGGTCCAGCGTGCGCGGCGCCGGGGCGAGCCGCTTGCCCGCCACCCGCCAGGGCTGCTCCACCAGCGCCACGGTGATCCCGCGCGCCGGCAGCGCCACGGCCAGCGCCACCAGGTCCCGGGCCTCGATCCCGCCGCCCGCGCCGTGACCGAGCGCCAGCAGCGCCTTCGGCGCACCGGCCCGGTGGTAGCTGATCCGGGCGTCCCCCACCTCGGTGGGGACGAGTTCGGTGGTCATCGTCGGTCGCTCCAACCGGCTCAGGCTCCCTCAGCTGTCAGGACTCGATCGTCGAACTTCAAACATCGGACGTCAGAAGACGTCAGACGTCAGACGTCAGACGTCAGAACAGGGTGGTCTCGTACTCCGCCTCGGCCCACGGCTCCTTGAGCTCCGGCCCGTTGTTGCGGATGCTGCCGACCGCCGGCGAGACCGGGGTGGCCAGCAGCGCACCGGGCGGCGGCGGTATCAGCAGCCGGCGCAGCTCGTCCGGGTCGTCCAGCCCCGGGTCCAGCCACTCGTCGTAGGAGGCCGGGTCGAGGAACAGCGGCATCCGCTCGTGGATCGGCGCCAGCGACTCCTCGGCGTCGGTGGTGACGATGGTGAAGGTCACCAGCCAGGCCGCCGGATGGTCGGCCGGCACCGTCCGGTCGCGCCAGAACTCGTACAGCCCGGCCAGCGCCAGCGGGGTGCCGTCCGCCCGGGAGACGAAGAACGGCTTCTTGCGCGCCTTGCCGCGCTCGCCCGGCACCGTCTGCCACTCGTAGTAGCCGTCCACCGGCAGGATGCACCGACGCGAGGCGAACGCCTGCCGGTACGAGGGCTTCTCGTGCACCGTGTCCGAACGGGCGTTGATCATCTTCACCGCCGTCTCGGCCGACCGCGACCACTGCGGCACCAGACCCCAGCGCAGCACCCTCAGCTGGCGCACCGGCCGCGCCCGGCCCTTCGGCACCCGCTCCAGCACCACGAAGGCGCTGGTGGTCGGGGCGACGTTCCAGTTGGGGGCCAGCGTCTCCGCCGGATCCCACTGCTCGACGCCGAACAGCTCGACGATGTCCTCGGGCTTGCCACTGGCTGCGAAGCGACCGCACATGCGGGCCAGCTTGCCATGCCGGCCCCGCTCACCACTTCTTCATCCCGCCAGGAGAACCGTCCGCTCCCGCCCGCCCGTCCCCGCATGGGAGGCTGCCCCGAACGGCCCAACGCAGCGGACGGAGGCGGAGACGAGACGATGAGCGCACAACCCACCGACCAGAACCTCGGCGAACTGTGGAACCAGGTCACCGGCACCCAGCCCGCGCCGCCCGGCTGGCTGGTGCTGGCCACCGCCGGCGCCGCCCTGCTCGCCGTCCTCGCCCGCCCGCTCTGGCACGTCACCCGCAACGCCGTGACCATCGCCCACGAAGGCGGCCACGGCCTGATCGCCCTCGTCACCGGCCGCCGGCTCGCCGGCATCCGGCTGCACTCCGACACCTCCGGCCTCACCCTCTCCTACGGCCGCCCCACCGGCCCCGGCATGATCCTCACCGCCGCCGCCGGCTACACCGCCCCCGCCCTGCTCGGCCTCGGCTGCGCCGCACTGCTCTCCACCGGCCGGATCACCCTGCTGCTCTGGCTGGCCGTCGTCCTGCTGCTCGCCCTCCTGGTGCGCATCCGCAACGCCTTCGGCCTGTTCACCGTGCTGGTCGCCGGCGGCGCCTTCTTCCTGGTCTCCTGGTTCGGCAGCGCCGAGGTCCAGGCCGGCTTCGCCTACCTCGGCTGCTGGTTCCTGCTGTTCGGCGCCGTCCGCCCGGTCCTCGAACTCCAGCACCAGCGCCGCATCGGCTGGGCCCGCGACTCCGACGCCGACCAACTGGCCCGCCTCACCCACATCCCCGGCCTCGCCTGGATCACCGTCTTCCTGCTCACCGCCCTCGCCTGCCTCGCCCTGAGCGCGAGCTGGCTGCTCCAGCCCCTGTACTGAACCTCGCCCGCGGCACGGGCCGGCTGCTCCGGGCCCCGCACCGGGCCGCCCCCGCGGCACGGGCCGGCTGCTCCGGGCCCCGCACCGGGCCGCCCCCGCGGCACGGGCCGGCTGCCACAACCCCTGCACCGGGCCTCCCCCGTCCCGCCATGCGGTTGGCGCAGGGGCCGTTCCGGTACGGCCCCTAAACTTGGCCCCATGACCGAGACCCTGTGGCCCGCCCCCGTCGCGACCACCCCCGTTGACGCCACCGTCACCATCCCCGGCTCCAAGTCGGTCACCAACCGAGCCCTGGTGCTGGCGGCGCTCGCCGACGAGCCCGGCTGGGTGCGCCGGCCGCTGCGCAGCCGCGACTCCCAGCTGATGGCCGACGGCCTGCGCGCCCTCGGCGTCGGCATCGAGGAGAAGGTCAACAACGACTCCGGCGGCACCGGTGGCGGCGAGGCCTGGCGGGTCATCCCGACCCCCGCGCTGCGCGGCCCCGCCTCGATCGACGTCGGCAACGCCGGCACCGTGATGCGCTTCCTGCCCCCGCTCGCCGTCCTCGCCGACGGCCCGGTGCACTTCGACGGCGACCCGCGCAGCTACGAGCGCCCCCAGCACGGCGTGATCAACGCCCTGCGCGCGCTCGGCGCCCGGATCGACGACGGCGGCCGCGGCGCCTTCCCGCTGACCGTGCACGGCACCGGCGCGCTCGACGGCGGCCCGGTCGAGCTCGACGCCTCCTCCTCGTCCCAGTTCGTCTCCGCCCTGCTGCTCTCCGGCGCCCGCTACAACCAGGGCGTCGAGGTCCGGCACGTCGGCGGCCCGGTGCCGTCGCTGCCGCACATCCGGATGACCGTCGAGATGCTGCGCCTGGCCGGCGTCCAGGTCGACGCCCCCGAGGACGGCGGCGAGAAGGACGTCTGGCGGGTCACCCCCGGCGCCCTGATCGGCCGCGACCTGGTGGTCGAGCCGGACCTCTCCAACGCCGCGCCGTTCTTCGCCGCCGCCCTGGTCACCGGCGGCCGGGTCACCGTGCGCGACTGGCCCAAGCACACCAGCCAGCCCGGCGACCAGCTGCGCGAGATCTACACCCGGATGGGCGGCGCCTGCGAGTTCACCGACGAGGGCCTGCAGTTCACCGGCACCGGCCGGATCCACGGCATCGAGGCGGACCTGCACGACGTCGGCGAGCTCACCCCGGTGATCGCCGCCGTCGCCGCACTGGCCGACTCCGAGTCCCACCTGTACGGCATCGCCCACCTGCGGCTGCACGAGACCGACCGGCTCGCCGCGCTCGCCAAGGAGATCAACGACCTCGGCGGCGACGTCACCGAGACCGAGGACGGCCTGCGGATCCGCCCGCGCCCGCTGCACGGCGGCGTCTTCCACACCTACGAGGACCACCGCCTGGCCACCGCCGCCGCCGTGGTCGGCCTGGCCGTGCCCGGCGTCGAGGTGGAGAACGTGGCCACCACCGCCAAGACCCTGCCGGACTTCCCGAAGATGTGGGCGGAACTGCTCGGCGAAGCGGTGGCGGACGCCTGAGCGGAGACTGAGCACATGCGCCGCTACGGCAAGGACGCCGACGAGGACGACATCCGCAACCGCCCCGCCCGCCGGGGCTCCCGGCCGCGGACCCGGATCCGGCCCAAACACGAGGACGCCGCCGAGGCGATGGTGCTGACCATCGACCGCGGCCGGCTGACCTGCCTGATCGACCCGGGCACCAAGCAGGAACGCGAGATCGTCGCCATGAAGGCCCGCGAGCTGGGCCGCAAGGGCGTCGTCGTGGGCGACGTGGTCAACATCGTCGGCGACCTCTCCGGGGACACCGACACGCTCGCCCGGATCGTCCGGGTCGAGGAGCGCAGCTCGGTGCTGCGGCGCACCGCGGACGACGACGACCCGTACGAGCGGATCGTCGTCGCCAACGCCCAGCAGCTGGCCATCGTCACGGCGCTGGCCGACCCGGAGCCCCGGCCCCGGCTGATCGACCGCTGCCTGGTGGCCGCGTACGACGCGGGCATGGAGCCGCTGCTGGTGCTCACCAAGGCCGACCTCGCCCCGGCCGGGCCGCTGCTGGAGTCGTACGCGCCGCTCGGCATCGACTACGTGGTCACCCGTCGGGACGAACTGGAGACGGCCGGCGCCGAGGCCGTCCGCGCGCACCTGCGCGGCCTCTCCACGGTGTTCATCGGCCACTCCGGCGTCGGCAAGACCACCCTGGTCAACGCCCTCGTCCCGGACCACCAGCGGCAGACCGGCCGGGTCAACGCGGTCACCGGGCGCGGCCGGCACACCACCGTGTCCGCCCTGGCGCTGCGGCTGCCCCCGCCGCCGGGCGCCAAGCCGGGCTCCAAGAAGGCGCTGGACCCGGGCTGGGTGATCGACACCCCGGGCTTCCGCTCCTTCGGCCTCTCGCACATCGACCCGTCCCGGGTCATCCACGCCTTCCCCGACCTGGAGCCCGGCACCGTCGACTGCCCGCGCGCCTGCAGCCACGACGAGCCGGACTGCGCGCTGGACGCCTGGGTCGCCGGCGGCCACGCCGAGGGCACCCGGCTCTACTCGCTGCGCCGCCTGCTGGCCAGCAAGGAGGCCCGCGAGGGCGACTGACCCGGGCGGCGGTTTTACCGTCCCATGGGTTTCCCGACCGTTCGAGGTGTCGGACTGCGCCGGCCTGGCGATCATAGGAAGGTCGGGCCACAGCGCGGTCCGACCCGTCGATCGACAGGGAGGGCACGCGATGGCATGGGCCTTGGTGGTCCTGGCCGGCCTGCTGGAGACCGGCTTCGCGATCAACCTCAAGCTCAGCGAGGGCTTCACCAAGCTCTGGCCCACCATCAGCTTCTGCGTGTTCGCCCTGGGCAGCTTCGGCCTGCTCACACTGTCCCTGAAGAGCCTGCCGGTCGGCCCCGCCTACGCGGTGTGGACCGGCATCGGCGCGGCCGGCACCGCCATCTACGGCATGGTCTTCCTGGACGAGACCACCTCGGTGCTGAAGCTGGTGTCCATCTCCCTGGTGATCGCCGGCGTGATCGGCCTCCAGCTCAGCGGTTCAGCGCACTGAGCAGGCCCGTCCCGGTCCGCGAGCCCAATCGCCTCCGGCGGGCCCGTCCCGGTCCGCGAGCCCGGCTGTCCCGATCCGGGCGGGATCGCTAGGGTTTCGGACATGGCCGATTACCACGACGATCTCCGACTCGCCCACGTCCTCGCCGACTCGGCCGACTCGGTCACCCTGGAGCGCTTCCGCGCCCTCGACCTGAAGGTCGAGACCAAGCCCGACCTCACCCCCGTGAGCGACGCCGACAAGGCCGCCGAGGAACTCGTCCGCAGCGTGCTGCAGCGCGCCCGCCCGCGCGACGCAGTGCTCGGCGAGGAGTTCGGCCTCCAGGGCTCCGGCCCGCGCCGCTGGGTGATCGACCCGATCGACGGCACCAAGAACTACATCCGCGGCGTCCCGGTCTGGGCCACCCTGATCGCGCTGCTGGAGGACGGCCCGGACGGCGTCGAGCGCCCGGTGGTCGGCATCGTCTCCGCCCCCGCGCTGCAGCGCCGCTGGTGGGCGGCCAAGGACCTCGGCGCCTACGCCGGCCGCAGCCTCACCAAGGCCTCCCGGATCCACGTCTCCGGGGTCTCCCGGATCGAGGACGCCTCCTTCTCCTACTCCTCGCTCTCCGGCTGGGAGGAGCGCGGCCGCCTCGACCCCTTCCTGGACCTCACCCGCGCCTGCTGGCGCACCCGCGCCTACGGCGACTTCTGGTCCTACATGATGGTGGCCGAGGGCGCGGTCGACATCGCCGCCGAGCCCGAGCTGTCGCTCTGGGACATGGCCGCCAACTGCGTCATCGTCGAGGAGGCCGGCGGCCGCTTCACCGGTCTGGACGGCGTGTCCGGCCCCGGCGGCGCCGACGCCGTCGCCAGCAACGGCATCCTCCACGAGGAGACCCTGCGCCGCCTGAGCGTCTAGGTCCTCCCCGGCCGAACATGGTGCGGGGCCGGGGGGGGGGGGGGGGCGGGGGGGGGGGGGGGCGATGCTCGGGGGGAAGGGGCGAGCCCGCTGGTGTCCCGTCCCCCAGAGAGCTC
>NZ_JBWKER010000048.1:0-71362 GCF_056435345.1 Kitasatospora sp. NPDC043950
CTGGACGGTCGTAACGCTTCGTTGGGGGACGGGGTGCGGCGGGCGTTGGGGCGTGAGCCGCGGGACTTCGCCGACTTCGCCCGCGAGGCCGCCGCTTCGGGCGTGTGGAACGTGTGATCCGGCTCGCCGGTGGCGGCCCGAACAGGCCGCCACCGGGCGGGCGTCGGTCGTGTATCCGGACATAACAGTGGAGGTTTGGCCATGTCGGACGGCAAGCAGGTCTGGTCGAGTGAGCAGGGCGTGGGCTCGCTGCCCGGGCACATCCGGGGCTTCGGGCTGATGCACGTGGCGATGCGCCGGGACGCCGCGCGGCTGAGCGCGGCCGCCGCCCGGGGTTCGTCCGCGGGCGGCTGGGGCCCCGCGGCGGCCCTGGCGGACTGGTTCGGCCGGCTGCGGGCCGTCATCGACTGGCACCACCACAGCGAGGACGAGATCCTCTGGCCCTTCCTGCGCGAGCGGCTGGCCGGCTTCGACGGCGGCGGCATCCTGGAGCAGGACCACGAAGCGCTCGACCGGACGATGCGCCGGGTCGCGGACGTGCTCTCCGCCCGCCGGATCGCCGAACTGCCCGAGGCCGCGGCGGGGTTCGAGAACCTGATCCGCGAGCACCTGGGGCACGAGGAGCCGGTGGTGTTCCCGGCGATCGCGGGCCTGCCGGTGGACGAGTACCTGCGGGTGGAGCGGCGGATCATCCAGAGCGCGCCGGGGCAGGTCATGACGTACCTGCAGCCGTGGATGTTCGACGGCGCGGACGCGGCGTCCGTGCGGGCCGTGTCGGCCACCATCCCGGGCCCGGTGCGGCTGATCGGCCGTACGGTGCTGGAGCGCCGGTACCGGCGCACCCTGAACCCGGTTCTGTGACCGCGGGCCCCTTTCCAACTCCCCTGGACTCCTCCCGGCACTCCTCCCGGCACCCGGCACTCTCCGGTGCCGCAAGTGTCGTCGCGCGTAGCGGGGTTCCGGTTGTCGCGGTTCCGTTGCGGGTGGCACCGCACGGTGGGTGGTGTCGTTCGTTCCGCTGTTCGCCGGCGCCGCGTCCTGCGGGGCCGGGAGAGTGAAAAGGGGTCCTGTGATGCGTTCGGATCAGAGGTCGGCACCGGTGTCGTACGCGGTCCCGTCGGCCATCGGCGGTGTGCGGCCGGGGAGTTCACCGTACGGCGGAACCGCCGGGCAGGGCCGTGCCGCCGGGCCCGTCCTGGCGGGCGCCACCATCGCGATGGGCCTGATGGCGGGCCTGTTCTTCGCCTTCGACGTGTCGGTGATGCCCGGCCTCGCGGCCGGGGACGACCGGACGTACGTGACGGCGATGCAGCACATCAACTCGTCGATCGAGAACGGGATGTTCGGCCTGGTCTTCGTCGGAGCCTTCGCCGCCACCGGCGTGGCGGCCTGGCTCCAGCACAAGGCCGGCCGGCGCCAGGCGGCGCTGTGGGCGGCCGGGGCGACGGTGCTGTACGTGGTGGCGCTGATGGTCACGATGGGCGTCAACATCCCGCTCAACAACGAGCTGGCGGCGGCCGGCGACCCGTCCCAGATCCACGACTTCGCCGGCGTGCGCGCCAAGTTCGAGGGCACCTGGGTGGCCGCCAACATGCTCCGCACACTGCTCTGCACGGCGGGCCTGGCGGCCCTGAGCCGCTCGTTGGTCCTGCATGGCCGGTTCAGCCGCCTGGGCCGCTGAGCGGCCCGGCCGCGCGCCGCAGGGCTGCGCGGCCGCGGGGATGCCCGTCCGCCTCGTGCGGGCGGGCGTTCGTGCGTTTCGGGTGCGGCGGGCCTGCTGCCCCCGGGCTCGATGGCGGGGCGCCCGAGTGCGCCGGGGCGTGCGCCGGTGCGCCGGGCCAGTGCTGTCGGTCAAGTCACCTGGGACGTCCTGGACTTGGCGATCCGGGGGCTATGGGTGGAGCATGGGCGGGCCCGGTCGTTGCGGCGCGCTTGCGCCGTTGCCGGGCCGTACGGTGGTCGGCGTGTCCGGTGAGCTGGAGAGGGGGCGGGGTCTGTGGTGGCGGTGATACGTCCGTACCTGATCCGGGGGAGAGCGGTTCCCCTGGCCAGATATCTGGCGGAGGAGGACATCGAGGGTCTGGTGGCGTGTTCGTGCATCGGGAACGAGGTCACGATCGACCTCGTGGACACCCGGATCCTGGTGACCCTGGCCGACGTGGCGGGGGCGGTGCGGCTGAACTTCGACATGGTCCAGGACGGTCCGGCCAAGGCGCGTTCCTGGTCCCGGCGCCTGCCGGGCGACGCGGGGCCGGGCGAACTCGCGGCGCGGATAGCCGTGGACGTGCGGACGCTGGCCCGGGAACTGGCCCCGCTGCGGCGCAACCCCCCTCGCAGGCCGGGAGAGGACGGGCGGTAGGGACGGCCGGCCCCGGGGGGGGGGGGGGGGGGGGGGGGGGGGGGGGGGGGGGGGGGGGGGGGGGGGGGGGGGGGGGGGGGGGGGGGGGCGGCCCCCCCCCCCCCCCCCCCCCCCCCCCCCCCCCCCCCCCCCCCCGGGGCCGTCACCGTGGTGGACGCGCGTCAGAGCGTCACCAGCCAGGACAGGCTCCCGGTCAGGTGCTCGCGCAGCGCCGGGTCGGCCACCGCCGGGGTGGGGTCGGTGGCGACGGCCGTGAGCAGGTGCGGCCGGGAGCGGGGTCCGCCCGGGTGGAGGGCGGCGAGGTCGGGCGCGGTACGCCCGCGCTGTCCGGGCAGCTCGCGTCCGTCCAGGAACCAGCGCAGCCGGGTGCCCGGGACGGGCAGGTCGACGGTGAGGCGGCTGGCGGAGGTGAGCCGGGTGTCGGTGGAGACGGGACTCGTCAGCGGGGTCGCGTGACGGTAGAAGCCGGCGATCATCGCCTCCCGTCCGGGCAGGTTGAACTCCCGCCCGAGCGAGCGCATGATCGAGTTCTCGGTCGGCCGGTACAGCCCCGTCGGGTAGTAGCCGCCGCCCTCGTACGCGCCGACCGTCCCGCCGTCGGGTGACGTCCGGCCGAGCCAGCGGGCCCACTTGGTGCCCTGGGCGCGCATCCGGTCGGCGGTCAGCGTACTGATGTTGGCCTCGGCCGGCTCCGCGCCCTGGTAGGTGCCCTGGCCGTCGTACGCGTACTCGTCGGCGAGCTTGCCCAGCGAGTGCCCGGTCTCGTGCACCGCGATCTGCCCGGACTTCGCGTTGCCGCCCGCCACGGTGGCGATGCCCTCGTAACCGAGCGGGGACTTCACGTCGTTGTAGCCCGCGCCGCCGTACTTGGTGCTGTTGGCCACCACGATCACCAGGTCCGCCTGCGGGGCCTTGGCCGCGTAGCGCTCGACCGCCTTCTCGTCCACGCAGAGCAGCCGCTCCACCCCGTCGCACCAGAAGTACGAGCCCAGCGCGGTGTGCCGGACGGTCGTCTGGTCCGGATCCCCGGAGACGCCCGACTCGGGCGAAACGGCCGACACCGCCCAGACGTTGAACAGGTTGCGGTAGGTGGCGTACGGCTCGACGGCGGTGATCTCGCGCCACTTCTCGGCCGCGTCGCTGCGGAACTTCTCCTGTTCCTGCGTCGCGTAGCCGTCGCCGATGACCACCACGTCGAGCTTGGCGGCCGGATCGCCGTTGCGCACCAGCGCGGTGACGTCGCCGTCGTCCTGGAGCGGGGCCACGCCCTGGGCGCGGGAGCCGGCCGTGTACGGGGAGCCGCCGGGGACGAGGGCCCGGGAGATGCCGCCGTCCTCGCCGAACACCTCGACCGGGTGCCGGCCGTCCGCCGGAGCGGCTATGGGGACGGCGCCCGTCGTGGGTCCGGGCGGGGCTCCGGGTGCGGCGAGCGCGGGGGCGCCGCCGAGGAGGGCCGCGGCCAGGGCGGCGGTGAGGAGGGTTGCGGCGGTTCTGGTCCTGCGGCTCCTGGTACTGCTGGGCATGGGTGGCCTCCCCGGTGGTGGCGTGAGCGGGAGGTGGCAGCCTATTTCCCATGTTGAGAACCTGACAACCTGTGAGGGGCATTCCGGATCCGCTCCGGGCCGCTACTCCGCGGACATCCCGCTGATGACGGAGACCGCGAGCAGCCAGGCCAGGACGGCCAGGGTCACGGTCACGGGCAGCGGCCAGTCCATCAGGAGGAGCATGGCGGCACCCACCAGCGTGGTGACCGCCACGGGTACGGACATCCCGGCCGAGATCCACCAGGAGCGCACGTTCGGCCCGAGCAGGCCGCCCGTGATCAGGGCCGTGCCCGCGCCGATCAGCAGCGCCAGCTTCAGGATGGCCAGCCACAGGGTGTGCGGATTGCGCGCCCGGTGCCCCTGGTGGTCGACCTCGACCACCTGGCCCCTCCAGACCGTCAGGTTCACGACCGTGTCGATCCGCACGTCGTCGTAGAACGCCTCCCCGACGTCGTAGGTGTCGGTCGGAGCCTTCTCGCGGGCCACGGTCAGGGTGTACGAGGTCGAGTCGCCGTCCCGCTCCGCCGCCCTCTTCGTCACCCGCCCGCTCTCCCGCAGCGTGCAGTCCACCCCGGGCCCGATCGCCGGAGCGCCGCAGACCGGGGCGCCGCGGTACGCCCACCCCTCGTGGTACGCGCCGACGAACCGCGCGAACCCGAGGCCGACCGCGGACAGTCCGAGCAGCATGAGCAGGGCCTGCGCCACGACCCGCGGCGTCAGCGCGGTGGCCCGCCCGCGCGGCCGGGCGTCCTGCGGGCCCGGCGGCTTGCCGAACAGCGTCATCGGACTCCCCCTCGTCTGGACGTCGGTCGCCATGCGGGCCGACGCCCCGGCACGCCGTGGGCCGCTCCGGGGGCGGCACGGACTTGGATGATGCCAGGGACGCGTGCGGGGCGGGAGGAACCCGGCACCGCTGTAACGGACTTGTGCCATGCCGGGGGTGCGGGAGGTACGCCGGTGACCGCGTGTTTTCGGTCGTTCCGGGCACGGGCGGACAACCCCTCGGCCCCTCCGCCCGGGCGGGTCCCCCGATCCCGACCCGGACCCCGACCCTGGCCCCGACCTCTCCCGGGCCGGTTCCCGGTCACGCGTCCCAGGTGACCGGGAGGCTCTTCACCCCGTAGATGTCCGCGGCCTCCGGCCGCAGGCCGACCTCCTCCGCCGGTACGGCCAGGCGCAGCGTGGGGAAGCGCTTGACGAGCGCGGTGATCGCGACGCTCAGCTCGACGCGGGCCAGCTGCTGCCCCAGGCACTGGTGGACGCCGTGGCCGAAGGCCAGATGCCCGGCGTACTGCCGCCGGAAGTCGAGCACGTGGGGATCGGCGAAGCGCTCTGGGTCACGGTTGGCGGTGTTGTACGACAGGATGACCGTCGTGCCGGCCTTGATGGTCTGGCCTCCCAACTCGACGTCCTCCAGCGCCGTCCTCATGAACGACTTGGCGACGCTCAGGTACCGCAGCAGTTCCTCGACGGCCCGGCCGGTGAGCGTCGGGTCGGCGCGCAGGTCGGCCAGCTGCGCCGGGTTCTGCAGCAGCGCGAAGGTGCCCAGCGCCAGCATGTTCGCGGTGGTGTCGAGCCCGGCCGCCAGCAGGATCAGGCTGACGCCCCTCAGCTCCTCATCGGTGAGGTCGCTGTCCATGAGGTCGCTGAGCACGTCGTCGGTGGGGTTCGCACGCTTGGCGGCCACCAGCTCCGCGAGGTACTGCTGGGTCGCCGTGTAGGCCGCGATCAGCTCCTCGTCGCTCGTCTCCCCGTTCACGAACGAGTCGATCTGCTCCTGGAAGGAGCCGCGGTCCTCGTACGGCACCCCCAGCAGCTCGCAGATCACGATGGCGGGGATGGGCTTGGCGAACGCGGTCACCAGGTCCGCCGACGGCCCGGCCGCCTCCATGGCGTCCAGGCACTCGGCGGTGATCTGCTCGACGCGCTCGGCGAGCAGCCGCATCCGCCGCACGGTGAACTTGCCCACCAGCGGCTTCCGGTAGCGCCCGTGCTGCGGGTCGTCCATGAGGAGGAACTCGCCGGGCGGAGCCGGAGGAATCTCGAAGTCGCCCACGTTGATGAGCTCCTTGCGCGAGCTGAACCGCGGGTCGGCCAGGACCGACCTGACCAGCTCGTACCCGGTGATCAGCCAGCCGGCCGCCCCGCCGGGGTGGGTGTAGCGGCTGAGGGGGCCGTGCCGTCGGGCGTCGGTCAGCTCGGCCGGCGGGTCGAAGGGGCAGCCGGGCGGGCGCGCCGTCGGCAGCGTGGTGACGGTGTGGACGGATTCACCCATGACCGTTCCTCATCTCGCGGAAATGCGTCTTCGGGACTCTTCGAAAGCTACGTTGCATTCAGCATGGTCGCAATTGGTCGAAGCAGCTATCCCAGGTGAACAGCGGTAAATTGATGCAATGACGCTGAGGTCGAATGCAATGCCGCATTGCAATGGATGAATGCGAAGGCAATACTGGCGGCATGCCAGGAGGACGACTGACCCAGCAGGACCGCCAGCGCATCGCGGCCGGACTCGCCGACGGGCTCTCCTACGCCGAGATCGCCAGGCGGCTCGCTCGGCCGACGTCGACGATCAGCCGGGAGATCGGGCGCAATGGCGGCCCCAGCGGCTACCGGCCCGAACAGGCGCACCGGGCGACGGTCCAGCGCGCGCGGCGCGGCACCCCGGCGCCGCCGCCCGCGGACGGGCCCTCGGACAGCCCGACGGGAGAGGAGATCATCGAGATGGCGGTCAGGACGGGGCTGCCGAGGATGACGGCGCGCGTGCACATCGACCTGCTGCTGTCCGAGGACGGCAGGCGCACCGCGGCCGAGCTGACCCGCAGGCTGAACGTCAGTGCGGCCTCCGTCTCCGTGGCCGTGAACTACCTGGTCCAGCACGGGTACGTCCGGCGCGAACGCGATCCGCAGCGGCGTCGCGACATCTACGTGGTCGACGACGAGGCCTGGTACCACTCGATCATGATCGGCTCGCGGGAGACGCTCGGGACGGCGCGGATCGCGATGACGGCCGCGGCGGAGTTCGGGCCCGACAGCCCCGTGGGGCAGCGGCTGGCCAGGGGCGGGACGTTCCTGGAACGCGTCATCCGGGACATGATGGAGTCCGCCGACCGCTGGCGTCACCTCCTGACGTGACCTCGTGGCGCGACCTCGTGGCGTTGCGTCAACTCGCTGTCCCCGCAGGCCAGGTGCCCGTCCGGCCCGGCCTGGTCCGGCGAGGGGGAGTGCCGGCCCGGCCGACTCGGCGCCGGGGTAGATTCCCGGGCATGACGACCACCGACCCGCTGAGCCCGGTCTCCCGTACCGCCCTGTCCGTCGCGCTGGTGCGCGCCTACGAGAGCTCCCGCCCCGAACCGCTCTTCACCGACCCCTACGCCGCCGCCTTCGTCACCGCCTCCGGCATGCCGATGCCCACCTCGGGACCGGCGAGCGGCCTCGCCAAAGGCCTGGTGGTCCACGGCATCCTGCGCACCCGCTTCTACGACGACCGCCTGCTCGCCGCCGGCGCGGACCAGGTCGTCCTGCTCGCGGCAGGCCTGGACGCCCGCGCCTACCGGCTCGACTGGCCGGCCGGCACCCGCCTCTTCGAACTCGACCTCGCGCCCGTCCTGACCTTCAAGCAGCAGGTCCTGGACGAACTCGGCGCCGACCCGGCCGGCGAACGCACCACGCTGCCCGGCGACCTGCTGGACCCGGACTGGCCGCGCCGCCTCGTCGAAGCCGGCCTCGACCCGGAGCGGCCCACCGTCTGGCTGGCCGAAGGACTGCTGGTCTACCTCACCGCCGACCAGGCGGCCGGCCTGCTCACCGCCGTCGGCACCCTCTCCGCCCCGGGCAGCCGACTGCTGCTCGAAAAGGGCCGGGACGTGACCAGTACCCCGCAGGACCCGGCCCTCGCCCACATCACCGACCTGTGGCAGGGCGGCCTCGGCCCCCACACCCACGAGTGGCTCGACGCCCACGGCTGGAACACCCGGCTCACCCTGCTCGACGAGGTCGCCGCCGCGTACGGCCGCCCCTTCCCGCCCGGCTCGGGCCCGAGCACCACCGGCTTCATCGAAGCGGTGCGCACCGGCGACAACGGCCTGGACAGACCTGCGCGTTGAGGACGAAGGCCCAGGTGGGGCAGACGGGGCAGACGGCGGCGTCGGCGATGAGCGTGAGCGTGTGGGCCAGTGCCATGGGCCAGTGCCATGGGCCGGGCTCCTTGCCGGTCGGGTGGTCCCTCTGACCGATCCGTCGACTGTCCCCTCGGTGCTGCGGTGCTGCGGTGCCGCGGTGCTGCGCGCTCAGCCGGTCGTGGTCCCGTGCGGGATGGTGAGGGCGGTGAGGAGGACGGCATCGGTGCTGGTCCAGCGGCCGTGGCAGCGGCCGGGCAGGTGGGGGTGGTGGGCGGTGAAGGTGCGGTCGGGGTGGAGGCGCACGGAGATGCCGGCCAGCCCGGTCCAGCGTCGGGTGAGCGGGTAGCAGGCCTTGTAGGTGGCCTCCTTGGCGCTGAAGAGCAGTCGGTCCCAAGGGACTTGGCCGTGAGGTAGCCGGCCGATCCGGTGACGCTCGTCCTCGGAAGCGGTGAGGGTGAGGACCCCCTCGGGGAGCGGCAGAGCAGGCTCGGCGTCGATGCCGAGCGAGATGACATCGGCCGCGTGCGCCGCAGCGCAAGCGGTGTAACCGTCGCAGTGGGTGATGCTCCCGACGGTCCCCGACGGCCACTCGGGGGCCCCGCCCGGCCCCGGGAGCAGCGGGACCGGAGGGTGGCCGAGCTGGGCGAGAGCGCGACGGGCGAGCGTACGGGCGGCGGTGAACTGCCGCTGCCTGCGGGGCGATCGGCCACCGATGTGGGCGCGCTCCGCAGGAAGGAGCGCGCCCTGGGGCGGCGGCCCGAAGGCCTCGGTGCAGTGGACAGTTGGCGGCAGGAGCCTGCCCAGCTCGGTGGTGAGGGAGGTGGTGGTCACCGCTGCGAAGTGAGTGTGAGCTGGTGGATCTGGCGGGCGATTTGGTGAGGGGCTTCGAGCGGGAGGATGTGGCCGGCGTCGGAGAGGGTGTCGACGGTGGTGTTGGGGAGGTGGGTTTGGAGGGTGCGGATGTGGGTCTGGCCGACAGAGGTGTCGTGGGTGCCACGAAGGATCGTGGTGGGGGTGGTGATGTTCCGGAGGTGGGGGGTGTGGTCCATGGTGCTGGTGGAGGCGAAGGTGGTGAGACGGATGTGGGGGTTGGTGTTGGCGAAGAGACGGCGGTTGGTCTCCTGGGTGTGAGCGGGGGTGTTGGGGTGGAGGGTCTTCTTGAGGAGCTGGCGGCCGAGCCGGGGGCTCTTGAGGGCGCGCTGGAAGGCCTTCGTCTTCATGATGCGGAGTTCGCCCGGAGGGGTCTGCTGGTCGTCGGCGGCGCTGGCGGCGAGGAGGAGGCCGACGAGGCGCTGGGGCGCGGTGCGGGGGGCGTCGGCGTAGAGCTGGGTGGCGTAGGCGAGCGCGGCGTAACCGCCGCCTGAGTGGCCGGCGATGACGACGGGACGGTGAGGGGCGAGGGCGTCGGCGACGGTGGCGAGGTCGTGCCCGAGTTGCTCGATGGTGAGGGCCTTGTCGCCAAGGGTGCTGGTGCCGTGGCCGCGCTGGTCGTAGGCGACGACGGTGTGGCCCTGGGCGGCCAGCAGCCGGGCCGTGGCGTGCCAGACGGTGTGGGTGGCGCCCCAGCCATGGGCGAGGACGATCAGGGGCGTGCTGGTGGGGGTGGTGTCGTGGGGGTCGATGTGGGCGGGGTGGTGGATGGCGACGGTGAGGCGGGCGCCGTCGGGGGTGGTGGTGGTGAGGTCGGTGATGGTGATGTCAGTGGTGGTGGTCACGAGGTGCTCCTGCCTGCGTCTGTGGTGTTTGTGTTGTGTGTGAGTTGGTGGTTGAGGTTGGTGAGGGCGTTGTGGGTGGCTTTGGTGTGTTGGTTGGGGATGGTGTGTTTGGGGAGGAGGGTGGGCCATCCGTGGGGGGTGGTGGTGAAGGTGATGGTGAGTTTGGTGTGTTGGTTGTTGTGGGTGGGGGTGAGGGTGTAGGTGGTGGTGCCGGTGAAGTGGCCGGTGTGGGTGGTGGTGAGGGTGTGTGGGGGTGTGATGTGGGTGGTGGTGGCGGTGAAGTGGATTTTGGGTCCGGGTTTGGTGTGGCCGTTGGGGTGGACGGTGATGTGGGTGGTGCCGCCGGGGTGTTCGGGGGTGGGGTTGCCGGGTTGGTGGGTGTTGTGGGGGGTCCACCAGGTGGTGGTGCCGTTGAGTTCGGCGATGAGGTGGTTCCAGACCTGGTGGGTGGGGGCGTGGATGACGGCTTCGTTGACGAGGTCGTAGGTGTGGATGGTGTGGCCTCCTGTTCTTTCCTGGGGTCCTGAGTTTCTGATGGATTGATTTCCCGGGTTCTTGCTTTTCTGCTGTTCTGGTTTATTGGTCTTTGGGTCTGTATTTCTTTTTCTGTGTGCCGCCTGTCGTTCGTCGCTTGCGGACTGCGGACTGCGGATTGCGGTCTGGTCGTCTGGTGATTTGTGCTTGTCGTTTTCGTTGCGTGTCTGCCGTCTGCCGTCTGCCGTCTGCCGTCTGCCGTCTGCCGTCTGCCGTCTGGCGTTTCTGGCCTGTGCCTGTGGTTTTTCCGTGTTTTGTGTCTGTGCTTTTTTGTTGGTGTGTTTCTGTGTGCCTGTGCCAGTGCTTGTGCTCGTGGCCTGTGCTCGGTGCTCGGTGCTCGTGGCTTGTGCTTGTGCTTGTGTGCCCGCGGCCGGTGGCTCGTGGCCTGTGCGCCTATTCCTGTGCCTGTGTCTGTGTCTGCGTGCGTTACCTGTGTCTGTGTCTGTGTTTGTGTGCGTTACCTGTGTCTGTGTTTCTGTGGGTCTGTTCCTGTGTGTGTTCCTGTGTGTGTTTCTGTGTCTGTGTGTCTGTGTGTTTGTGTTGTTAGGGGAAGATGTTTTGGCCGGGGGTGAGGGTGTGGGTGGGGTCGTATTTGTGTTTGGTGTTGGTGAGGTTGTTCCATTGGGGGCCGTAGTGGTTTTTCCAGTCGGTGGGGGTCATGTGGGGGATGGCGCCGACGAGGTAGCGTTTGGCGCCGAGGGTGGTGGCGTGGTCGTAGAGGGTGCGGTTGTGGGTGAGTTGGGTGGTGGGGTTGGTGTTGGGGTGGGGGAAGGTGAGGAGGTCGAAGAGGTAGGTGGTGGGTTCGTTGGGGGTGATGGCGTAGGGGTGGGTGATTTTGTTGGTGGGGAAGGGGTAGAAGAGGAGGAGGCCTTGGCCGAGGGTTTCGGGGGTGAGGAGGGGGGTGGCGTAGGTGATGAAGTTGGCGGCTTGGGTGGCGGGGAGGAAGAGGCTGAGCCAGGGTTTGGGTTGGTTCCAGTAGCCGAGGTTTTTGAGGTTTTGGGTCCAGGTGTCGGCGCGGTAGGTGTATTCGCGGTAGGTCTGGTCGGTGATGGTGGTTTGGCCGGGGTCGGGGTTGAGTCCGGTGAGGAGGGGGGTGGGGTTGGGGGGTGTGGTGCCGTTGTAGTAGGTGGCGGTTTCGATTTTGTATTGGGGGGTGGTGTCGGGTCGGGGGATGATTTCGCCGATTTGGGTGTGGAAGCGGCCGTCGTTGAGGATGTTTTGTTGGTCGGTGAGGTAGGTGGTGAGGTTGTTGTAGTAGAGGTTGAAGACGAGGGCGCGTTGGGGGGCGGGGATGAGTTTGACGGTGGCGCGGATGATGATGCCGAATTGTCCGGCGCCGGCGAGGGCGGCGTGGAAGAGGTCGCGGTTTTTGGTGGGGGTGGCGGTGAGGAGGCGGCCGGTGCCGGTGATGATGTCGATGGATTCGACGGTGTCGGCTTGGAGGCCGTGTTTTTGGACGGTGTTGCCGATGCCGCCGATGCTGATGGTGCCGCCGATGGAGAGGTGGAGGTAGTCGGTGAGGCAGGGTGGGGTGAGGCCTTGGTCGAGGGCGGCGTCGGTGAGTTGGGCCCAGGTGACGCCGGCGTCGACGGTGGCGTTGGTGGGGGTGATGGTGTGGATGCGGTTGAGGGTGCGGGCGTCGATGCTGATGCCGCCGGCGGGGGAGGCCTGGCCGTAGTTGGAGTGTGATTCGAGGTCGTTGTCGGTGCCGCTGCGGCCGTTCATGGCGACTTTGAGGCCGTTGCAGCGGGCGTAGTTGATGATTTTGATGATGTCTTGGTCGGAGCCGGGTTTGAGGACGGCGTGGGGGGTGTTGGTGGTGAGGCGGCCGAAGTCGTGGCTGAATTCGGTGAGGGTGGCGGTGTCGGTGGTGAGGGTGCCGTCGAGGGTGGGGACGGGGGAGAGGTGGCCGTGGGTGGTGGGGGTGTTGGTGGTGGCCCAGGTGCGGGTGGTGGTGTTGTAGGCGGTGATGAGGGCGGTGGTGGCGGTGGTGGTGAGGAGGGTGCGCCTGGTGAGGTTGGGGTTGGGCATGGGGGTCCTGTTCGGGTAGGGGTGGGTGTGGTGGGGCGGGGCGGGTGTTCGGGTGGTGGTTAGTGTGTGAGGGCGGGTGGGTGGGTCCCTGAGGTGGTGGGGGCTGTGTGGGTGTTCGGTTGTCGGTTGTGTGTCCGGTTCTGGTTTCCGGTGGGGTGTTCCGGGGGTGTGGGCCGGCCGGGCGGCGGGGTCCGTGGGTGGGCGGGTGCCGCCCGGCCGTGTTGGGTGTGCCTGTGTGGTTGTGCCCGTGTGCCCGTGTGCCCGTGTGCCCGTGTGCCGGGCAGGGGGGTGGGGGTTAGGGGGTGGTGTGGGTGACGGTGGCGCGTTGGTAGTTGAGGAGGTCGAAGCGGCGGGTCTGGCGGCGGAAGCGGTAGGTGTAGGTGGGCCAGATGGAGGGGTTGTTGCCGTGTTGGTCGGTGTACCAGCTCTGGCAGCCGCCGGTGTTCCAGACGGTGTTCTTCAGGCGGTCGGTGAGGGTCTGGTTGTAGGTGTTCTGGGCTTCGGGGCGGACCTCGACGGAGGTGATGCCGTGGGTGTCGATGGTTTTGAGGGCGTCGATGATGTAGGCGATCTGGGCTTCGATCATGACGGTCTGGGAGGAGTGGCCCAGGGTGGTGTTGGGGCCCAGGAGCATGAAGAGGTTGGGGAAGCCGTGGATGGTGGTGCCGCGGTGGGCTTTCATGCCGTGGGTGTGCCAGGTGTCGCGCAGGGTGGCTCCGTCGCGGCCGTGGATGCGGCGGGCGACGGGGCGGTCGGTGGCGGTGAAGCCGGTGGCGAGGATGATGGTGTCGATGGTGCGGGTGGTGCCGTCGGCGGTGGTGATGTGGGTGGGGCCGATGTCGGTGATGGTGTCGGAGACGATGTCGACGTTGGGTTGCTGGATGGCGGGGTACCAGGTGTTGGAGAAGAGGAGGCGTTTGCAGCCGACGGTGTAGTCGGGGGTGAGGCGCTGGCGCAGGCCGGGGTCGGGGACGGATTTCTTGAGGTGGCCGGCGGCCATGTTCTTCATGCCGGTGGTGCGGCCTGGGCGGGACATGAAGAACGCGACGATCTCGCGGCCGTTCTTGTTGAAGGCGCGGCGGAAGCGCTGGTAGCCGGGTAGGTGGCGCAGCATCCAGGTGTGGCGCGGGGTGTTGGGCTTGTCGGGTTTGTGGGCGACCCAGGGCGGGGTGCGCTGGTAGAGGTCGAGGCGGGCGACCTGGTTCTGGATGGCGGGGACGAACTGGATGGCGGAGGCGCCGGTGCCGATGACGGCGACGTTGCGGCCGGTGAGGTCGTGGTCGTGGCGCCAGCGGGCGGAGTGGAAGAGGGTGCCGGTGAAGGTGGCCAGGCCCGGCAGGTCGGGGACGGCGGGTTCGGAGAGGTAGCCGGTGCCGGTGATGAGGATCTGCGCGGTGTAGCGGCCGTGGGTGGTGTGGATGCGCCAGTGGCGGTGGTCGGTGTCCCAGTGGGCGTCGAGGAGTTCGTGGCCGTAGCGCAGGTGGGGTTCGACGCCGAAGCGGTGGGCGGTGTCCTTGAGGTAGGCGTGGACTTCGGCCTGGGTGGCGAAGGTGGACTTCCACTCCGGGTTGCGGGCGAAGGAGAAGGAGTAGAGGTGGGCCTGGACGTCGCAGGCGCAGCCGGGGTAGGTGTTGTCGCGCCAGGTGCCGCCGAGGTCGGTGGCGCGTTCGAAGACGAGGAAGTCGTCGGTGCCGGTCTGCAGGAGGCGGATCGCGGTGCCCAGGCCGGAGATGCCGGCGCCGATGATGGCGACTTTGAGGTGGCGTACGGCGGTGGTGTCGGGATGGGTGGTGGCGCCGGCGGGTTCGGGCTGGTCGGCGCCGGAGGGGGCGGGGTGTTCGGCGGTGGTGGTCATGGCCGGGGTGTCCCCTTTCAGGCGCGGCGGGTGAGGGTGACGCGGAAGTTGTTGAAGATGTGGTCTTCGAGGGTGTAGGCGAAGATGTCGAGGTAGCGCTCGAAGCGCTGGACGGTGGTCTCGTCGGCCATGGCGACGGCTTCGTCGCGGCGGGCGGCCAGGAGCTGGAGCCAGGCGCGGCAGGCGCGGGCGAAGGACTCGGGTTCGTTGCGGATCTCGGTGACCTCGAAGAGGCCGTCGAGGCCGGCGGCGAGTTCGGGCAGGCGCGGGATGTGGCAGCCCTCGAACTCCTCGCGCTGGAGGAACTTGAGGTCGTCCAGGAGCTGGCGGCGCAGCGGGGGGTTCTCGACGGTCATGGTGTGCAGGACGAAGCGGGCGCCGGGCTTGAGGAGGGAGTGGACCTGCTTGAAGAAGACGCGGTAGCGCTGGGTGCGCTCCTTGGGGGTGAGGGAGGAGAGTACGAAGTGTTCGAGGGCGTTGATGCAGAACGCGGCGTCGTAGGGCTCGCCTTCGGCCTTGTGGTCCTCCCAGCTCTCGACGCGGGCGTGGATGGCGGGGTTGTCGAGGGCGGCGACGAAGTCGGCTTGGGTGCGGGAGAGGGTGACGCCGACGGCCTGCTGGACGCCGTGGACGGTGGTGAGGCGGTTGAGCATGGTGCCCCAGCCGCAGCCGATGTCCAGGACCTTGGCCTTGCCGGCGGCCTGGGCGAGGTCGGTGAAGACGTCGAGCTTGCGTTCCTGGGCCTCGTCGAGGGTGGCGACGAGGTCCTCGCCGTCCTCCCAGTAGCCGCCGGAGTACATCATGGTGGGGCCGAGGATGAGCCGGTAGAGGTCGTTGCCGACCTCGTAGTGGTGGCGGATCGCGTCGACGTCGGGGTTGATGGAGCGGGTCTCGGCGGTGGTCATGCGGGTGTGCCCCTGTTCTGATGGCGGATCGGGTGGACTGGACTGGGCTCGGCCGTGTTCGGCCGGGCCGGGTGGTGCCGGGTGGTGCCCGGCCGGGCTCGGCCGGGCGGTGGGGCCGGGGGCGCCGTTGTCCGGGTGGACGGCCGTGTCGGTGGCGGTGGTCGGTCCCGTGCGGTGCGGGTGTTCGTGCCGGTGAGGGCGGTTGGCGGGCGTCCGTGTGGTGGCCGGGCCGCCCTGACGCGGTGCTTGCCCGGTGTGGTGCGTCCCCGGTGCGTGCGTCCCCGGCGCGGTAGGGCCCTGGTGCGGTGGGTCCCGGCATGGTCGCCGGCGGTGCGGTGTCCACGCCGCGGTGCGTCGCGGTGCGGTGTGGTGCGTCCCCGGTGCGTGCGTTCCTGGTGCGGTGGGTCCCGGCACGGTCGCCGGCGGTGCGGCGTTGTGCGGTGCGGCGTTGTGCGGTGCGGTGTCCGCG
Organism: Kitasatospora sp. NPDC043950; assembly: GCF_056435345.1. NCBI lineage: Bacteria > Bacillati > Actinomycetota > Actinomycetes > Kitasatosporales > Streptomycetaceae > Kitasatospora > Kitasatospora sp. NPDC043950. The sequence continues at coordinate 15,531 of NZ_JBWKER010000048.1, forward strand.
TCGCGGTGCGTCGCGGTGCGGTGCGGTGTCCGGGCCGTGGTGCGTCGCGGTGCGGTGCGGTGTCCGGGCCGTGGTGCGTCGCGGTGGGGGGTGGTGCGGGTCGTTCCCTCCCGGTGCGGCGCGGTGGGGGGGTGGTGGGTGTCGTGCGTGTGGGTGCGGTGTCTCGGGTCAGGTAAGCGCGTGTCTCGCAAGCGGTGCGCAAGCGTGGGTGGGGGGCCGGGGTTGCGGGGCGTTTGCGTGGGGGTGGGTTTCATGCGGTTTCGACAAGACACGCGGCCCCCACGGCCTTCCCGGGTTTCCCCGGAGGGGTTTTCGGGTTCCGTCGCGGTGCGTCCCGTGGCCTGTGGGCGGCGGGGTGCGCGGTGGCGGTGTCCGTCACCCCCCGGGGGTGTGTTCTCCGGGTCTGTTCTGCCTCATCACGTGTTGGCGCCCGTTCCGGGGCGTCCAGGAAGGAACGATCACTCATGTCCGACATCCCCACCATCGAGGACCTGGCCGCGCAGTTGCAGGCGGTCTCCGGAGCGCAGGAGATCGACGCGGACGCGGCGCTGCAGCACATCGCGGACGTGGACTCGCTGGATCTGATGGAGTGGCTGTACGGGTTCCAGAACCAGTACCCGCACATTCCGGCGGACGAGTCGCTGTTCGCGGACATCGACGACACGACGACGCTGCGGGTGGTGCACGAGCGGATCCTGGCGCTCGTGGGCCAGGCCGGCGTCTGAGCGCGGGGCACTGCTCGATGAGCGGCTTCGACATCACCGGGTGGGGGATCTCGGTCCCCGAGCGCGTGGTGACCAGCGTGGAGCTGGCGGAGCGTTTCGGTGTGGACGAGCACTGGATCGTCTCCAGGTGCGGGATCCGGGAGCGGCGGGCGGTCGGGGCGGGGCAGAGCACCGCGTCGATGGCGGTTCAGGCCGGGCGCCGGGCGCTGGAGCGGGCGGGGCTGTCGGGTGCGGACATCGCGCACCTGATCGTGGCGACGGCGACGCCGGAGCAGCCCTCGCCGGCGACGTCGGCGTTCGTCCACGACGAGCTGGGCATCGCGGGCAGCGCGCACGACGTGAACTCCGAGTGCGCGGGGTTCGTGTACGCGCTGGTGACGGCGGTGGGTCTGCTGCGCATGGATCCGCGGCCGATCCTGGTGATCGGTTCGGACACCCACACGCTGACCGCGAACCCGGCGGACCGGGACCTGTCGATCCTGGTGGGTGACGGGGCCGGTGCGGTGGTCCTGCAGCCCGGCCCGGTGGAGCGGGTCCTGGCGTGGAACCTGGGCGCGGACGGCTCGTGCAAGGACAGTCTGAAGGTCCTGGCGGGGGGTTCGCGGATGCCCACGACCGAGGAGACGGTGCGCCGCGGTCTGCACTACGCGCAGATCAACGGCAACGAGATCTACCTGAACGCGGTGCGCTACACGGTGCGTACGATCCGCGAGACGCTGGAGCAGGCGAAGCTGACGCCGGCGGACGTGGACCATGTGGTGCCGCACCAGGCGAACATCCGGATCATCAACTCGGTGCTCGCCCATACCGGGATTCCCGCGGACCGTCTGGTGGCGAATCTGGACCGGTACGGCAACACCGCTTCGGCGTCGATCCCGATCGCGCTGGCGGAGGCGTTGGACGCCGGGCGCATCCAGGACGGGGACACGGTGCTGCTGGCCGGGTTCGGTGCCGGGATGACGTGGGGTTCGGTCCTGTTGACGTGGGGAGGGGCGCGGTGAGCGGCAAGGGTGCTTTCGGGCAGCGGCCCGCGTCCCCGGTGGCGCTGGTGACCGGCGCTTCGGGGGGGCTGGGCCGGGAGCTGGCGCTGGCGCTGGACGCGGCCGGGTGCCGGGTCGCGGTGCACTACAACAGTGCCCGCCAGGCCGCCGAGGAGGTGGCGGGCAAGCTGGCCGGCGACCATGTCCTGGTCACCGGGGACGTCGCGGACTACGCGCAGGTCACCGCGATGTACGAGCGGATCACCGAGGCGCTGGGCCCGGTGGACGTGCTCGTCAACAACGGGGCGGTGCGCAGGGACGCGCTGATGGCCATGCAGGATCCGGCGCAGTGGCGGCAGGTGATCGACACGAACCTGGTCGGTTCCTTCCACACCGCGCGGGTGTGCGTGCCGGCGATGCTGCGGGCCCGCTGGGGCAGGGTGGTCAACATCGTCTCCCCGTCCGCGCTGATCGCCACCGCCGGGCAGACCGCCTACGCGGCGTCCAAGGCGGGGCTGATCGGGCTGACCCGCACGCTGGCGGCGGAGTGCGGGCGCCGGGGGGTGACGGTGAACGCGCTGTCGCCCGGGTTCATGATCACGGGGATGACGGACACCCTGCCCGAGCACGTGGTCGCCGGGATGCGGGAGAAGGTGCCGGTGCCGCGGTTCGTGACCCCGCAGGAGGTCGCCCGTTCCATCGGGCTCTTCCTCGACCAGGACTGCATGACCGGACAGGTCATCAGCATCGACTCGGGAGCCTCCATCACCTGACCCGCCCCCGGTTCCCGGCCCGCCCGGCCCCCTTCCCGGCCCGCCCCCCTTGGTGAAGACCTGGGGGGCGGGCCGGGCGGCGTGCGCGGGCGGTGTGCGCGGGCCGGCCCGGGGCCGGGGCGGGTGTGCCGCGGGGGGTTCTAGGCGCGATGCCGGTGACTTAGCAACGATCGTGAGCCGCTGACCTGCGGCAGTGCTTCGGCCAGAGGGCCGTGGAAGACCGCAAAGTCACCGGCATCGGTTCTAGGCGAGGACGGCGAGCGCGGCCTCGTAGTTCGGCTCGTCGGCGATCTCCGCGACCAGTTCGGTGTGCAGGACGGTGTCGTTCTCGTCCAGGACGACGACGGCGCGGGCGGTCAGCCCCGCCAGCGGGCCGTCGGCCAGGGCCACGCCGTAGTTCTCGTGGAAGTCGCGTCCGCGCAGGGTGGACAGGGTCCGGACGCTGTCCAGGCCCTCGGCGCCGCAGAAGCGGGCCTGCGCGAACGGCAGGTCGGCGGAGATGCACAGCACCACGGTGTTGGCCAGCGAGCCGGCCTTGGCGTTGAAGGTGCGCACCGAGGTGGCGCAGGTGGGGGTGTCGATGCTGGGGAAGATGTTGAGGACCTTGCGCTTGCCGGCGAAGTCCTGCAGCGAGGTGTCGGCGAGTCCCTCGCCGACCAGCGTGAACGCCGGGGCCTGGCTGCCGGCCTGGGGCAGCGCGCCGCCGACCTGGACCGGGTTCCCCTTCAGCGTGACCTGAGCCATGAAAAGCCTCCTACCAGCGGTGGAATGTGGTGACAACGCCGCCGATCCTACTGCGCGCGCCCGGTCCCGGACGCCGGGCGGCCATCCCTCGGACGCGGGAGGGCGTGGGGGTGCCGCCACCGTGCCTGCCGGTGCGTCTGCCGGTGGGTCTGCCGGTGCGCTCACCGGTGCGTCTGCCGGCGGGGCTGGCGGTGAGCCTGCCGGTGCCGCTCGCCGGCGGGTCTGCGGGTGTGCCCGCCAACGGGTCTGGCGTTCAGGCGGACCAGAACGGGTCGTCGTGGCGGGGCAGGACGTCCAGGGTGCCGTCGGGCAGGGTCGGTTCGGGCACGTAGGTGCCGAAGGGGTCGCGGTCGCGGATGACGGGGATGGGGCCGACGGTGGCCTGGAAGGTGATGTTCCCGGCGGCGCCGAACAGCACGGCGACGCCGTATCCGGCGGGTGTGGTGGCGAACATGGCGGGCTGGCGGGGGTTGACGGCGGTGATCCGGTAGCCGCGGTCCTGCCAGCCGCGTTCGGTGACGCCCAGCAGCGCCCCGTACTTGGCGGGGGCGACCCGGGTGGTGACGTGCCGTTCGCGGGTGGCGGTGGCGTAGCCCAGGGAGCGGTCCTGGAGGCCGCCGGTGGTCTGCTCGGTGGAGCGCGGCCAGCCGTCCCGGTGGCGCAGCGGGGGGCGGATGGCGGACATCGCCTCGTCGAGGAGCGCGTCGAGGGTGTGGACGGCCTGTTCGGGGGTCATGGCGGGGGCCTTCGGCTGGTGCGGGGTCACGCGGCGGGGGCGGGGCGGGTCCTGGGGAGGGACGGGTCCTGGCGAGGGGGCGGCGGGTCCGGGGAGGGTGTGGCGGGCGGGGGCGGGTCAGGTGGACCAGTAGGGGTCGTCGTAGGCGGGGAGGATGTCGGGGCTGCCGCCGGGCAGGGTCGGTTCGGGGGTGGGGGTGCCGAAGGGGTCGGCGCCGTGGGGGAGCGGGATGGGTCCCACCGCCGCGCTGATGTCGATGTTGCCGGCGTAGGGGTGGATGGTGATGCCGAGGCTTGCGCCGTCGGGGGTGGTGGCGGCCACGCTGTCGGGGCCGGTGGTGAGGCGGTAGCCCTTGGTCTGCCAGGTGCCGCGTACCGCGTCGAGCAGGGCGCCGTACTTGGCGGGGGCGACCTTGGTCGTGATGTTGCGCCGGCGTGAGGCCCGGGCGTAGCCCAGGGAGTGCTCGTCCAGGCCCTTGGCGTACTGCTCGCGCCAGTCGGGCCAGGCGTCCCGGTAGCGCAGTGCGGGCTGGATGCCGGAGGTCGCCTCCTGGAGCAGGTCGTCGAGCCGGTGCAGGGCCTGTGCGGGCTGCATGAGCGGGCCGGGTGTCGCGCTGGTGTCCCCGCCCCCGCCCCCGCCCCCGCCGCCGGTGGCGGCGCAGCCGCCGGCGGTCAGGGCGAGGGCGAGGGCGGCGCAGGCCGCGGCCAGGGGCGCCGGCCGGGGGACGGGCCGGGGGGTCTGGTGGGGGGTCTGGTTCATCGCTGGCCCTGGGTTTTCACGTTGTCGTACCGGCCGGCCACGATCTGGCCGATGTTGTTGACCGATTCCAGGGTCTTGGAGTCCTTCTCGCCGGGGTCGGTCATGTAGTCGGAGTGGGACTGGAAGGAGTTCTCCGCTCCGTCGGCGACTTTGAACCGGTTGGCGCCGAACTCCTCGCCGGCGGGGTCCTGGCCGAACCAGAGCTGGTTGTCGGGGCCGAACCAGTCGTACACCTTGTCGGCGATGTAGCCGCCGCCGAGCATGCCGAGCGGGCCGGCGGAGGCGCCGCCCAGGACGCCGCCGAGGTCGTTGGAGACGCGGCCCTTGGAGGGCAGGTGGCTGACCGGGTCGTTCTCGGCGTCGCCGACCCACACGTGGTGGGGGTCGATGTGCAGCTGGGAGGCGTTGGCGGCGCCGGTGCCGGGGGAGCCGACCAGGATGATGTCGTCGGCGCCGGTGCCGCCGGGGCGCTGTGCGCCCAGGCCCACGGTGGTGGAGCCGTAGCTGTGGGCGAGGGCGACCAGGTGCGCGGGGGTGCCCTCGTGGGTGGCGCGCAGTCCGGCCATGAACGTGTCGTAGGCGGCGCCGCCCTTGGCGGCGCGGTCGGTGTCCATCACGTCCAGGGGCCGGGTGTCGCCGTCGGCGAGTTTCTCCAGTCCGGGCGGCGGGTCGTAGCCGAGCCAGACCATGGAGGCGGTCGCGCTGGTGGGGTCGGCGTTGTGCGCGGCGGTCCACACGTTCAGGGCCCGGTCGGCGTCCTTGCCGCCGACGGCGGACAGTGTGGTGCCCAGTCCCGGCACGTAGGCGCTGACGTTCTTCGCGGTGTCGGGGTCGCCGAAGGACAGGATGCCGCGGCCCTGGCCCTGTTCGCCGACGCCCAGCAGGAACGCGGGCGGCTGCTTGCCGTTCTGCACGTTCAGCTTGTCCCGGATCGCGCGGAAGCCGTCCAGTTTCTGCTTGTCGTCGTCCGACGGGTTCGGCTTGTGCTCGTAGGTGTCGATCAGGTGCGCCAGGTTGAAGCGGTTGGCCTGGTCGCGGGCGGTGGCGGGGATGCCGTCGCGCAGGCCCAGCAGGTCGGGGTGGGCCTGGAGCAGGCGCTGCTGCTCGTCCGGGGTCAGGCCCTTCCACCAGGAGTTGACCTCGGTGGGGGCGGCGCCGGCGGGCGGCCAGCCGGCGGCCATCAGGCCGGTGCCCAGCTCGTCGACGGCCTTGCGGTCGGCGCCGGCCTGCGTCAGGTCCAGTCCGGTGCCGGTGCGGGCCCGCACGGTCAGGTCGTCCAGCAGCTTGGCGATCTTCTGGTCGGCGCCGTCGGCCTCGGTGACGGCGTGGGAGATGCGATCCGCCAGGGCCCTGGCCCGCTGCGGCGTGTCGTAGCCGGGGTCGTGGCGTTCGGCCTGCGAGGGCGCCGGCCAGCTGACCGTGCCGTCCTCGGCGACCGTCAGCCCCGCGCCCTGCGCCTCCTGGAGGGCCTCCTTCAGCTTGGACTGCGCCAGCTGGAAGCTCTCCGAGGCCTCGCGCAGCAGTCCCGAGACCGCGGACATCTCGGTGTGCGCGGCGTCCAGGCGCCCGCTGGTGCGCTGCAGGGAGGCGTTGGCGGCGCCGGCCGCGGTGCCGACCCACTGGCTGTTGAAGACGTGCTTGGTGACCTCGGTGTTCATCGCCTGGACGTGCTTGCCGAACGCGCCGGCCAGGGTGTCGTAGGCGCCGGCGGCGCCGGCCAGGGAGGACAGGTCCGCGTCGCGCAGCTGGGCGAGGGTGACCATCAGTTCACCGCCGGCGCGTAGGGTCCGGCGCCGGGCGGCTTGAGGGCGCCGGCGTTGCCCGTGTCGGTGCCGCGGTAGTTGCCGGCGGTCTGGCCCAGTTTCAGGCTCACCCCGTCCACCTCCGAGGCCAGCTTGTTCAGGCACTCCTCCCACGCCGCCGTGCAGGCGTGCAGCGACGCCCCGGTGCGCCAGCCCGACAGCGCCGCGACCGCCGTGTCGGAGGGCTCGTGGATGTGCTTGAGCTCGCCCGGCATCGCCTCACCGGTGTCCTTGGCGACCTTCGCCGCCGCGTCCAGGTCCGCCGGGTTCACCCCGAACAGGGACCCGCCCGCCGGCGGCCCGTACGGCCCGTACAGGCCAGGCCCGTCGGAGCCCGCGTACGCGTTCATGGATCCCGTCCCCCCGCTGGTCGACCTACTGCCGTGCCCGCCTCGGGGCCGGGCTCGCGGCCGGGGTCCCGTGCGGGCATGCGAAACCGCACGCTTGTACGGTTCGCGTCGAAGCATGGCGAAAATAGCAGATCAGCCCACCGGCGCCGACCCGGCCGCGACCCGGTGGCGGTCCGGCGCCTGCCCGGTGACGGTCCGGAGCCTGCCCGGTGACGGCCCGGGGGAGGCTTTCGGTGCCCGTGTCCCGGGGGTGGCGCCCCGTCACCTGGGCCCGGGGCACGGTGGCCGGGCGGCGGCGGGGGCGCGGTCTGCGGCCGCGGTGGCCCGGCGGCGGTGGGGACGGGTTCGCGGCCCGGCCGGTCGGGGGCGTCGCGGGCCCCGCGCGGGGCGGAGCCGTGTGCGGCCGGGTCCGCCTCCAACGTGCCGCGTTGGAGGCGGGCTGCCGCCCGCCGGCGGCGAACACGCAGGTCCACCGGAAGGCCGCCGGGGCCGGTCGCGGCCGGGTGCCTCAGGAGGCGGGGCCCGCCGGCCCGGCCGGGGAGTGCCAGGGGTAGTCGGGGTCCTCGGTGATCCGCACCTGCTGCGGGGCGTCGCGGGGGAAGGTCCAGATCCGTCCCAGGGTGCTGGTGGCGGTCACCGTGGTGTCGTCCAGGGCGACGTCGGCGAACGGGTTGGACGAGCAGGAGATCGCGAGCCACTCCAGGGTGTTCTCCTCGTCGTCGCGGGTCAGCGCGACCCAGCCGATGCTGCCGTGCTCGGACGCCTCGCCCGCGAGCGCGCGGCTGCCGGCGTGGGTGCTGGTGGCGGTCACCGTGTCGACGTCCGTCCAGTCGGTGGGGGTCCACGCGCCGGCCCGCAGCAGTTCCCCCCAACTCCACTGCTGGGCCCGCGGGTCGTGGAGCCGGTCGGCGGGGGAGAGCCGCATGAGCCGCATCACCGACAGCGACCCGTCGCCGAACACGATGAAGTCCCCGTGGGGCGCCTCGCGGGCACGCCAGCGCTCATGGACCAGGCCGGCCCGGGGCCGTGCGTCGTCGAAAGCCATGCCCGCCATGATCGCACCCGGCGGCGCCCCGGCCGCGGCCGGGCCCGAACTCCCCCGCGCCGCGCGGCCGGTGCGGCACGGCCCGGCGGCGGGCGACCCGGGCCACCCCCTCCACATACTCGGATCCGAGTAGTACGATCCGAGTATCACGCCCGGGGCCCCGGCCCCGGGGCCCCGCGTGCGACCACGGAGTGCCATGACCGCCAAACGACCCGCCAACCCCCTGGCCCTGGCCCTGCTCGGCCTGCTCCTCGAACAGCCCCTGCACCCCCACGCCATGGCCACCACCCTGCGCCAGCGCCACCTCGACCAGGCCTTCAAACTGACCACCGGTTCGCTCTACGACACGGTGCGCGCCCTGGCCCGCGACGGCTGGATCGAGGCCACCGACACCGAACAGGTCGGCGCGCGCCCCACCCGCACCGTCTACCGCCACACCCCCCAGGGCCGCCAGTACTTCACCCAGTGGCTGGACGAACTCATCCGCGAACCCTCCCGCGAATACCCGAAATTCCTGTCCGCCGTCAGCTACCTCGGCGCCCTGGGACCACACCGCGCCGCCCAGGCACTGCGCGAACGGGCCGCCGCCCTGCAGACCCGCATCACCGAGAGCGAACACGCCCACCACAGCGCCACCCACGAACACCACGCCCCCCGACTGTTCGTCATCGAGGCCGAGTACGGCAACGCCATGCTGCACGCCGAACGCCAATGGGTGCTGCGCACCGCAGAGGAGATCGAACAGGGCACCCTGGCCTGGCCGGAGGCCGCCCCCGATGCCTGACACCCCCGCACCCGCACCCGCACCCGCACCCGCCGCCACGCCCGTCCCCGTCCCCGCACAGGTCCCCGCCGCACGGCGCTTACCCGCCGCCGCGCCCGGGGCCGGCGACGCGGACGTCCTGGTCGTCGGCGCCGGCCCCGCCGGCCTGACGCTGGCCTGCGAACTGGCCCTGGCCCGCGTGCGCACCGTGCTCCTGGAACGCGACCCCGCCCCGCCCGGCTACTGCCGCGGCTTCAACCTCAACGCCCGCAGCCTGGAACTACTGGAACGCCGCGGCCTGGCCGAACGCCTCCTCGCCGAAGGCCCCACCGCGGCGACCACCGCGTTCACCGCACAGGCCCGCCTCGACCTCGCCGCCATGCGCACCCGCCACCCCTACGTCCTGGGCATCGCCCAGACCAGGGTCGAGGAGATCCTCACCGAACACGCCCACCACCTGGGCGTACGCATCCTGCGCGGCCACCGCCTGAACGCCCTCGACCTCGACGACGACGGCGTCCACGCCCACACCGACACCCCCGACGGCCCCGCACTGCTGCACGCCGGCTGGCTGGCCGGCTGCGACGGCGGCCGCAGCACCGTACGCAAACTCGCCGCCATCGCCTTCCCCGGCACCCCCGCCCGCCGCTTCACCCTGCTCGCGGACGTGGTCCTGACCGACCCGCAGGCGATCCCCTTCGGCGTGAACACCGGCCCGGGCGGCACCGTGTTCGCCATCCCCAGGCCCGGCTACGTCCGCCTGATCACCGCCGACCCCCACCCGCCCCAGGACCGGCACGAACCCCTCACCCTGCCCCGCTTCCAGCAGGCACTGGACCACGCCCTGGGACACCGCGTCCCGATCGCCCGCGCCCACTGGCTGACCCGCTTCGGCGACGCCGCCCGCCTGGCCGAACGGCTGCGCCAGGGCCGGGTCCTGCTGGCGGGAGACGCCGCCCACATCCACCCGCCCGCCGGCGCCATCGGCGTCAACGCCGCCATCGACGACGCGATGAACCTCGGCTGGAAACTCGCCCTCGTCGCCCGCGGACAAGCCCCCGAAACCCTCCTGGACACCTACCACACCGAACGGCACGCGGCCGGCGCCAGACTGCTGCGCAACACCCGCGCCCAGGCACTGCTCGCCGGCGACGACGAGGAACTCGCGCCGGTGCGCGACCTGCTCGCCGAACTCGCACAGGCCAAGGAGACGGCCGGCCCCCTGGCCGAGGAGATCACCGGCATCGCCACCCGCTACCCGGCCCCCCACGGCAGCGGCCACCCCTGGGAAGGCGCGATGGTCCCGGACATCCCCCTCCAACACGACACCCTCCACGACGACACCCTCCAACACGGCGCCCTGATACCACTGCTGGCCCACACCGGCGCCGGCGCCCTGCTCCTGGAGGACACCACCGCGGCCGAGGCACTGCGCACGGCGGCCGGCCCCTGGGCGGACCGGGTGAGCGCGGCGACGGTGCGGCCCGGCGCCCTGCCCGACACGCCCGCGGTCCTGGTGCGCCCGGACGGCCACGCCGCCTGGACCGCACCACCCGACCAGGCACCCCAGACCGCCGCCGAACAGCTGCGCGCGGCCCTGCACCTGTGGTTCGGGCACCCGGCGGCGGCGGTGCCGGGGCCGGGGGCGCCCGACCTCCCGTAACGCGGCGCCGGGTTCCGCGCGGGGTCCGGGTGCTCCGGCCATCCGGCCGTGTGCCGCCGGTGTGCCGCCGGGCGAACCGGCGGTGGTGCGCGAGGCGTTGGCGGCGCCCGCGGCACAGGGGTCCGCTGTGCCGCGAGGCCCGTCCCGCCCGCCCGCCGTCCTGCCCGCCGTCCCGCCCGCCGGGCGGGGCAGCTCCCGCGGCCGCCCGGGGCGGCGGGTTGCCCGGGCCCGGGTACGGCCTGCGCGCGGTACGGCCTGTGCGCGGTGCGGCCCCCGCTGCGGCCGCTACAGGTTGACGCCGCCGGTGACGTCGATCTTGGTGCCGGTGATCCAGCGGGCGTCGTCGGAGGCGAGGAAGGCGACCGCGTCGGCGATGTCCGGGATCTCGCCGATCCGGCCGAGGGCGGTCAGGGCGAGGTTGCGTTCCAGGTTCGCCGGGTCGGCCAGCACGTCGGCGGTCATGTCGGTGCGGGTGAACCCGACGACGACGGAGTTGACGGTGATGTTGCGGGGTCCGAGGTACTTGGCCAGGGTGTGGCCGAACACCTCCAGGGCGCCCTTGGTGAGCGGGTAGCCGATGCCGTGGGCGGAGGCGATACGGGTGGAGACGGAGGAGATGTTGATGATCCGGCCGCCGTCGTGCAGCCGTGGCAGCAGCCGCTGGGTGAGGAAGAACGGCGCCTTGACGTTGACCGCGACCATCTCGTCGAACTCCTCGGGAGTGAGGACCTCGATCGGGCGCCCCATGAGATTGAGCCCGGCGTTGTGGACCAGGATGTCGAGCGCCGCTTCCCCGTGCGCGCGCAGCCCGGCCTCCAGCCCGCCCACGAGGGTGTCCACGTCGCCGGGAACGCCCAGTTCGGCGCCCACGGTGAACGCCCGGCCACCGGCCCCGGCGATCGCCGCGACGCACTCCTTCGCCGCCGCCTCGTTGCTGCCGTAGTGCACGGCGACCAGGGCGCCGTCCCGGGCCAGGCGTTCGGCGATGCCCCGCCCGATGCCCCGGCTGGCGCCGGTGACCAGCGCGACCTTCCCGCTGAGGTTTCCCATGTCCACCCTTTCGACCGTGTTCCGCCCAGATCCCGCCGCCCGACCCCCCAAGGTCAGCCTCAGCCGGGTTTGACGTCCACTCAGGTACTGCGGGGTATGGTGCCCGGCCACGGCCACGGCCACGGCCGCGCACGCCCGGGCCCGAGCCCGGGCCCGGGCCGGTCCCGCCGCCGCCGGCCCCGCCGGGCTCAGGCGGCCAGGCCCGGGAGGACCTCGGCGCCGGGCAGCCGGGCCGCCGCCCAGCCGGGCAGGATCAGCTTGCCCCGTCGCCGTCCGCTGCCGATGAGCACGTGATCGGCGGCGGCCACCGCCTCGTCGACCAGCAGCGGCCAGCCGTCCGGCAGGCCGACGGCGGTGATGCCGCCGTACTCCATGCCGGTGGCGGCGACGGCGACGTCCACCGGCGCGAAGGAGGCCTTGCGCGCGCCCAGGTGCCTGCGCACGGCGGTGTTGACGTCCAGGCGGGTGTCGGCGCGCACCAGGCAGGCGGCTAGGGTGACGTCGCCGCCGCGTTTGGCGGCGACCACCACGCAGTTCGCGGAGAGCTCCAGCGGCACGTCGTAGGCCTGGCAGAACACCGCGGTGTCCGCCTTGTCGGGGTCGGTGTCCACGTACAGCACGGATCCGGCCCACCGTTGCGCGTCCGCGTTCTTCAACGCGTCGGCGACGGGGGCGGCGAGGTCGCCGCAGACCTCGATCGCCGCGCGGACGAGGGTGAAGTTCCCGAACGGGGCGCGCACGTTCTCGTTCATGAAGCGGACTGTACCGCGCACCCCGGCAGGCCTGGCGCGGGTCCTGCCGCTGCCCCCGGGGCGGCGAAATCCGGTGCCGGCCGGAGTCGGTGGCGCCGGGCGCGGGAAAGGGGCCCGCCATGGAAGATCCTGCGCAGAACACCGATGAGGCGGCCGCCGGACACGACGGTCCGCCGCCGCACCTGCTCCCCGGCCCGCCGGCGCACGCGGTGCGCCTGGCCGGCGGCGCCGCGAACACCGTCTGGCTGGTCACCCTGGCCGGCGGCGGACGCGTGGTGGTGAAGTCCACCCCGGCACTGGCCCCCGACGCGTACGCGAAGGAGGCCCAGGGCCTGCAAGCCCTGCGCACCCACGGCGCGCTGGCGACCCCGCGGGTGCTGGCCCTTCACCCGGACGGCCTGGTCCTGGAAGCCCTCGAACAGCCGCCCGCGCACGACACCGGCTTCTGGGAACGCGCCGCACACGCGCTGGCCGGCCTGCACGCCACCACCGGACAGCGCTTCGGCTGGGCCGAGGACGGCTGGCTCGGCCGCCTGGCACAGCGCAACCCCTGGACCGAGGACGGACACGAGTTCTTCGCCCGCCACCGCCTGCTGCGCTACCTCGACGAACCCCTGGCACGCCAGGTGCTCGGGCCCCGGGGCCGCGCCGACCTGGAACGGATCTGCGACCGGCTGCCCCAACTCCTCCCCGCCGCACCACCCGTCCTCACCCACGGCGACCTGTGGCACGGCAACATCCTCGCCCGCCCGGACGCGACACCGGCGTTCATCGACCCGGCGGTGTGCTGGACGTGGGCGGAGACGGACCTGAGCATGATGTTCTGCACCGGCGGCGTCCCCGCCCGCTTCTTCGACGCCTACCGCGAACACCACCCCCTCACCGACGGCTGGCAGGACCGCATGCGGCTGCTCCACCTGCGCGAACAGCTCAGCTGCGCCGCCCACTTCGGCGCGCGCGACGGCCACACCGGCGACCTGCTCGACGTGCTGCGCACCTACCGCTGACGCGGGCCGCTCGGACGGTGGCCTCAGCGGCCGTCCGGCCGGTGGTGGTCCTGCGGTGTGTCGGGGACCAGTTCCTGGTCGTAGCGGGCCAGGAGGGTCTGCATCATCCGGCGGTTCGGGCGGCCGTCGGCGGCGAGGGCGGCGGCCTCGATGAAGAACTCCTCGAAGCCGGCCGGGGTCAGCGTCACCAGGATCGTGGCGGGGGTGTCGCCGATCGCGGTGAAGGAGTGCGGGTGGGTGCGCGGGACGTGCAGGAAGGCGCCGGGGCCCGCCTCGGTGGTGTGTTCGTCGCACCGCAGGCGGAACGCGCCGCTGACGACGTAGAACGTCTCGTCGTGGCCGCGGTGCAGGTGCAGGGGTGCGCCCTGGCCGGGTTCGAAGGTGGACTCCAGGACGGCGATCGATCCGCCGCTCTGGGCGCCCGCGAGTTTGACGACGTACGGGCTGCCCGGCACGTGGCGGCGCCCGCCGTGTCCGGGGGCCAGGGCGACGGGTTCGCGGTGGACGCCGCCACGGCCGGGCTCCCCGCGGGGCTCCCCGCCGGGCTCGCCGCCGGGTTCCGCGCCGGGCTGCTTGCGGTGGGTGTCAGCCACGGCCGGGCTCCGCGCCGGGCTCCGCGCCGGGTTCCTCGGTGAACTGTTCGCGGTGGCGTTCGGCCCAGGCCCGGAAGGGCGTCGCCGCGCGGCCGGTGAGCTGCTGGACCGCGGGCGTGACGGTCGCGGCGAACGGTTCCAGGGAGGCGGCGCGCAGCGCCATGACCGCGTCCGCGGTCTCCGGGCGCAGGCCGTGGTCCAGGAGTGCCCGGCGGGCGGCGTGGGGCGGGATCTCGGTGAAGGCCAGCGGGGTGCCCAGGACGTCGGCCAGGATCGTGGTCATCTCGCCGGGGGTGAGGGCCTGGGGGCCGGTCAGCAGGTGGGCCCGGCCGTCGTGTCCGGGCTCGGTCAGGGCGCGGGCCGCGACGGCGGCGATGTCGGCGGGGTCGATGACGGAGACCCGGCCGGCGGCGAACGGGGCCCGCACGGTGCGGGCCGCGCGGATCGTCCCGGCCCAGGCGAGGGTGTTGGACATGAAGCCCATCGGGCGCAGGAACGTCCATGCCAGGCCGCTGTCCTGGACGGCCTGTTCGCCCGCGCGGTGCCAGCGGGCGACGGGGTCGTCCGCGTCCGGGTCGGCGGCCCGGCCGGAGGACAGCTTGACGACGGCCTCGGCGCCGGCGCGGGCGGCCGCGGCGGCGAGGTTGGCGTCGTGGCGCGGGATGTCGGGGCCGTCGGAGAGCAGGAACACCTTGCGCACGCCCCGCAGGGCGGCGGCCAGGCTGTCCGGCTCGCCGAGGTCCGCGCCGACGACGTCCACGCCGCCCGGCAGGCGGGCCCGGTCGGGGCGGCGGGTGGCGGCGCGCACGGGGGCGCCCAGGGCGGTCAGGTGGCCGACGAGGGCGCGGCCGACGGTGCCGGTCGCGCCGGTCACGAGTATCACGGGGTCCTCCGGGTGTTCCTCGGCGGGGTGTTTTTTGCCGGGGTGTTCTTCGGTGGGGTGTTCTTCGACGGGGTGTTCGTCGACGGGGTGTTCGTCGTCAGGGTGCCGAGCAGGTCGTCGTGCCAGGCCAGGTCGGCCTTCAGACGGGCGAGGCAGTGTTCGAAGATCCACGGTTCGAGGCCGGTCAGGTCCGGCCTGGCGGCCTCGAACTGCTCCTCGAACAGGGCCACCTGGTCGGCCACGGCCCGCCGGCGCGCGGCCACGGACCCGGCCAGGTCCTCGTCCGTGAGGTCCGCGGTGTACTGCAGGGCCAGGTCGACCGGGTCGGGCAGCAGGCGCACCCTGCCCAGCGCCGCGTCGCGCAGGGCGGCGAGCTCCCGGCGGCCCCGGTCGGTGATCGCGTAGACGGTCCGCTCGGGCGGGTTGCCGACCTTCTCGCTGCGCACCACCTCGACCAGGCCGTCGTCGGCCATCCGGTGCAGGACGCTGTAGAGCGATCCGGGCTTGACGTCGGTCCACAGCTCGGTGCGGTCGAGCTGGGCCGCCTGGCGGATCTGGTAGCCGTGCATCGGCCCGCCCCGGGCCAGCGCGCCGAGTGCGAAGAGTCGCGAAGTGCTCACATCACTAGTCGAACACGACTACGACCCATAGTCAAACGCGACTACGGGTGCGGGGCCGTGATGGTTCTGCGGGCCCGGACGTGGGGGGGGGGGGGGGGGGGGGGGGGGGGGGGCCTCCCCCCCCCCCCCCCCCCCCCCCCCCCCCCCCCCCGGGACGGGGTGCGTCAGCTCTCCGGGGTGGCCTCCGGCGCGGCGGCGGCCTTGCGGGCCCGGGTGCGCTTGCGCGGGGCCGGGACCTCGGTCGCGGCGTCGGCGGCCGCAGCCTCCGGAGCCGCCGGGGCGGTCGCGGCCTCGGCCTTGGGCTTGCGGGTGCGCGTCCGGGTGGCGGGCTTCTCCGCGACGGCGGCCTCGGTGGCCGGGGCCTCGACGACGGCCTCGACGGCCTCCGCCTTCGGCTTGCGGGTGCGCGTCCGGGTGGCCGGCTTCTTCGCGACGACGGCCTCAGCGGCCTCGACGGCTTCGACGGCCGGAGCCTCGGCCGGGGCCTCGACGGCCTCGGCCTTGGGCTTGCGGGTGGCGCGCGTCCGGGTGCGGGCGGCCGGCTTCTCCGCGACGGCGGCCTCGACGACGGCCTCGGCGGCGGCCACGACGGCCACCGCGGCCGGAGCCTCGGCGACCGGAGCCGCCACGGCCGCCTCGGTCACCGCGACGGCCTCGGCCACCACGGCGGCCTCGCCGGCGGCGGCGCCGCGCGAACGGCGGCGACGGCGGCGCGGGGCCGACTCGCCCTCGGTGCCCTCGACGGCCGGGGCCGCGGGGGCCTCGACGACGGTCCCGGCCTCGCCCTCGGCGACCGCGGAGCCGCCCCGGGTGCGGCGGCGCTCACGGGTGCGGCGCGGCTTCTCCTCGGTCGCCACGGCGGCCTCGGGGGCGCCGGTGCGGCCGGAGCCGCTGCGCGGGCCCTTGGCCCGGGCGGTGCGCGCACCGCGCCCGCCGGTCTCGCCGAGGTCCTCGACCTCCTCCGCGCCGAGCCCGGCCCGGGTCCGCTCCGAACGCGGCAGCACACCCTTGGTGCCCGGCGCGATCTTCAGCAGCTCGTACAGGTGCGGCGAGGTGGAGTAGGTCTCCTCCGGGTCGTTGAAGGTCAGCTCCAGCGCCTTGTTGATCAGCTGCCAGCGCGGGATGTCGTCCCAGTCGACCAGGGTGACGGCGGTGCCCGAGGCGCCGGCCCGGCCGGTGCGGCCGATCCGGTGCAGGTAGGTCTTCTCGTCCTCGGGGCACTGGTAGTTGACCACGTGCGTGACGCCCTCGACGTCGATGCCGCGGGCGGCGACGTCGGTGCAGACCAGCACGTCGACCTTGCCGTTGCGGAACGCGCGCAGCGCCTGCTCGCGGGCGCCCTGGCCGAGGTCGCCGTGGACGGCGCCGGCCGCGAAGCCGCGCTGGGTCAGCTGGTCGGCGACGTCGGCGGCGGTGCGCTTGGTCCGGCAGAAGATCATCGCCAGCCCGCGGCCGTCGGCCTGGAGGATGCGCGAGACGAGCTCGACCTTGTCCAGCGAGTGCGCGCGGAAGATGTGCTGCTCGATGTTGGCGACGGTGGTGCCGGTGTCGTCCGGGGCGGCGGCCCGGATGTGGGTGGGCTGGCTCATGTACCGGCGGGCGAGGCTGATGACCTGACCCGGCATGGTGGCCGAGAACAGCAGGGTCTGCCGCTTGGCCGGCAGCATGGTGATGATCTTCTCGACGTCCGGCAGGAAGCCGAGGTCGAGCATCTCGTCGGCCTCGTCCAGGACCAGCGAGCGGACCTTGGACAGGTTCAGCTTCTTCTGCCCGGCCAGGTCCAGCAGGCGGCCCGGGGTGCCGACCACGATGTCGACGCCCTTGGCGAGCGCCTCGACCTGCGGCTCGTACGCGCGGCCGCCGTAGACGGCCAGGACGCGCACGTCGCGGACCTTGCCGGCGGTCTGCAGGTCGTTGGTGACCTGGGTGCAGAGCTCACGCGTCGGGACGACGATGAGCGCCTGCGGGCCGTCGGAGAGCTGCTCCTCGGTCGCCCGGCCGGCGTCCACGTCGGCGCGCACGACGCACCGCTCGATCAGCGGGAGGCCGAAGCCGAGGGTCTTGCCGGTGCCGGTCTTGGCCTGGCCGATGACGTCGTGGCCGGTCAGCGCGACCGGGAGGGTCATCTCCTGGATGGGGAAGGGGTGGACGATGCCGACGGACTCGAGCGCCTCGGCGGTCTCCGGGAGGATTCCCAGATCCCGGAACGTCGTCTTGATGGGTTCAGCGGTGGTGGACAGGGTGCTGCCTCTTCCGTGTGAAAGGGGCCGAGAGCGAGCGGCGGGCGGGCAGCCGCACGGCTGCGTACGGGCCTGGCGGCCCTGATGCAGCTGAGCGGACGCACAACCGCGCCGGTCCCTGCGGCCGGCCGGTGCGCGCTGCCCTGTGCGGGGCGCGTCGCCGGCGGCGTCGGGGAGGATTCCCATGAGGGACCTGCGCGGGACCTTCGCCAGGGGGCGTGGTCTCGGCGGCCCTCGCTCGGCCACTGATGCGGTGCCAAGGCTTGAAGTCCAAGCCATGGTCGGAGCCGATCGGCTCTCCGACCGGGCATCCGCGTACGTGAGTACCCGTGGCTCCGGTGCGGACACGTCCGGATGGACGGTGCCGCTTCGGAGCGGGCTTGCGCGGGACACCGAGACGGCGGTGACACCGTGCGAACACGACGGGGCTCCGTACCACCATACAGTCAGGCGACGACTCGAACACGTGACGCGTCTGACATTGCCCCTCCCGACCCGGGCCGGAAGGGGTGTTCCGGCCGGTCACCCGGGCGACCGGCCGACGGCCGGCCAGGGTGGGTCCCCCGGGCCGGCGGGACTAAGGTGGCGGGTCATGGAGACCCATGGTGAGACGCAGGACGCCGCGGCCGGCTCGATCGGGGACTGGGCCGCGTGCTCGGCCGACCCCGGCTACCGGGCGGCGGTGCTGGACCTGCTCGGCGCACTCGCCTACGGCGAGCTGAGCGCCTTCGAGCGGCTCGCCGAGGACGCCAAGCTGGCGCCGGACCTCGCCGACAAGGCGGCCCTGGCCCGGATGGCCTCCGCCGAGTTCCAGCACTACCAGCGCCTGCACGACCGGCTCGCCGAGATCGGCGCCGACCCGCAGGAGGCGATGCGCCCGTTCGTCGAGCCGCTGGAGCTGTTCCACCGGATGACCGCGCCCTCGGACTGGCTGGAGGGCCTGGTCAAGGCCTACGTCGGCGACGCCATCGCGACCGACTTCTACCGCGAGGTCGCCGTCCGGCTCGACGACGACACCCGCGACCTGGTGCTCGGCGTCATGTCCGACACCGGGCACGCCCAGTTCGCGGTGGACAAGGTGCGCCAGGCCATCGAGGCCGACCCGCGCTCCGGCGGCCGGCTCGCGCTGTGGGGCCGGCGGCTGATGGGCGAGGCGCTCAGCCAGGCCCAGCGGGTGGTCGCCGAGCGGGACGCGCTGTCCAACCTGCTGGTCGGCGGCGTCCAGGTGCAGGGCTTCGACCTGGTCGAGGTCGGCAAGATGTTCAACCGGATCACCGAGGCGCACACCCGGCGGATGGCCGCCCTGGGCCTGGCCAGCTAGGGCCTGTCCGGCCCGGGCGTCAGGCCGGCCGGTGGCGCCGTGTGCGGTGGACACCGGCCCGGTGCGGGTGGTGCCGGTGCGCCGGGGCCCGCCCGGCGGCGAGGTCCGGCCGGGCCAGCGTCGTGGTCAGCACCGCCGAGGCCAGCGCCGCGGCCGCGATCGACGCCGCCGGGTAGCGCCCGTCCAGGCAGAAGTGCGCCACCGTCCCGCCGAGCAGCGCCGCCGCCAGGGCGGTGCCCAGGGTCAGGGTGCGAGCCGCCCGGAAGTACGCGGGCCGCGCCAGCAGTGCGGCCAGGCCCGCGGCCAGGCCGACGAGGGCGAAGGCGATCGACTCGACCAGCAAAACTGCCTCCCGGGGACGGGCGCGCGGCGCCGACGGCCGCACTGTCGCCGTACCCCGGCCGACCCGGCCGTACACGCAACGGTGCCCCGCTCCCTGGGGGAGCGGGGCACCGGGTGAGCAGCTCGGACGACGCCTCAGGCGGTGCCGAAGCCGACCTTGCGGGCGGCCTGCTCGCCGATCTCCACGTACGCCAGGCGCTCGGCCGGGACGATGACGCGGCGGCCGTGCTCGTCGGTCAGCGCGAAGAGCTTCTCCGAACCCTCCAGCGCCTTGGCGATCGCGCTCTGGATCTCATCGGCACTCTGCGTGCTCTCGATCACGATCTCGCGCGGCGTGTTCTGCACGCCGATCTTGACCTCCACGGCTTCCGTCCCTCCGGGGTTGCAGCCTCCACGCGCGGACACCCCGACCGCCTGGGACAAGCGTTCGCGACGACCGCGCCGTACGGCTTCACCATAGAGCACGGGATCACCGCGGCGGCGAAGGTCGGTGGATCACCCCTGCTAGAGGGCCTCTCCGCCCTCCGAGGTGGGGTGCATCGGGAAGCCCTTCAGCCCGCGCCAGGCCAGGCTGGCGACCAGTCGCGCCGCCTCGTCGCGCGGGATGTCCAGGCCCTGCGACAGCCAGTACCGGGCGGTGATCTGGGCCAGGCCGCAGACCCCGGCGGCGAGCAGCTTGGACTCCGCCTCGGGCAGGTCGGTGTCCTCCTGGATCACCTTGCTGACCAGCGTCGCGCTCGCCTCGGAGGCCCGCTCGACCCGCTCGCGCACGGCCGGCTCGTTGGTCAGGTCCGACTCGAAGACCAGGCGGAACGCGCCGGACTCGCTGGAGACGTAGTTGAAGTACGCCTCCATCGTCGCGGCCACCCGGAGCTTGTTGTCGGTGGTCGTCGACAGTGCGTCGCGGGTCGACTCGACCAGGGCGTCGCAGTGCTTGTCCAGCAGCGCCAGGTACAGCTCCAGCTTCCCGGGGAAGTGCTGGTACAGCACCGGCTTGCTGACCCCGGCGCGGTCGGCGATGTCGTCCATGGCGGCCGCGTGGTAACCCTGCGCGACGAACACCTCCTGGGCGGCACCGAGCAGTTGTTCACGGCGGGCGCTTCGCGGCAGGCGGGCACCGCGCGGGCGCTCCTGCGCCTCCTGGATGGCCGTCACGGCGCTCCTCACTTCGGTTGTTCGGGGCTGGCAAGAGGGCCGATTCTACTTTTCGGTAACCGCTTCCGCGTTCGGCGGGAGTGAGAAAAGGACCTCGGCCTCCTTGTCAGGAGCCCACAATACGGCGCTGACCTCGGCGTCGGCAGGGGTGTGACAGGGGCCGGAACGGCCGTCCGGGCCGTCGGAATCCGAACCTCGTGACGCACCGCACCGGCGGCGTCACCGAGCGCGGAGCGCGGGCCGGCATCGTGGACCCGGGGCCCCTCGCGGCGGCGAACAAGGCCACTCCCATCGTCCGCCATGAGCGGGGAGGCCGGCGACCGGCGCCCGGCCGCCGGCGCCGCCCGGTAACGGCCCGGTTCGGGGCGAGGTCACGCCCGTTCACTCGTTCAGGTGGCAACCAGGCATGTGACCGATGGATTGCCCGGGCCCGGTCCTACCTTTCTGCTGTCGGACCGAACAGGTGTGGGGGAGGCCGCGGACGCCGGGGAAATCCGGAGGGCGGCCGCACCCAGGGGGCCCGGCGGGTCGGGCCCGGCCCGCCGGAACGGGCGTGCGCCCGGGGGAACGGATCGCGGGAGGGGCGCGGCCGGACCGTCGGGCCGGACGGCCGCACCACCGCTCGGTGGTGCCCCGCCCCGGGGGAGCGTCGCGGTGTCGTACCCGGCCGACCGGACTCCTCGCCCCCGGACCGTCCCCGCCGCCGTGCGGGGCCGCCCCGGTGGCCACTCAAGCCGCTCAAGCCATCCGTCGATCCGCCCGCCCGTGATCCGCTCTGCCCTGGAGGTCTCCCGTGCGCATCGCCCTGCTCACCGAGGGTGCCGGCCCACATTCCCGGCGCGGCGCCGGAGGCTGGTGCGACCGGCTGGCCGCGGGCCTGCCGGAGCACGAGTTCGGGCTGTACCTGCTGACCGGCCAGGGTGGCCAGGGCACCGCCGAGCGGCTGTCGCCCGCCTGGCGCGGGGCGCGCGAGCTGGCGCTGTGGGGGCGCCGGCCGGGCGGCCGGGTGCCCGGCACGCTGCGCGGACGCCAGTACGCCCGGGCGTACGAGGACCTGGTCAGAGCCCTGGTGCTGCCGGGGGAGCGGGCCGGCTTCGGGGCCGGGCTGTACCGGCTGGCCGTCCTCGCCCGGGAGGACGGCACGCTGCCCGCCTTCCTCGCCTCCGCGCACGCCCGGCGCACCCTGGAGCGGGTCTGGCGGCTGCCGGGCGCGGAGACCTCGGCCGGGCAGCCGCTGGTCCGCGACGTGCTGGTCGCGGCGGACCTGCTGGAGCAGTGCCTGCGGCCGTTGTCCGCGCCCTGGTACGGCACCGGGCCCGACGGCCTCGGCGGCGCCGACCTGTGCCACGTGGTCGGCGGCGGCCCCGCGGCGCTGCCCGCGCTGGTCGCCCGGTACCTGCACGGGGTGCCGTTCGTGGTCACCGAGCACGGCCTGCACCTGCGCGAGCAGTACCTCGGCCACCGCGAGGCGCCGTACCGGTGGCCGGTCCGGGCGCTGCTGCTGGCGTACTTCCGGGCGCTGACCGAGGAGACCTACCGGCAGGCAGCCGTCCTGACCCCCGGCAGCGCCCACGACCAGCAGTGGCAGCGCCGCTGCGGGGCCGACCAGGCGCGCACCCGGGTGGTCTACGAGGGGACGCCCGCGGTGGTCCGCCCGGCGGCCGGGCCCGAGCCCGCCGTGCCGACCCTGGTGTGGGCGGGCGCGCTGGAGCCGGGGCGGGACACCGAGCTGATGCTGCACGCCTTCGCGCGGGTGCGCGCCGACCTGCCGAGGGCCCGGCTGGTGATCCACGGCGAGGAGGCCGAGCCCGGCTACCGGGCGCACTGCGCGGCGCTCGCCGAGCGGCTCGGACTGGCCGCGGCGGTGGACTTCGCCGGGCGGCCCGGCTCGCTCGCCGAGGTCTGGGAGGGCGGCACGCTGGCCGTGTTCTCCGCGCTGTCCCAGCGCAGCCCCCGGCTGCTCGCGGACGCGATGCTCAGCGGCCGGGCCGTGGTGTCCACCGACGTCGGGGTGGCCCGCGAGGTGGTCGGGCCGACCGGGCTGCTGGTGCCCGCCCGGGACCCGCGCGCGCTGGCCGGCGCCTGCCTGGCGCTGCTGCGCGATGAGGAGCGGCGCGCCCGGCTCGGGCTGGCCGGGCGGCTGCGGGCGCAGGAACGCTTCGCCGTGGAGCCGGTGATCGGCGCCTTCCGGGAGATCTACCTGGAGCTGGTCTCGCAGTACCCGGCCTTCCCCGGCGGCGGGGCCAGCGGCGCGGCCGGGGAGTCGCCGCGCCCGTTCGCCCGGCCCGCCGAGTACTGGCTCGCCGACGGCCGCCGCGCGCCGGGCGGCCCGGGCGGCCAGGGTGCCCCGGACGCGGCGGACGGCTCCGGCGGACGCCACGGCGCCGGGCCGGCCGGGTCCGAGCGGCCGGAGGACGGGGGCGGTGACGCCGGCGCGCAAGAGCGCCCCGGCGCCCTCGCGGAGGCCGTCTGATGGCGGGCGGCGCGGCGCCGGGCGGCCCCGGGAGCCCGGTGGGGGACCCGGTGCGCGAGGTGATGGCCGAGCACCGGGCGCTGTGCGAGCGGGCCGTCGACCCGCTGGAGATCGCCGCCGGACTGGAGGAGGCCGGGCTCGGCCCGCAGGCCGCCGCGCGCTGCCGGCACGCCGACCTGTTCTCGCTCGCCGAGGAGCTGTACGCGCGGGTGCCCCGCCGCCCACCCGTGCCGGAGCCGCCGCGCGGCCGGGAGTGCGCCGCCGCCACCCGGGCGACGCTGACCGCCGCCGCGCTGGCCGCGCTGCCCTGCGCGGCCGTGGTCGCGCTCGGCGCCCGCTGGCCGGTGCTGCTGCCGGCCGCCGTCCCGCTGGTGCTGGTGCCCGCCCTGGCCGCGGACCCCGCCGCCGAGCCCGGCCCGCCGGACACCCGCCCCTGCGGCGCGGCGGACGGGCTGGGTCCGGCGCGGGCGCCGCGGCGGGCCGGCTCCCGGTGGCACCCGGCGGCGCTGGGGCACGGGCTGGGCCTGGCCGCGCTGCTGCTGCTCCCGCTGGCCGCGGCGGACGGGGACCGGCGGCTGACCGCCGCGCTGGTGCTGGCCGGGGCGGTGTCGGCCGGGTCGGCCGAGCGGGCGGCCCGCTGGTACCGGCAGGTCGGCCGCGGCCATCTCGGCGCGGCGGCCACGCTGGCAGAGTTCCGGTCCCGGATGCGGCCGGTGCTCCCGGTGGCGGTCGCCCTGCACCTGGCGGTGCTCGCGGTGCTGACCTTCGCCGCGCTGGCGGTGCTGACCGTCCTCGCGCCGCGCCCCGGGCCGGGCCACGGCGGGGGCCTGCTGCACCTGGCGGCCGAACGGGCCGGCGCCGCGCAGTGGGCGGCGCAGGGCGTGCTGGGCCTGCTGCTGGTGCTGCCCGCGCTGCTGGCCCGCTGCGGCCGGACGGCGGCCGCCGCGGCGGGGGCGCTGGCCGGGCCCGCCGTGGCGCTCGGGCTGCTCGCCCTGGGCCGTTCCGGGCCGACGGCCGGGGTGCTCGGCGGCGGCGCGGTCGCCGCGGTGCTGCTGGCGTACGCCTGGGCCGTGCTCGGCCGGGCCGGTTCGCACCGCTGAGCCCCGCCCGCCGGTGCGGCCCCGGGTGCCGCCCCCTTCTCTCTGCTCTCACTCAGTCCGCTCTTGATTTTCAGTCCGCCAGGTCGTCCCCGACCTCGCTTCGTGGAAGGACGCCCCCGATGAGGGTGCTGCTGCTGGGCGCCGACGGTTTCATCGGCCGCCGGGTCACCGATCGTCTGCTCATGGACCAGGAGTTGCAGGTGACGGTGCTCGGCCGGCGCGACTCGGCCGACATCCGCTTCGACCTGACCACCGGAAGCCCGGGCGCGCTGGCCCGGTTCCTGGACGCGGTCGTGCCGCAGGTGGTGATCAACTGCGCGGGCGCCACCTACGGCAGCTCGCGCACCCTGATCCGGTCGAACACGCTGGCCGTCGCCACCGTCTGCGAGGCGATCCGGCGCAGCCGGGAGCCGGCCCGGCTGGTGCACGTCGGCTCGGCCGCCGAGTACGGCCCGGTGCCGGGCGGGGTGCCGGTGTCGGAGCAGGCCGAGCCGCGGCCGGTCGGCCCGTACGGGGTGTCCAAGCTGGCCGGGACGGAGCTGGTGCTGGCGTCGGGCCTGGACGCGGCGGTGCTGCGGGTGTTCGACGTGGTGGGCCCGGGGGCGCCGACCGCCTCGCTGTTCGGGCGGCTCGCGGAGGGGCTGCGGCGGGCCCTGGAGCGGGACGAAACCCAGGTGCGGATGCCGGACCTGTCCGGATACCGGGATTTCGTGGACGTGCGGGACGTCGCGCGGGCGATTCAG
Organism: Kitasatospora sp. NPDC043950; assembly: GCF_056435345.1. Taxonomy (NCBI): domain Bacteria; kingdom Bacillati; phylum Actinomycetota; class Actinomycetes; order Kitasatosporales; family Streptomycetaceae; genus Kitasatospora; species Kitasatospora sp. NPDC043950. The sequence continues at coordinate 40,150 of NZ_JBWKER010000048.1, forward strand.
GCGGCGGCGGTGTCGGCCGCCACCGGGGTGGTCAACATCGGCAGCGGGCACGCCGTCCGGGCCCGGGACGCGGCCCAGCTGCTGGTCCGGGCGTCCGGCTTCGAGGGGGCGATCGTCGAGGAGAACCGCCAGGTCCTGCTGCCCGCGCAGGCCGGCGGCCCGGTCGGCGACCACCTGCCCGGCCACCACCTGCCGGGCCACCGGCCGGAGGGCCGGGTCGCGGCGGGGGAGCCGGTGCCGTGGCGGCAGGCGGACGTGCGCACCGCCCGGGACCGTCTCGGCTGGCGGACACAGGTGCCGCTGGAGGAGTCGCTCGGGGACGTCTGGCTGGAGACGGCCTGCCGGGTCTGAGCGGCCACCGGGAGCGCCCCGGGCCTGTCGGCACAGGCCCGGGGCGCTTTTCCGGGCTCCGGCGGGCGGTCCCACGATCCGACGCCGGCCGTCTCGCCCATCGGACGAGCTGTCTCGGAATACCGAAGGGGCGTGACACTGTTGGCCTAGGAGCCACCCGCGTGGCGGCGCAGCAACCACCATGAGGCTGGCCCAGGCCACCTGAACCAGACACCCATCGGAGTCCCCGTGTCGTTGCCACCCCTGGTCGAGCCGGCCGACGAGCTCACCGTTGACGAGGTCCGCAGGTACTCCCGCCACCTGATCATCCCCGACGTGGGCATGGCCGGGCAGAAGCGGCTGAAGAACGCCAAGGTGCTGTGCGTCGGCGCCGGCGGCCTGGGCTCGCCCGCGCTGATGTACCTGGCCGCGGCCGGTGTCGGCACGCTGGGCATCGTCGAGTTCGACGTGGTCGACGAGTCGAACCTGCAGCGCCAGATCATCCACGGCCAGTCGGACGTGGGCCGCTCCAAGGCGGAGTCGGCGCGGGACTCGGTCAAGGAGATCAACCCCTACGTCGACGTGATCCTCCACGAGGAGCGCCTCGACAACTCCAACGTCATGGAGATCTTCTCCGGCTACGACCTGATCGTGGACGGCACCGACAACTTCGCCACCCGCTACCTGGTGAACGACGCCGCGGTGCTGCTCGGCAAGCCGTACGTGTGGGGCTCGATCTACCGCTTCGACGGCCAGGCCAGCGTGTTCTGGGCCGAGCACGGCCCCTGCTACCGCTGCCTCTACCCGGAGGCCCCGCCGGCGGGCATGGTCCCCTCCTGCGCCGAGGGCGGCGTGCTGGGCGTGCTGTGCGCGTCCATCGGCTCGATCCAGGTCACCGAGGCGATCAAGCTGCTGGCCGGCGTGGGTGACCCGCTGGTCGGCCGGCTGATGATCTACGACGCCCTGGAGATGAACTACCGCCAGGTGAAGGTCCGCAAGGACCCGGACTGCGCCGTCTGCTCCGAGCACCCGACGGTCACCGAGCTGATCGACTACGAGGCCTTCTGCGGCGTCGTGTCGGAGGAGGCGCAGGCCGCCGCCGCCGGCTCGACCGTCACCTCGGCGCAGCTCAAGCAGTGGCAGGACGACAAGGAGGACATCTTCCTGATCGACGTCCGCGAGCCCGGCGAGTACGAGATCGTCAACATCCCCGGCGCGGTGCTGATCCCGAAGAACGAGTTCCTCATGGGCGACGCCCTGGAGAAGCTGCCGCAGGACCGCAAGATCGTGCTGCACTGCAAGTCGGGCGTGCGCTCGGCCGAGGTGCTGGCCGTGGTCAAGGCGGCCGGCTTCGCCAACGCCGTCCACCTGGGCGGCGGCGTGCTCGGCTGGGTCAACCAGATCGAGCCGCACAAGCCGGTCTACTAGAACGCCGGAACGCACCGGAAGGGCCCGCCTCGGCGGGCCCTTCCGCGTATCCGGTGGACGTCAGAGCGCGCCGCGGCGCTGCAGCACGTTGTAGGAGATCCAGCCCGGCAGCACCGGCAGCCAGAAGGTGAGCGCCCGGTAGAGGAAGACCGCCGGGGTGGCGACCGCCGGCGACACGTCCGCGACCGTCAGGGCGCCGATCAGGGCGACCTCGACCGGGCCGATGCCTCCCGGGGTGGGGATCGCCGAGCCGGCCGCGTTGGCGGTCAGGAAGACCACCGCGACCGCCGAGAAGCTGACGTCGCCGCCGAAGGCCTGAACCGAGGCGTCCAGGCAGGCGGTGAAGGACAGGGTCAGCAGCAGGATGCCGCCGAAGCCGGTGACCAGCTTGCTGGGCGTCTGCATCAGGTCGAGCATCCGCGGCACCACGCCGAAGAACAGCGAACGCAGCCGGCCCAGCACGAACCGGCGCAGCGGCGCGACCGCCGCCACCACCAGGGCGAGCACGGCGGCGGTCAGCACGCCGATGATCACCGCGCGGGAGGCGGACAGGTCGCCGTTGGTCTGGCTGCCGGTGATCAGGCCGAAGCTGAACAGCAGCAGCAGGTGCCCGGCCAGGCCGGCCAGCTGGGAGGCGCCGACCGAGGCCACCGCCTGGCCGGAGCGGATCCCGGCCTTCTGCAGGTAGCGGGTGTTGAGCGCGATGCCGCCGATCGCGGCGGGCGCGACCAGCTTGACGAAGGAGCCGGCCAGCTGGGCCGCGACGGTGCGCCGGAACGGCAGCTTCTCCGGGACGAATCCGGTCAGGCTCATCGCGGCGGCGACGTAGCTGAACGCGGCCGCCAGCAGGGCCGCCGCCGCCCAGACCCAGTCCATCTGGGAGAGCTTGAGCTGGGCCGGCTTGATGGTGGTCAGCGCCAGGTAGGCGGCGAAGGTGAGCGCGATCACCATGATCAGGCTCTTCGGCTTCAGCCGCTCCAGCTTGGCCGGCTCCATCGGCGCCTCGGGGGCGATCTGGAGGATCTGGCCGCGGATGCGGCTCAGCAGGTCCTCGCCGGCCACCGCGATGTCCTCCTCGGCCTGCTGCTGGGTGCGCTCGCCGGCCGCGACCTGCTCCAGCGCCCTGGCCCGGGCGACGGTCTTGCGCTCCTTGGTGAGCCGCGCGAGGTCGACCCTGGTGGAGCGGCTCATCCCGACCGGCTGGAGCAGCGGCAGCGCCTGGGCGACCCGGTCGGCGCCGAGCACCGCGTTGGCGGTGGCGACGGCCCGCTCCGGGCCGATCCGCAGCGCGAAGGTGGTGACCAGCTGGGCGACGTCGATGCGCAGCGTCAGGTCGGTGGCGGCGATGTCGCCGCCGGAGAGGTTGACCAGGCAGGCCGTCTTCTCGTCCACCACCAGCAGCGACTCGCCGGTCAGCCGGCGGTGGGCGATCCGGCGCTCGTGCAGGGCCGCCACCGACTCCCAGAGCGAGGCCATCACCTGGTCGGTGACCTCCTCGTCGGAGAGCTCGTCCAGGATGCGGCCCTCGACCTTGCCGTAGACCAGGATCGCGGCGTCCGGACCCAGCTCGGAGGTGGCGACCAGCTGCGGCGCGCGGGCGCCCGACGCGGCCGCCGCGTAGGCGATCAGGGCCTCCTGCTCCAGCGCCTGGCGCAGCGACTGCGGGCTGCGGCGCACCGCCACCGAGCGCAGCCGCAGCCGCCGCCAGGCCCGGTAGAAGAAGCCGGAGGCCTGCTGCTCGCGGTCGATGATGTGGACGTCCAGCGGCGGGCCGCTCTGCTGGGTGACGTAGTAGCGGCGGGTGCCGCCGGGCGCGTCCGGGGCGCGGTGGGCGCTCTCCGGGGTGAAGCCGACCTTGCGCAGGCCGATCATCAGGTGCTGGCCGGTGGGCCGGATGTTCGGGGAGCCGATCGCGTACAGCGTGCCGTACGCGACGGACCAGCCGATCAGGACGGTGAGCAGCAGCGACAGCGGGGTGGTGTAGCCGCCGAGCAGTTCGGTGATCCCGCTGAAGACCACCACCACCCACAGGGCGACCCGCCACCGGGGGCGGCTCGACATGCCGACCGCGGTCATGTAGGCGATCACCGGGGCGAGGTAGCCGTGCACCGGGTCGGTGAGGGTGCCGTTGCTGTCCATCGGCAGCCTGGTCAGCGCGTCCCGGATGTGGTCGGAGGCGCCTTCGGCCACCCACCAGTCGATGCCCAGCGAGACGCCGTAGGCGAGCACCGAGGCGAGCACGCCGTCGGCGACCCGCAGGCCGTCGCGTTTGATCAGCCGCTCGACCGCGAAGGCCAGCGGCACGGCGAGCACCGCGACGCTGGAGAGCAGGCCGGTGATCGTGGAGAGCACCGCGGAGAAGTGCGGCGCGTTGGTGGCGATGTCCTGTTCGATGCCGGTGGTGGTCGAGGTGGCGATGCCCGCCAGCACGAAGACGGCGACTATGCCGAAGACGCCGGCCAGGAAGCGGATCAGGTCGGACGGGCGGTGCGCCCGGGCGGCGAGCAGTGGCTCGTCGACGTCCAGGTGCGGGGTGCCGTCCAGCGGGTCGTGGTAGTCGGGCAGCGGGCGCCGGGCCGGCGGTTCGGCAGCCGCCGGTCCGGGGACGGCCGGTTCCCCGGGGGCCTCGGCGGGTTCGGCGGGTTCGGCGGGTTCTTCGGAGGCCTCGGCGGGCGCGGGGGTCTTGATCGTCCGGTCCTTGATCAGGGAGACTTCCGGCGTAGGCCCGGTCGCGGGCCCACCACCGGGAGCCGAGGGCACGGCGGCGGCGGACTCGTCGGAGTCCTCGTCCACACCCACGTCAGCCGTCCCGGTCATCTGGTCTTGTCCTCGTATCACCACTCACCGCCCCGAAGATGGTGGCATGCCTCGGCGCCCCGTGCTGGACAGGGGCCGGATCGGGCGCGGCGGATCGTTCGTACGGGGCCGCGGGTGCGCCCCCGTGAGGAAGAATGCCGCAGGTGACGGACGTAACAGACGACGGCCTCCCGGACACCCTGCCGCCCTTCGCCGAACTGGTGCTCGACCTGACCGAGCGGATTCCACCCGGCAGGGTGATGACCTACGGGGACGTTGCCGAGTACCTCGGCCAGGGCGGCCCCCGGCAGGTCGGCCGGGTGATGGCCCTGTACGGCGGCTCGGTCCCCTGGTGGCGGGTCATCCGCGCCGACGGCCGCTTCCTGCCCGGGCACGAGCACCGCGCCCTCGCCCACTACGGCGAGGAAGGCACCCCGCTGCGCGAACTCGCCGACCCGCCCCGGGTCGACCTGCGCCGGGCCCGCTGGGACGGACGGGAGCCGGGCACCGCGCGATGAGGCCGCCGCGGAACGCGCGACGAGGCCGCCGCGGACCGGGTCGCCGCGGACCGGGGATGCCGCGAAACCGCCGCGCCGACGGGAATGACGGGGCAGGATCGTAGGCTCGATACGGGCGGGCCCCGGCGGGCCCGCCCGACCACGCCTCCAGCACAACCCCAGGATCCGCCTCCGTGAGTTCCCCGTACCGGCTCGTGCGCAGCCCGCTCGTCCAGCCCGCCCCACCCGTGCTGGACGAGTACCAGCGCGCCGTGGTCGAGCACGGCGGCGGGCCGCTGCTGGTGCTCGCCGGCCCCGGGACGGGCAAGACCACCACCCTGGTCGAGGCCGTCGCCCGGCGGATCGAGGACGGCACCGACCCCGAGCGCATCCTCGTCCTCACCTTCAGCCGCAAGGCCGCGACGGAACTGCGCGACCGGATGTCCGCCCGGCTCGGCTCCTCCTCGGCCGCCCCCCAGGCCACCACCTTCCACTCCTTCAGCTACGCCCTGCTGCGCGCCCACCAGGACCCGCAGGACTACGCCGAACCGCTGCGGCTGCTCTCCGGCCCCGAGCAGGACGTCATGGTCCGCGAACTGCTGGCCGGCGGGGCCGAGGACGCGAAACTCGGCAGCTCCCGGATCCACTGGCCGCTCGACCTGCGGGCCTGCCTGACCACCCGCGGCTTCGCCGACGAGGTCCGTGCCGTCCTCGCCCGCAGCCGCGAGCTGGGCCTCGGCGAAGCCGAACTGGAGCGCTTCGCCCAGGGCGTCCAGCGCCCCGACTGGGCCGCCGCCGCGCACTTCCTCGCCGACTACCTCGACGTGCTCGACCTGCGCGGCGTCCTCGACTACGCCGAACTCGTCCACCGGGCCGTCCTGCTCGCCGAACGCCCCGAGGTCGCCGAGCAACTGCGGCGGCGCTACGAGGTGGTGTTCGTCGACGAGTACCAGGACACCGACCCCTCCCAGGTCCGGCTGCTGCGCCAGCTGGCCGGCGGCGGTCGCGAACTCGTCGCGGTCGGCGACCCCGACCAGTCGATCTACGCCTTCCGCGGCGCCGACATCAACGGCATCCTCGACTTCCCGCAGACCTTCCGCCGGGCCGACGGCGAACCCGCCGACGTCAAGGTGCTGCGCGTCTCCCGCCGCTCCGGCGCCGTCCTGCTCGCCGCCTCCCGGGAACTCGCCCGGCGGATGCCGATGGGCCGGCTGCCCGCCGACAAGCTCGCCCAGCACCGCGCGCTGCTGCCCTCCCGCGAGGGCGGCCGGGCCGAGGTCTACACCTACCCCACCCCCGGCGCCGAACTCGACTCGATCGCCGACCTGCTGCGCCGCGCCCACCTGGAGGACGGCGTGCCCTGGGGCGAGATGGCCGTCCTGGTCCGGGCCGGCGCCCGCTCCATCCCCGGCGTACGGCGGGCGCTCAGCGCGGCCGGCGTCCCGCTGGAGATCGACGGCGACGACCTGCCGCTGCGCGAGGAGCCGGCCGTCGCCCACCTGCTGCTCGCCCTGCGGGTCTGCGCCGAGCAGGCCGCCCGCGACCGGCACGGCGACCCCGACACACCCGACCCGCTCACCACCGACCTGGCCCACGCCCTGCTCACCGGCCCGCTCGGCGGCCTCGACGGCTCCGACCTGCGCCGCCTCGGCCGCGCCCTGCGCGAGGAGGAACGCGCCGCCCTGCGCGCCGACGGGGACCCGGCCGCCCCGCGCCCGGCCGGCGACCTGCTGCGCGAGGCCCTCGCCGAACCCGAGCGGCTGATCGCCCTCGACCCCGCCCACGCCCGCCGGGCCCGCGACCTCGGCACCCTGCTGCGCAAGGTCCGCGAACGCCTCGCCGGCGGCTGCACCGCCGAGGAGGCGCTCTGGGAGCTGTGGGACGGCAGCCGCCGCTGGCGCGAACGTCTGGAACGGGCCGCCCTGCGCGGCGGCGCCGCCGGCCGCAACGCCGACCGCGACCTCGACGCGCTGTGCGCCCTGTTCGAGACCGCCGCCCGCGCCGAGGAACAGGTCACCGGCCACCGCGGCGCCCTCGACCTGCTCGCCGAGCTCGACGCCCAGGACATCGCCGCCGACACCCTCACCGTCCGGGCCGTGCGCCCCGAGGCCGTCCGGCTGATGACCGCCCACCGCTCCAAGGGCCTGGAGTGGCGCCTGGTCGTCGTCGCCGGCGTCCAGGACGGCCTCTGGCCCGACCTGCGCCGCCGCGGCTCCCTGCTGGAGGCCGACCGGATCGGCCGCGACGGCCTCGCCGAACCGCTCTCCCCGGGCGCCCTGCTCGGCGAGGAGCGCCGGCTCTTCTACGTCGCCGCGACCCGCGCCCGGGAGCGGCTGATCGTCACCGCCGTCAAGGCCCCCGCCGACGACGGCGACGAGCCCTCCCGCTTCCTGCGCGAGCTCTACCGCGAGGACGTCGACCCGCGCACCGGAAGGGTCGTGCGCCGCACCCCGCCGGTCGTCGTCGAGGACGTCACCCACCGTCCGCGCCGCCCGCTGTCCGTCGCCGCACTGGTCGCCGAACTGCGGGCCGTCACCGTCGACCCGGCCCGCTCGCCCGAACTGCGCCGGGCTGCCGCCGAACGGCTCGCCCTGCTCGCCGCCGCCACCGACGACGAGGGCCTGCCACTGGTGCCCGCCGCCCGCCCCGACCGCTGGTGGGGTCTGGCCGACGCCACCGCCGCCCCCGACCCGCTGCGCAGCGCCGACCTGCCGGTGCGGCTGTCCGGCAGCGGCCTGGAGCAACTGGAGAACTGCTCGCTGCAGTGGTTCCTGGACAAGGAGGTCAAGGCCCGCGCAGCCGGCTCCGCCGCCCAGGGCTTCGGCAACGTCGTGCACGCGCTCGCCGACGAGGTCGGCTCCGGGCGCACCCCCGCCGACCTCGCCGTCCTGATGGAACGCCTGGACACCGTCTGGGACGCGCTGGCCTTCGACGCGCCCTGGAAGTCCCAGCAGGAGAAGACCCAGGCCCGTGCCGCCCTGGAGCGCTTCCTCAACTGGCACGTGCTGGAACGCGGCCGCGACCTCGTCGCCACCGAGCACGGCTTCGACGTCACCCTCGACGCCGGCGGCGTCTCGGTGCGCATCCGCGGCTCGATGGACCGGGTCGAGAAGGACGCGGCCGGGCGCGCCTACGTCGTCGACTTCAAGACCGGCAAGCAGATCCCCACCGACAGGTCGCTGCCCGAGCACAAGCAGCTCGCCGTCTACCAGCTCGCCGTCCGCGCAGGGGCCCTCAACGAGCTGCCCGGCTTCGCCGACCGCCCCCCGGCCACCGGCGGCGCCGAACTCGTCCACCTGCGCGAGCCCGCCGCCAAGGCCGCCCAGGACGCCCCCAAGGTGCAGCGGCAGGACCCGCCGGAGGGCGAGCCGTGGATCGAGAACCTGCTCGCCGACGCGGCCGGCCGGGTCCTCGCCGAGCGCTTCGTCCCGCAGACCGGCGGCGGCTGCGACCGCTGCACCTTCCGCCGCAGCTGCTCCGCCCAGCGGGACGGGGCGCAACTCGTCGAGTGAAGGTTGTCCGCCGCTCCGGTTAACGTTGCGGGGTGACCGCCGTGCTCAGCCATCCCGACCAGCTCAAGGAGCTGCTGGGCATCCCGTTCAACCGGGAGCAGATGGCGGCCATCGGCGCCCCCCTGGAACCGGCCGTGATCGTGGCCGGCGCCGGGTCCGGCAAGACCACGGTGATGGCCGCCCGGGTGGTCTGGCTGGTCGGCTCCGGCGCCGTCCGGCCCGAGGAGGTGCTCGGCCTCACCTTCACCAACAAGGCCGCCGGCGAACTCGCCGAACGCGTGCGCACCGCCCTGCTGCGGGCCGGTGTCACCGGGGAGGACGGCGCGGAGCCGCTCGGCGAACCGGAGATCTCCACCTACCACGCCTTCGCCGGCCGGCTGCTCAAGGAGCACGGCCTGCGGATCGGCATCGAACCCGACGTGCGGCTGCTCGCCGACGCCACCCGCTTCCAGCTCGCCGCCAAGGTGCTGCGCACCGCCCGCGGCCCGTTCCCCGCGCTCACCGGCACCTTCGCCAACCTGGTCGCCGACCTGATCGCCCTGGACGGCGAACTCGCCGAGCACCTGGTCGAGCCGGACACCCTGCGCGCCCACGACGAGGACCTGCTGGACACCCTCGCCACCGTCAAGCTCACCAACGACGACCTGCGGGCCGTCCCCGCCACCGCCCGGGCCCGGCTGGAGCTGCTGCGCCTGGTCGAGGACTACCGGCGCCGCAAGCACGCCGCCGGGCTGATGGACTTCGGCGACCAGATAGCCGCCGCCGCCCGGCTCGCCCAGCAGCGGCCCGAGGTCGGCGCGCTGCTCCGCGGCCAGTTCCGGGTCGTGCTGCTCGACGAGTACCAGGACACCTCGGTCGCCCAGCGGCTGATGCTGGCCGGCCTGTTCGGCGCCGGCCCAGGGGGACCGGGCGGTGCCCACCCCGTCAGCGGCCACCCCGTCACCGCCGTCGGCGACCCCTGCCAGGCGATCTACGGCTGGCGCGGCGCCTCCGTCGCCAACCTCGACGAGTTCCCTCGGCACTTCCCGAAGGCCGACGGCCGCCCCGCCGCCCGCTACGCGCTCAGCGAGAACCGCCGCAGCGGCGGGCGGCTGCTCGCCTTCGCCAACGAACTCGCCGCGCCGCTGCGGGCCATGCACGAGGGCGTCGAGGCGCTGCGCCCGGCCCCCGGCGCCGAGCAGGACGGCTACGCGCGGGCGGCGCTGCTGCCCACCCACGCCGAGGAGGTCGACTGGCTCGCCGACTCGATCGCCCACCTGGTGCGCACCGGCACCGCGCCCGGCCGGATCGCCGTGCTGTGCCGCGGCGGCGCGGCCTTCCCGGACATCCACGCGGCCCTGGTCGCCCGCGAGGTGCCGGTCGAGGTGGTGGGCCTGGGCGGGCTGCTGCAACTGCCCGAGGTGGCGGACCTGGTGGCGGTCTGCGAGGTGCTCCAGGACCCGACCGCCAACGCCGCGCTGGTGCGCCTGCTGATCGGCCCGCGCTGGCGGATCGGCCCGCGCGACCTCGCCCTGCTCGGTCGCCGGGCCGCCGACCTGGTGCGCACCGACCGGCCCGAGGGCGTGGAGGCGCTGACGGCGGCCGTCGCCGAGGCCGACCCCACCGAGGTGGTCTCGCTCGCCGACGCGGTGGAGACCTTCCTCGACGCGGAGCAGCCCGACGAACTGCCCTTCTCCGCCGAGGCCAGGGTCCGCCTGGCCCGCCTCGGCCAGGAGCTGCGCGACCTGCGCCGCTCGCTCGCCGACCCGCTGATGGACGTGCTGCACCGGGTGCTGGCCGTCACCGGTCTGGAGGTCGAACTCGCCGCCTCCCCGCAGGCGCTGGCCGCCCGGCGGCGCGAGACCCTGCACGCCTTCCTGGACGTCGCCGCCTCCTTCGCCGACCTCGACGGCGACCCCGGCCTGGCCGCCTTCCTCGGCTTCCTGCGCGCCGCCCAGGAGTACGAGCGCGGCCTGGACAGCAGCCTGCCCGGCGGCGAGGACACCGTGAAGGTGCTCACCGCACACAAGTCCAAGGGCCTGGAGTGGGACGTCGTCGCCGTCCCCGGCCTGGTCAAGGGCTCGTTCCCGTCCACCACCTCGCGCGAGCGCTGGACCAGCAGCAAGCGGGTGCTCCCGCACGCCCTGCGCGGCGACGCGGACACCCTGCCCGACGTGCGCGGCGGGTGGGACGGCAAGGCCATGACCGCGTTCAAACGGCAGCTGGCCGAGCACTCCGGCACCGAGGAACTGCGCCTGGGCTACGTCGCGTTCACCCGCCCGCGCACGCTGCTGCTGGCCTCCGGGCACTGGTGGGGGCCCAGCCAGAAGACCGTCCGCGGCCCGTCCGCCTTCCTGGAGCAGCTGCGCGAGCACTGCGAGCGGCCCGGCGCCGGGGAGGTCGAGCACTGGGCCGAGCAGCCGGAGAAGGGCGCCGAGAACCCGGCGCTGGCCGCCCCCGTCGAGCACCCCTGGCCGCTGCCGCTGGACCCGGCCGCCCAGCTGGCCCGCCGCCGGGTCGCCGAGGTGGTGCACGCCCGGCTGGCCGGCGCGCCCGCCCCCGAGCCCGAGCCGATGGCCGCCGAGGACCAGCGCCAGGCGGCCTCCTGGGACCGCGACCTCACCGCGCTGCTGGGCGAGTTGGAGCGCTCCCGGCGCACCGCCCGCGACGTGCCGCTGCCCGCCGCGCTGTCCGCCACCCAACTGCTGCGCCTGGCCGCCGACCCGGACGGCTTCGCGCGCGACCTGGCCAGGCCGATGCCGCGCCCGCCGCAGCCGGCCGCCCGGCGGGGCACCCGCTTCCACGCCTGGGTGCAGTCCCGGATCGAACCGCTGCTGCTGATCGAGCCGGGCGCGCTGCCCGGCGCGGACGACGACGGCATCGAGGACGAGCAGGACCTGGAGCAGCTCAAGGAGGCGTTCCTGCGCACCCCGTACGCCCAGCGCCGGCCGCACCGGGTGGAGGCGCCGTTCCAGCTGGTGCTCGGGGGGCGGGTGGTGCGCGGCCGGATCGACGCGGTCTACCGGGACGGTGACGTGACGTCAGTAGCCGGTGGCGCGTCACGCTACGAAGTGGTGGACTGGAAGACCCACCGCGAGGAGACTGCCGACCCGTTGCAGCTCGCGGTCTACCGGATCGCCTGGGCCGAGCAGGCGGGCGTTCCGCCGGAGCAGGTCACGGCTTCCTTCCTGTACGTCCGCAGCGGGCGGATCGTCCGTCCGGCAGGACTTCCCGACCGAAAAGAGTTGGAACGGCTCCTGATCGGGAACAGTGAAGAATGAGTCACGCAGAGCATTCAAGTCATCACGGCAGCGCCCGAAACCTGTGCGTCATGCACGTTTCGTGCCTATTGTGGGGTCGGTAACCGGTCAACCCCCGTGCTCCGGCCGCCAGCGAGGCCCGCATTCCCTAACCCTCAGTCATCACCGCAGGTGCCCCAGGGCATCGGCGTCTTCTGCTGGAGTAACGACGTTGAGCGCGACCGGATGGATCAGAGAGCGGTTCACCGGGCCGACCCCGGGACCCGCTCCGGGCACGACCGGCACCTGGCCGAGGACGGCGCTCGCGCTGCCCTTCATCGGCATGGCGCTGATCGTCGCCCTCGACTTCGTCAGTAACACCGAGGTGACGGTCGAACCGGCCCTCACCGCCGTCCCCGCGCTGGCCGCCGTGGTCAGCCACCGAACCTGGTACCCGCTCGCCATCGGCCTCTTCACCGAGGCGGTGGCCTTCCTGATGGCCTTCCGCAGCGACGCGCTCGACCAGTCCGTGCACGCCGCCAGCGTCTTCGCGATCCTGCTGGTCGCGCTGATCGGCTGGGTCAGCGCCACCCTGCGGCTGCGCCAGGAGCGGGCGCTGGCCGACGCCCAGCTTGTCGCCTCGATCGCCCGCCGGGTGCTGCTGAGGCCCGTCCCCGAGCGGGTCGGCACCGTCCAGGCGGCCGTCCACTACGAGGCCGCCGCCGCGCACGCCAGGATCGGCGGCGACCTGTACGAGGTGGTCAACACCCGGCACGGGGTGCGGGCCGTGGTCGGCGACGTCCGCGGCAAGGGCCTCGGCGCGGTCGAGACCGCCGCCGCCGTCCTCGGCGCCTTCCGCGAGGCCGCGCACCAGGAGCCCGCACTGGACCGGGTCGCCGGCTGGCTGGCCGTCAGCCTCGACCGGGCCCTGCACGAGAACGACCACCCGGGCGTGGAGGAGGAGTTCGTCACCCTGGTGCTGATCGGTGTCGGGGCGGACGGCACCGCGGAACTGGTCAACTGCGGCCACCCCTCGCCGCTGCTGCTGCGCGGCGGGGATGTCCGGCCGCTCGAACTCGCCGAGACCGTCCCGCCGCTGGGCGTCCTCGACCCGGCCGACGTCCGGCCGCCGGTGCACCGGGTGGCACTGCGGCCCGGCGACCGGGTCCTGCTGTTCACCGACGGGGTGATCGAGGCCCGCGACCGCTCCGGCGCCTTCTACCCGCTCGCCGAGCGCCTCCCGCGCTGCGCCGACGGCCGCCCGGCGGACGTCCTGCAGCGCCTGCACGAGGACGTGGTGCGCCACGTCGGCCGCCAACTCGGCGACGACGCGGCCATGCTGCTCCTCCAGTACGCGCCGGCCCCCGCCGCCGGCACCCAACTACCGCACCAGCACGGCGTCCTGACCCGGCACTAGTCCCGTGCTGGGCCCGCACTAGAGCGAGACCTCCACCAGCAGCGGCCGGTGGTCCGACACCGCCGCGCGCGGCGCCGCCGCCGGGCCGACCGCGGCGCGCGGCACGCCGACCGCCAGCACGTGGTCGAACTGCACCGCCGGGCGGTGCGAGGGGTACGTCGGGGTGCGGGCCAGGTCGTACCAGCCCTGCAGACGGGGGCGGGGCTCGCGCACCCGGCGCCGGCGCGGCTCGGCCAGGGCCGGCCGGGCCCGCCGGGCCGCCCGCAGCTCCCGGACCCGTGCCCGGGGCGCGGTGCGCTCCAGTGCGGTCGCCCCGCCGAGGACGGTGCGCGGCACCGCGCCGACCAGGTTGAAGTCGCCCAGCACCAGGTACGGCTGCGGCAGGTCCGCGATCCACCGCCGGATGCCGGCCAGCTGCGCCATGTTCCACCCGGGGACGAAGGACAGGTGCGCCGCCACCACGGTGAACGGGCCGTGGTCGCCCTCCAGCACGGCCGCCAGCGCCGCCCGCGGCTCGTCCGGCACCGGGGTGAGCCCGCGCCGGCCGGCCACCCGCAGTGGCAGTCCGAACGGGGCCGGGGCGAACCGGCGGGCCCGCCAGTGCCGCACCGGCAGCCGGGTCAGTAGCGCGGTGCCGTACGAGGGCGGGGCGCCGTCGCCGACGTCGCCGGGCCCGTACACCCGCAGGCCGCCGGGCACGGAGGGCTCCGGCACCCAGCCCGCGACCGGCGCCGGGCGCCCGTGCAGGGCGGCGGCGAACCGCCAGTCGGCGGCCCCCATGGCCTTGGCGGCCACCGCGGCCTGGTCGGTGCCGCCCGAGCGGGACTGGTGGCGGTCCACCTCCTGGAGGGCCAGTACGTCGGCGTCCAGCGCGGCCACCGCCTCCGCCAGCGGCCCGCCGGCGTCGGCGGGGTAGGGCCGCGGGGCGCCGTCCGGGGCGAGCGGCTGACCGTGCAGCAGGTTGAAGGTGGCGATGCGCAACTGGCTCACACCGCACGACGGTACCCGCTCGCCGGGGGAGGGGGCGCGGCTTGAGCCCGTGGGGCATACCGGGTATACATACTGAGTATGTCCATCCGACACGGCCTGCTCGCCCTGCTCGACCAGGGCCCGCGCTACGGCTACCAACTGCGCACCGAGTTCGAGGCGCGCACCGGCGCCACCTGGCCGCTCAACGTCGGGCAGGTCTACACGACGCTGTCCCGACTGGAGCGGGACGGCCTGGTCGAGCCCGCCGGAGAGGACGACGAGGGCCACCAGTTCTACGCCGTCACCGAAGAGGGACGCACCGAGCTGCGGGCCTGGTTCGACACCCCGGTGCCCCGGACCAACCCCCCGCGCGACGAACTGGCCATCAAGCTCGCCATGGCCGTCACCGTCCCCGGGGTGGACGTCTCCGCCGTCGTCCAGGGCCAGCGCCGCCACAGCATCAAGGCGCTCCAGGACTACACCCGGCTCAAGGGCCGCGCGCTGGCGGGGGAGTCACGGCCCGGCATCGCGCCCTCCGCGAGCAACGACCTGGCCTGGCTGCTCGTCCTCGACCAGCTGATCTTCCAGACCGAGGCCGAGATCCGCTGGCTCGACCACTGCGAGACCCGGCTCCACCAGCACGCGGAGACCGAACAGGCCCGCGCCGCCGAAGCCGCCCGCGACGGCGGCGCCACGGCCGCTCGGCCCGCCCGCCGCCGCTCGCGCACCTGACCCCGCCCGCCGTCGCTCGCGCACCTGCCCCCGCGACGGCCGCCGCTCGCGCACCTGACCGCGACGGCCCGCCCGAACCACCGGCCCGGACCCGACGCCGAGCCCACCACCAGCACAAGGGGGGAACCATGTCCCACACCGACCCGGCCCGGCAGACGCCGGTACTGCACCTGGAGAACGTCACCCGAGTCCACGGCCAAGGCGCCGCGGAGGTCCAAGCCCTGCGCGGCATCGACCTCAAGGTCCACCCCGGCGAGTTCGTCGCCGTCATGGGCCCGTCCGGCTCCGGCAAGTCGACGCTCCTCACCCTCGCCGGCGGACTGGACACCCCGACCACCGGCCAGGTCCTCGTCGAGGGCGTCGCCCTCGGCGGGCTCAACCGCAAGCGGCTCGCCCAGGTCCGCCGCCGCTCCATCGGCTACGTCTTCCAGGACTACAACCTGATACCGGCCCTCACCGCCGGCGAGAACATCTCGCTGCCGCGCGAACTCGACGGCCTCTCCGCCCGCGCCGCCCGCCGCGAGGCGCTCGCCGCCCTGGAGGAGCTCGGCATCCCCGAGCTCGCCGACCGCTTCCCCGACGACATGTCCGGCGGCCAGCAGCAGCGCGTCGCCATCGCCCGCGCCCTCATCGGCGACCGCCGCCTCGTCCTCGCCGACGAGCCCACCGGCGCCCTCGACTCCACCACCGGCGAGGCCGTCCTCGCCGTCCTGCGCGCCCGCTGCGACGCCGGCGCCGCCGCCATGATGGTCACCCACGAGGCCCGGCACGCCGCCTGGGCCGACCGCGTGGTCTTCCTGCGCGACGGCCGCATGGTCGACGAGAGCGTCAGCCAGGACGCCGCCAGCCTGCTCGTCAGCGCCGCCACCAACAGCATGAAGGTGGACGAGTGAAGCTCAGCGCCTGGCGGGTCGCCCTGCGCATCGCCCGCCGCGACGCCCTGCGCGCCAAGGGCCGCAGCGCCCTGGTGGTCGCCATGGTCGCACTGCCCGTCCTCGGCGTCACCGGCGCCGACGTGGTCTTCCGCAGCGCCGACCTCGAACCCGCCGAACACGTCGTGCGCGTCATGGGCCAGGCCGACGGCGAACTGCAGATGCTCGAACGCGGCGCCATCGTCCTCCAGGCGCCCGACCCCGACAAGGGAATGTCCACCAGGAGCGCCAAGGACGAGGCGAAGAACGGCGCCGCCCCCCAGTACACCCCCGCCCAGCAGCGCAGCCTCGACACCGAACCCGTCGAACTGGCGAAGCAGCTGCTCCCGCCCGGCACCGTCCTCGTGCCCGAGCGGCAGGGCCCCTACACCGCCGCCGGCAGCTCCCAGGGCCTGCTCAGCACCCGGACCACCGAGCTGGACCTCACCGACCCGGTCTGGAAGGGCCGGGTCGACCTGGTCAAGGGCCGCGCCCCCGCCACCGACGGCGAAGCCGCCGTCACCCGGGACTTCCTCACCCGCTCCGGCCTCAAGATCGGCGACCAGACCGCCGTCCGCGGCCTGGAGGACACCCCCTTCACCATCACCGGCGTCGTCGAGTACCCCGGTGAACTGACGGCCACCGAGATCATCGCCCGGCCCGGCACCCTGATCAGCAAGCTCGCCAAGCTCCCCGGCGCCGACCGCAGCCGCAACGCCGGCACCGACGCGCCCACCCGCTGGCTCGTCAAGCTCCCCGCCGGCAGCCTGGACTGGCCCAAGGTCACCGAACTGGGCGGCTACGGCTTCACCCTCGCCTCCCGCGCCGTCCTGCTCGACCCGCCGGCCCGCGCCGACGTCCCCTACTACGTCGAGGCCGACAAGCACGGCGGCCCCACCCCCGGGTACCTCGACCGCACCTCCGTCGTCATCCTCGCCACCGTCGTCGGCATGGCCCTGCTGGAGATCGTCCTCCTCGCGGGCCCCGCCTTCGCCGTCGGGGCCAGGCGCTCCCGGCGGCAGCTCGGACTGCTCGCCGCCGGCGGCGGTGAGCGCGCCAACATCCGCGCCGTCGTCCTCGGCGGCGGCATCGTCCTCGGCATCACCGGCGCCGTCGTCGGCCTCGGACTCGGCATCGGCCTGGTCGCCCTGCTGCGCACCCGGGCCGAGGAGTACGCCGGCCAGCGCTTCGGCCACTTCAACCTCCAGCCGCTCGACCTGCTCGGCGTGCTCCTGGTCGGCCTGGTCACCGGCCTGCTCGCCGCCGTCGTGCCCGCCGTCCAGGCCTCCCGCCAGGACGTCGTCGCCGCGCTCACCGGCCGCGACTCGCTCAAGCCCCCGAGCCGCAAGCTCGCCCTGCTCGGCCTGCTGATGCTCGGCGGCGGCTCCGCGCTCGCCCTGCTCGGCGCCACCAGCGGCTTCGCCAACCGCAGCCTGTCCGTCCTCGGTGGCTCGGCCGTCGCCGAACTCGGCATGGTCGCCCTGACGCCCTACCTGGTCGGCCTGTTCGGCCGGCTCGGCCGCTGGCTCTCGCTCGGCCCCCGGCTCGCCCTGCGCGACTCGGTGCGCCACCGCGGCCGCACCGCGCCCGCCGTCGCCGCCGTGATGGCCGCCGTCGCCGGCACCGTCGCGGTCAGCGTCTACCTCGCCAGCTACGACGAGGGGAACCGCCGCGAGTACACCGCCGCCGCCCCCTCCGGCGCCGTCATGCTCGGCAGCGGATGGCTGCCCGCCTCCGAGGGCAAGCTGCTGCCGCAGATGCGCGACGCGGTGGAACGCAACATCCCCGCCCTCGGATCGCGCGCCGACATCCAGCGCGTCGACTACAAGGGCGACTGCGCCGACGGCGGCAGCGGCTGCGGCTACATCCAGGTCGAACTGCCCAAGGAACTGCGCTGCCCCGCCCTCGACGACACCGAGCGCAGCACCGACGAGACGGAACGCATCCTCGGCACCGACCCGCGCTGCCAGGGCATCGGCCACCGCGGCAACCACTTCAGCAACCTCTCCGCGGGCGACGCCACCCTGCTGCGCAACCTCTACGGCGTCACCGACCCGGCCGCCGGGCAGGCCCTCGCCGCCGGCAAGGCCGTGGTCTTCGACGCGAAGTACCTCAAGGACGGCAAGGTCGCGGTCGGGTTGAACGATCCGATGGAGGAGACCGACGGGCCGTCCCCCCGGAAGCGCGGCCACACCGAGATCTCCGTCGACGCCGTCCTCGCGTCCGCGGTGGTGCCGGCCAGCGGCCAGGCCGTGATCAGCCCCGACACCGCCACCCGGCTCGGCCTCACCACCTCCCCGGCCGGCTCGGTCTGGCTGCCCGACAGCTCGCCCTCCGACGGCGCCCAGCAGAAGGCCAACGGGGCGCTGGCCAAGCTCACCGACCAGGACGTCCTCTCGATCGAGCGCGGCTACCAGTCCAGGTCCGACCTGATCGGCCTCGGCCTGTCGATCTTCGCCGGCATCGTCGCCCTCGGCGCGGCCGGCATCGCCACCGGACTCGCCGCCGCCGACTCCCAGCGCGACCTGACCACCCTCGCGGCGGTCGGCGCCGAGCCCCGGATCCGGCGCACGCTCTCCGGCTTCCAGTGCGGGGTGATCGCCGCCATGGGCACCCTCCTCGGCACCGTCTGCGGGATCGTGCCGGCGGTGGCCCTGCGCAAGGTCCAGGGCGTGGCGACCTCCGTCCCCGGGATGAGCGCCGAGACGATCGCCAACAACTCGGTCGTGGTCCTCCCGTGGCTCACCATCGCGGTCACCGTGGTGGCGCTGCCGGTGCTCGCGGCGGGCCTGGCCGCGCTGCTCACCCGCTCGCGGATCTCCCTGCTGCGCCGCTCCGGCTGAGGTTCGCGCACCCTCCCGTCACCCCCGTCCGCGCCCCCTCCACTCCGGGGGCGCGGACGGGGGTGACGGAGGTTACAGCCCCGACGGCGCCCGGCAGCCGGACGGCCGGGGCGGGCACCCGCACGGGCGAACTAAAGTCGTCCGTATGACGAGAACTCCGGACAGCGTCGTCCGCTCCTTCATCGACCAGCACCAGGCCGGCTTCCTCGCCGACCTCTCCGAGTGGCTGGCCATTCCCTCGGTCTCCGCCGACCCGGCCCGCGCCGGCGACGTGCGGCGCTCCGCCGAGTGGCTGGCCGCCAAGCTGCGCGACTCCGGCTTCCCGGTGGCCGAGGTGTGGGAGACCGACGGCCTGCCGGCGGTGTTCGCCGAGTGGCCCTCCGGGGACTCGTCCGCGCCGACCGTCCTGGTCTACGGGCACCACGACGTGCAGCCCGCTGCCAAGGAGGACGGCTGGGACACGGAGCCGTTCACCCCGACCGTGGTCGGCGGACGGCTGTTCGCCCGCGGCGCGGCCGACGACAAGGGCCAGGTGTTCTTCCACACCCTGGGCGTGCGCGCCCACCTGGCCGCGACCGGCCGCACCGCGCCGGCCGTCAACCTCAAGCTGCTGATCGAGGGCGAGGAGGAGTCCGGCTCGCCGCACTTCGCCGACCTGGTCCGGCGCGAGGCCGGGCGGCTGGCCGCCGACGTGGTGGTCATCTCGGACACCGGCATGTGGTCCGAGACCACGCCGACCGTCTGCACCGGCATGCGGGGCCTGGCCGACGCCCAGATCGACCTGTACGGCCCGGACACCGACATCCACTCCGGCTCCTTCGGCGGCGCCGTCCCCAACCCGGCGCAGGTCGCCGCCGAGCTGGCGGCCGGCCTGCACGACGCCGACCGCCGGGTGGACATCCCGGGCTTCTACGACGGCGTGATCGAGCTGACCGACCGCGAGCGCGAGCTGTTCGCCGAACTGCCCTTCGACGAGGCGCAGTGGCTCAGGGTCGCCAAGTCGTACGGCACCCGGGGCGAGGCCGGCTACTCCACCCTGGAGCGGGTCTGGGCCCGCCCGACCGCCGAGGTCAACGGCCTCTGGGGCGGCTACACCGGCCCCGGCGGCAAGACCATCGTGCCGTCCTCGGCGCACCTCAAGCTGTCCTTCCGGCTGGTCGCCGGGCAGGAGGTGGAGAAGGTGCGCGAGGCCGTCCGGGAGTGGGTGGCCGCGCGGGTGCCCGAGGGCGTCCGCCACGAGCTGACCTTCCCGGGCGCGACCCGGCCCTGCCTGACCCCGCTGGACCACCCGGCGCTGCAGTCCACCGTCCGCGCCATGGGCCGGGCCTTCGGGCAGAAGATCCTCTTCACCCGCGAGGGCGGCTCCGGCCCGGCCGCCGACCTCCAGGACGTGCTCGGCGCGCCGGTGCTGTTCCTCGGCATCTCGGTGCCCTCGGACGGCTGGCACTCGGTCAACGAGAAGGTCGAACTGGACCTGCTGGCCAAGGGCGTGGAGACGGCCGCGTACCTGTGGGGGGACCTGGCCGAGAACTTCCGGCCCGGCGCGTGACCCCGCGCGGGCACACCATGGCAGTCAGATCACTCATCCGGATGATTCATCACGTGGGGATGGAACGAAGTGAGCACCGTGCCTGAGACCGAACGCCCACTGAACCTGGCACTGGCCCGGGCCGGGGTGGACCGGGCGGCCGAGCACCGGCTCGACGAGCCCTGGCTGGCCGCCGCCTGGAGCCACCCGGCCACCCGGGTGCTGCCGATCGCCGGCGGCGAGGCGTTCGTCGTCGACACCGCGCAGGGCACCGAACTCGTGCTGATGCCCTCCTTCGAGGCGCCGCAGACCGGGGACCGGTACTTCCTCGGCACCGACGAGGACGGCGTCTCGTACTTCGCGCTGGCCGGTGAGAGCCTGCCCGGGCGGCTGGACGGCGACGCCCGCCCGGCCGGACTGCGCGAGGTCGGCGCGCTGCTGTCGGACCGGGACGCCGGACTGCTGGTGCACGCCGTGGCGCTGGAGCACTGGCACCGGCTGCACAGCTTCTGCTCGCGCTGCGGGCACCCGACCGAGAAGGCCGGCGCCGGGCACGTGCGGCGCTGCACCTCCTGTGCGGCCGAGCACTACCCGCGCACCGACCCGGCGGTGATCATGGTGATCACCGACGAGCAGGACCGCTGCCTGCTCGGCCGCCAGGCGCTGTGGCCGGAGGGCCGCTGGTCCACCCTGGCCGGCTTCGTCGAGCCGGGGGAGTCGATCGAGCAGGCGGTGGTGCGCGAGGTGCACGAGGAGGCCGGCGTGCAGGTCGGCGAGGTGCGCTACGTCGCCAGCCAGCCCTGGCCCTTCCCGTCGAGCCTGATGCTCGGCTTCACGGGCCGGGCGCTGCCGGGCGGCACGGCGATCACCGTGGACGGCGAGGAACTGGCCGAGGCGCGCTGGTTCTCCCGCGAGGAGCTGCGGGCCGGGATGGAGGCGGGGGAGATCCTGCCGCCCTCCGGGATCTCGATCGCGCGCCACCTGGTCGAGCTCTGGTACGGCGGACCGCTGCCGTCGGCGGCGCGCTGGTAATCCCCGACGAATGGGGGGCGTGCGGGTTATCCCGCGCGCCCCCGTTTTTCTTTTCCCTTCCTTTCCGAATCCGCCACGATCGGATGTTCGTGGCCGGACGGGCCAGTTCTGCTACCACCGCCCGCCGTCCCGAAGCCGTCGTCAACCCGCGCGGACGACATTGCCGGAAACGGCTGAAACCCCGCCATCGCGCTCGCTACATTCACTCGGGTGACAATCCCCCGGGGCACCGCCCAATCCCCCAAATACCAGCGTCTCGCCGCCGACCTGCGCCGCCGGATCGCCGAGGGCGAGTTCACCGCCGACGCCGCACTCCCGGTCGAGAGCGAACTGGAACGCCAGTACGGAGTCGCCCGCAACACCGTCCGGCTCGCCGTCGACGTCCTGGT
The DNA here is from genome assembly GCF_056435345.1 of Kitasatospora sp. NPDC043950. Taxonomy (NCBI): domain Bacteria; kingdom Bacillati; phylum Actinomycetota; class Actinomycetes; order Kitasatosporales; family Streptomycetaceae; genus Kitasatospora; species Kitasatospora sp. NPDC043950. Next base: position 61,752 of record NZ_JBWKER010000048.1, read on the forward strand.
CAACGAAGGCCGCCTGGTCCGCCTCCAGGGCAAGGGCACCTACCTGCGGGAACATCCCGTCCTGGACCACCGCGCCTACGGCCCCACCCTGGCCCCCGCCCCCCGGGACTGCCTGGCCGTGCCCTCCGCCGTCTACCTCGGCGAGGCCGCCGAGGCCGGCCGCGAACTCACCACCGACTTCGAGATGATGATCGTCCGGGCCCGGGTCGACATCGCCGAACGGCTCGGACTGCGCCCCGGCGAGGCCATCGTGGTCCGCCGCCAACTGCGCCTGCTCGACCGCGAGCCGTACTCCATCGAGGAGAGCCACTACCGGGCCGGACTCGCCGCCGGCACCCCGCTGATGGAACCCGACCCGGTCGAGGGCGGCGACGAGGCCGTCCTCAACGAACTCGGCCGCACCGAGATCGGCGCCGTCGACCACCTGGTCGCCCGGATGCCCGGCCCCGAGGAGGCCCAGTGGTTCCAGGGCGGCCCCGGCGTGCCGCTGATGGTCCAGACCCGCGTCACCTACGACCGGCGCGGGCCCGTCCGGGTCATCGAGACCCGCTACTCGGCCGACCGCAGCCGGCTCGTCTACGGCATCGGCGACCTCGGCGCGCGCGCCACCCTGCCCGCGCCCGCCGCACCCGTCGACCCCGCCAGGGCCGACGCGCAGTGACGCGCGCCGGCCCGGACCCCGGGCCGGCCCGGCCGTTCAAGCCCGCTCGGGCAGCACGGACCATGCGGGCCGCTCGGGTCGCGCGGACCGCTCAGGCCGTTCGGACCACTCAGACCCCGAGGGCCTTCTTCACCTGGAGCAGGCTCGGGTTGGTCATCACGACCCGCTCGCCGCCGGCGTTCGGCGTCACCAGCACCGTCGGCACGGTCTGGTTGCCGCCGTTGACCGACTCGACGAACGACGCCGACGCCGGGTCCTCCTCGATGTTGACCTCCGTGTAGCCGATCCCCTCCCGGTCCAGCTGGCTCTTGAGTCGGTTGCAGTACCCGCACCAGGTCGTGCTGTACATCGTCACGCTGCCGGACATCGAGGAGGCTCCTTCAGGAAGAGGGCGTACGGTCTCAGGGCAGGAACGCCCACCGCGCGACGGTCATTCCGCACGGCCACGCTCCGTCGCACCACGACGGCGCCCGAACGGCCCCGCGCGCCCCGGTGCGCAGCGATCATCCTGCGATCACACCGTGCCTGTGGACAACCCCGCCCCCGTTGTCCCAGCGGGCTGAGAGGATGGAAAGCATGCAGGAAGACCTCTTGAGCGGCAGCCCGTCCGACGGCCCCCACGGCTCCCTCTGGGCCGACCCCACCGCCGCCACGGGCCCCGACGCCGTGCTCGCCGGGCTCGACCCCGAACAGCGCGCCGTCGCCACCGCCCTGCACGGGCCCGTCTGCGTCCTCGCCGGCGCCGGCACCGGCAAGACCCGCGCCATCACCCACCGGATCGCCTACGGCGTGCGCAGCGGCGTGTACCAGCCCCAGCAGGTCCTCGCCGTCACCTTCACCGCCCGCGCCGCCGGCGAGATGCGCGGCCGGCTGCGCCAACTCGGCGCCGACGGCGTCCAGGCCCGCACCTTCCACGCCGCCGCCCTGCGCCAGCTCCAGTACTTCTGGCCGCGCGCCGTCGGCGGCCCCGTGCCCCAGCTGCTCGAACGCAAGGTCCAGCTCGTCGCCGAATCCGCCGGCCGCTGCGGCCTGCGCGTCCAGCGCACCGAACTGCGCGACCTCACCGCCGAGATCGAGTGGGCCAAGGTCACCCAGCTCGGCCCCGACGACTACCCCGCCGCCGTCCAGAAGTCCGGCCGCGACGCCCCCCGCGACCCGGCCGAGACCGCCCAGGTCTACCGCGTCTACGAGGAGACCAAGAGCCGCCGCGGCGTCATCGACTTCGAGGACGTCCTGCTGCTCACCGCCGCCATCCTGGAGGACCGCCCCGACATCGCGGACCAGGTCCGCTCCCAGTACCGGCACTTCACCGTCGACGAGTACCAGGACGTCTCCCCGCTCCAGCAGCGGCTGCTCGACCAGTGGACCGGCCCCGGCGGCGGGGCCAGCCTCTGCGTCGTCGGCGACGCCAGCCAGACCATCTACTCCTTCACCGGCGCCACCCCCGACTACCTGCTCAACTTCCGCACCCGCCACCCCGAGGCCACGGTCGTCAAGCTGGTCCGCGACTACCGCTCCACCCCGCAGGTGGTCCACCTCGCCAACGGACTGCTCAGCCAGGCCCGCGGCGAGGCCGCCCGCCACCGCCTCGAACTCGTCTCCCAGCGCGAGGCCGGCCCCGAACCCGTCTACACCGAGTACGAGGACGAACCCACCGAGGCCGAGACCACCGCCCGCCGGATCAAGGACCTGCTCGCCACCGGCGTGCGCGCCAGCGAGGTCGCCGTCCTGTTCCGCACCAACGGCCAGTCCGAGGTCTACGAGCAGGCCCTCGCCGACCTCGGCGTCCCCTACCAGCTCAAGGGCGCCGAGCGGTTCTTCGAACGCCCCGAGGTCCGCGACGCCGGCGTCCTGCTGCGCGGCGCCGCCCGGGCCGGCGCCGACCCGCTCACCGCCGACGCCCCCGACCTGGCCGGCCAGGTCCGCGCCGTCCTCGCCGCCCGCGGCTTCACCGCCGAACCGCCCGCCGGCTCCGGCGCCGTGCGCGACCGCTGGGAGTCCCTCGCCGCCCTCGTCCGGCTCGCCGAGGAGTTCGAGCGCACCCGCACCGCCGCCGGCCACAGCGCCGACCTCGCCGCCTACGTCGCCGAACTCGACGCCCGCGCTGCCGCCCAGCACGCCCCCGCCGTCGAAGGCGTCACCCTCGCTTCGCTGCACGCCGCCAAGGGCCTCGAATGGGACGCCGTCTTCCTCGTCGGCCTCACCGAGGGCACCCTGCCGATCATCTACGCCAAGACCGACGAGCAGATCGAGGAGGAGCGCCGACTCCTCTACGTCGGCGTCACCCGGGCCCGCAAGCACCTCTCCCTCTCCTGGGCGCTCAGCCGCTCCCCGGGCGGCCGGGCCAGCCGCAAGCCCAGCCGCTTCCTGGACGGGCTGCGCCCCGGTTCCAGCGCCCCCGGCGCACGCACCGGCGGGCGGGGCGGGCGCGGGGGCGTGGAGCCCGGCGAGCGCTCCGCCGGACGGCGGGTCCGCGGCCCGGTCAAGTGCCGGGTCTGCGAGAAGGTGCTCACCGAGGCGGTCGAGCGCAAGCTGCGCCGCTGCGAGAGCTGCCCGTCCACCATGGACGAGGCGCTGTACGAGCGGCTGCGCGAGTGGCGGGCCCGCCAGGCCAAGAAGCAGGGGGCGCCGGCCTACGTGGTGTTCACCGACGCCACGCTGATGGCCATCGCCGAGGACGTGCCGGCCAGCCGCCAGGAGCTGGCCGTGATCTCCGGGGTCGGCGCGATGAAGCTGGACAAGTACGGGGCGGCCGTGCTCTCGTTGTGTGCGGGGGAGGAGCCCGAGGAGGATCCGGACGGCGTCGAGGACGGCGAGCCGGTCGATCCGGCGTGAGCCGGTCCGGGCGCGGTCCAGGGGAGTCTCCCGGGGGCCGCTCGGGGGACATCCGAACCCGCCGTGAAAAATAGTTTGCGCGGCATACCGGGAGCGCAATAGCCTGCCGGAGCGGTCAAGGGGACGAGATCGCACGGGGTGACACCTGTGCCGAATCCCCTGCACCCAGCAGCTTCACCGAGACAGACATCCGAACATTCGGAACCGGGGCGACCTGGCTCCGCGAGACGCCGAGAGGAGGCGATGACAGTGGGAAACATCATGATCACCAAAATGACTGGCCAGACCGTTGTTGCTGCCTCCCTGCGTGCCGCCCGTCTGCGGGCGCTCGCCGAGCTCGGTGGAACCGGTCTGGGTCTCGACACCACCGGTGTCTCCGTCGTCCCCGCTGTCAGTGGCCTTGGACACACTGATGTCTGCGCCGCGGGCGGCAGGAACGTCGAAGGCACCTCCGTCGAGGCCGGTCTGTCCGGCGACTGGGCGTCGTTCGGTACGTCGCGCTCCCTGCGTGATGAGCGACCGACCCAGGCACCGAAGGCAGTCGTAGCAGCCGCCATGCATGGCGACTATGCGCAGGTCGTCGGTGCCGGAAGCACCCAGAAGCAGAACGAGCAGCAGATTAACCAGGCCATGGCCGCCTTTGCGGGCGCCACGGCCGTCCGGATGCGGGCCTTCCGCGGGCCTGAACCCTGGAGAGAACGAACCTGAGTAAGCCTCAGGTCGGCACCTCCAGGGCCGCGGAACCCGTCACACCGGGATCCGCGGCCCTTCTGTTTTGTCCGGTACGCAAGACCACCCAGGCCCCCCGGGGCCTCCGGCCCAGACCCACCAGCCATCTGGGCCGGAACCACTGAGAAGACGAGGAAGACGCCACAGTGTCCACGGTCATCACGCCGCCCATCCCGTCCGTACCGCCGACAAGCCAGATCACCAAGGCCGACCAGGCCGACCCCCCGGAGGTTCCTTCCATGCAGATCAGCTCCATCGAGCAGGCCGAGGCGCTCGGGCTCCCCATCCCCTGCCGCGCCTTCGACCCCGAGGTCTTCTTCGCCGAGACGCCCGCCGACGTCGAGTACGCGAAGTCCCTCTGCGGCACCTGCCCGGTCAAGGACGCCTGTCTGACCGGTGCGCTGGAGCGGCGCGAGCCGTGGGGCGTCTGGGGTGGCGAGCTCTTCGTCCAGGGCGTCGTCGTGGCCCGCAAGCGGCCGCGTGGCCGTCCGCGCAAGACCGAGGTCATGGCGTGAACCCCGCCCACGGCGCCAGGGCCGTCCGCCGGGGAGAGCAGCCCCTGCTGGACAGCTCCCTCCGCCGTTCCGTCCGGATCGCCGCCGCCAAGGCCGACGCATCCCGGCCAGCCCCCTTCCCGAGCACGCACCACGAGCAGGACCACCACATGACCGCCGCCGCCATCGATCCGACCGTCCGCGCTGAGCAGACCACCGAACTTCAGATCCAGAACAGGACCCTCGAAATGCAACTCCTCCACGAATCCCTGGCCCGGGCCCATATGCAAGAGCGCCTGCACGAGGCCGAGCACCAACGCCTCGTCACCCGGGTCGCCCGGGCCCGCCGGCTCAAGCAGCGGGCCGAGCGCGCCTCGCTGCGGGCCCGCAAGGCGATCGCCGTCGCCCTGATGTAGTCGCGGCTGTCGTCGCGTGCGGGGCCTCCCCGCGTTCCACCCCCGTCGTGCCGCAGGCCGCCCCCCGTCACGGGGAGCGGCCTGCGGTCGTCGGGGGCGGCGTTCCGGTCAGCTCTTGCGGGTGCGGCTGGCGGGCCTGCCGCCTGCCGGCTTGCGACCGGCGGGCTTCGCCGTCCCCGCTGGGTTGGCCGGCTTCGCCGGCTCCCGGCCGGCGAACTGGGGCAGCCACGCCAGCATCTCCGCCCGGAACGGCGCCTGGGCGCCCAGCTGGCAGAGCACCCCGATGGTGCTCAGCGTCACCCGGTGGATCAGCAGGTACGCGGGCGGCAGGTTCAGCTGCTTGCCCAGGTTGTAGGCGGGCGAGCGTGGATCGGCGATCCGGGCCGCCTGCGCGCGCATCCAGGCCCGGGTGAAGTGGAAGCTGTCCACGGCGGCCGGCTCGATGATCGGCCGCAGGTAGTCCAGCACCGCGTCCGGGTCCAGCTCGATCGAGGGCTTGACGAAGCCCTCCTCGCGCAGCATCTTCAGCACGCCCGCCGCGTCGCCGTCCAGGGCCATCCGCAGCGACGCCCCGATCGGCGCGGGCAGCCCGCCCGGCAGCCGGTCCACCGTGCCGAAGTCCAGCACCCCCAGCCGCCAGCCCGACGCCGGGCCGTCGTCCTTCAGCAGCCGGAAGTTGCCCGGGTGCGGGTCCGCGTGCAGCAGGCCGGTCCGGGACGGGCCCGCGAACAGGAACCGGGCCAGCAACTGCCCGGCACGGTCGCGCTCCTCCTGGGTGCCGTCCGTGATCACCTCGGCCAGCGGGGTGCCGTCCATCCACTCGGAGACGAGCACCTGGTCGGCCTGCGCCACCACGCCGGGCACCACGATGTCCGGGTCGCCGGCGAACTCCTCGGCGTGCCGGCGCTGGGCCTGCGCCTCCAGCTCGTAGTCCAGCTCCTCCGACACCCGTTCGCGCAGCTCGGCGATCAGCGGCTTGATGTCCAGCCCCGGGATCAGCGGGCCCAACAGCCAGGCCACCCGGCTCAGTTGCGTCAGGTCGGCGAGCAGCGCGTCACCCGCGCCCGGGTACTGCACCTTGACCGCGACCCGGCGCCCGTCGTGCCAGACGGCCCGGTGCACCTGCCCGATCGAGGCGGCCGCGGCCGGCCGGTCGTCGAACTCCCGGAACAGCTCGCGCCAGCCGTCCCCGAGCCGCTGGGCGAGCGCGGTGTGCACCTTGGCGGCGGGCATCGGGGGAGCGGCGTCCTGCAGCTTGGTGAGCGCGGCCCGGTACGGCCCGGCGACCTCCTCGGGCAGCGCGGCCTCGAAGACGGACAGCACCTGCCCGAACTTCATGGCTCCGCCCTTGAGTTCACCCAGGACCTTGAACAGCTGGTCGGCGGTGGCCTGCTGGAGCTCGGCCGTCACCACCTCGGCGGAGCGGCCGCCGATGCGCTTGCCCAGACCGAGCGTGGCGCGTCCGGCTATCCCCAGAGGCAGGGCGGCGAGCCGTGCCGTGCGGGTCACTGCCTTGCGCGGAAGATCGCTCACCCGGGCCTCCATTCCCTGGCCCCCCGACACCGGACGGCCCACCATCACTAGGCCATTGTGCCCGCTCCCCACCCCGCGACCGCCGGTATTTCGCCAGGCGGGGAAGGGGCGCCCGCACGTGGGACGCGACCGCTGTCCCTTTGCGGGGGAGTTGGACGGCTTGGTCCGGTCGGCCCGGCGTGGTGGGCGGACGGCGGCTGCGCGCTGAGCGGAGTGGCCGGGGGTCGTCCGACCGGAGAGTCAGCGGGGCAGGCGGAGGGCCAGGCCGTCCAGGACCACGTCGAGGCCGTAGGCGAACTTGGCGTCGCGCGTGGCGGCCGGGTCCGGGTCCGCGGAGACGGTCGAGTAGGCGTCGGTGAGGTGGGCGAAGCCCGCGGTGGCCTCCCGGGCGGCGGGCATCAGCCGGGCGATGAACGCGGCCTCGCTCTCGCCGGCCCGGGCGACGGTGGTGAGCCAGGCCGCCTCCGTGGTGCTCATGCCGACGACGTAGGAGATGACCGCGTCGATCGCCCGGACCGGCTCGGGGAAGCCGGCCGAGGTGAAGAAGGCGGTCAGCCGCTCGCCGTAGGACATCAGGTTGGGGCCGAGGTAGGCGAGGCCGGCCTGGCCGAGGACGGACGACAGCCAGGGGTGGCGCAGGGCCGTCGCCCGGAAGGCGCCGGCGGCCTCGGTGGCGGCGGCGCGCCAGTCGGGGCTGTCGGCGGGCGGGAGGGTGATCTCGCCGAAGACCTCGTCCACCGCGAGCTCCATCAGCTCGTCCTTGGTCGCCACGTGCCGGTACAGGGAGGTGGCGCCCGCGTTCAGCCGGGTGGCCAGCTTGCGCATGCTCAGGGCCTCGATGCCCTCGGCGTCCAGCATGGTGATCGCCTCGCGGACGATCGCGGCCCGGCTGAGTGCGGGCTGGTCGGGCTCGCGCTGCCGACGGGCCCACACGGACGGGATCGGGTTCGTTTCGGCGGCCATGGCGGCTCCCCTTCCCTCTGCTCCTGCTTCGCTGCGTACACCGTTCGCATCGAGCGTACAGGAGTCGGGTGTTGCGCACACCGTTCCGCAGTGCGTACAGTGTGCGCAACGAAGGAGCGACGTGCGCATCGGGGGAACGGTGTGCGCAGAATGGAGGGGTGGCTGATGACAGCGCTCAACGCGACCGAGGGCCGCAACCCGCACCGCTGGTGGATCCTGATCGTGCTGTGCCTGAGCTCGCTCGTCCTGGTGGTCGACAGCATGGCGCTCACGGTCGCCGTGCCCTCGATGACGGCGGACCTCGACGCCAGCGCCCAGGACACCCAGTGGATCCTCGACTCCTATGTCCTGGTCTTCGCCGGGCTGCTGCTCACCGCCGGCAGCCTCGGGGACCGCTTCGGCCGCCGGAAGATCATGATCATCGGACTGCTGCTCTTCGGGGCGGCCTCCCTCGCGGCCACCTTCTGCACCAACCCCGGCGAGGTGATCGCGGCACGGGTCGCCATGGGCGTCGGCGGATCGCTGATCATGCCCTCGACGCTGTCGATCCTCATCACCGTCTTCGACGAGGACGAGCGCAACAAGGCGATGGCCGCCTGGAGCTCGGTGGCGATGCTGGGGCTGGTCGGCAGCCCGGTCCTCGGCGGCGTGCTGATCGACCACTTCTCCTGGCACTCGATCTTCTTCATCAACGTTCCGGTCGTCGCCCTGGCGATCCTGGCGGGCCTGCTCCTGATGCCGGAGTCCAAGGGGCCGTGGCAGAAGCCCGACCCGCTCGGCGCGGTGCTGTCCGCGGCCGGCATGACCGCCCTGGTCTGGTGGATCATCGAGATCCCGCAGCACGGCGCCTTCGGCGGCCAGTCCCTGGTCACCCTGGCCGTCGCGGTGCTCGCGCTCGGCGGGTTCGTGGTGTGGGAGAACGTCACCTCCGCGCCCATGGTCCCGCTGGCGCTCTTCAAGCACCGCAACTTCAGCGGGGGCTCGCTGTCGCTGACCCTGGTGCAGATCGGCAATGGCGGCCTGCTGCTCGTGCTCACCCAGTACCTGCAGTTCGTGCTCGGCTACTCGCCGGTCAAGGCGGGCCTCGCGTTCGTTCCGCTGGCCATCGCCGCCCTGGTCGGCAACGGGGTCGGCGCCAAGTTCGCCGCCACGATCGGCAACCGCCTGCTCATCCTCACCGGGATGCTCGTCATGGCCGCCTCCTTCGCCCTGCTGACCACCGTCACCGCCGGCACCGGCTTCACCGTCCCGGCGGTCGCCCTCGGGCTGCTCGGCCTCGGCGCGGGCCTGGCGATGCCGGCGGCGGTGGGGGCGCTGATGGGTACCATCCCGCCGGAGCAGGCGGGCGTCGGCTCGGCGCTGAACGACACCATCCAGCAGGCCGGCACCGCGCTCGGCATCGCGATCCTGGGCTCGCTGCTGTCGAGCGGCTTCGCCGCCGAGATGCCCGCCGGGATGCCGGAGGAGGCGAAGCACTCCGTCGGCGGGGCGCTGGCGCTGGCCAACGGGGACGCCGGGCTCGTCCGGACCGTCCGGGAGGCCTTCACCTCGGCGATGTCGACGACCTTCACGATCAGCGCGATCGGGGTGCTGGCGGCGGCGGTCGTGGCCACGCTGGTGATGCGCGACCGGAAGGCCGGGACGGCGGCGGGGGAGCCGGTGGCCGGGGCGTCGGTGGAGGACGCCGGGATCGCCGCCTGACTTCGCTGGACCTGGCTGGTCCGCCTCGCCGTGAAGGCCGGTGCCCCAGGGGCACCGGCCTTCGGTGCGGTGGGGTGGGGCGGTGGTGTGGTGGTGCGCAGGAAGTCGGACGGGCCGACTTCCTGCGCGTGGTTCTTTGCCTGATCTCTGGGGCCCCCTCCCCCCCGCCCCCCGCCCCCCACCCTCCCCACCTCCTGCCCACCACCTCCCGCCCACCACCTCCCGCTGGCAACAGCGGATCCCCGCCTTGCATGGCCCGCGCCCTGCCCCAGGCAGGGC